>NZ_CP010975.1:2183336-2495242 GCF_000981765.1 Kangiella geojedonensis | reverse complement strand
AATTATATATTCCCAAATCCATGACTTTTAATTGTTATAAGCGCTTTGTTTATGCCAATAATAAGCTATTACACTGTAGGAGTGAGATCTTACTCAAAAAGACTAACTCAACATGAAACACAGTGTAGATCCATCTTCAATAAATATCCACAGTTTTAATAAAAAAAAAACTTAATATGTGAGTAACCACATTTTAAAGAACCGGGGATGAATTGCACAAAATTAAGACAAAGGGAGCTTAAAGGGACAAGTTGTGACTAAATAAGGTATAAAAACAGGTTAAAACTGTGAAGAACTCGGTGTAACCCTATAAAAAGCAACTTATCCATTTTTAGAACTCAGGTTATAAGACACCTTATAAACGGGTTTACTATAACGTTAAATTATTGTTTAAATTAAACAAATATGATTTATCAACAGATAACGCCTTGCTTAATAATAATAATAAGATCTTTAAATATATATTTATAATAATTACTGGCTAACTTTTTAAAAATTGAACAATTAAATCGAGTTATCAGGTTAAATTCGATAAAAATTATTAAATTACAAGTAAATTGGCATTTTTGTTATAAAAAGAGCATCATAAACTCTGTAGAATTAGACGCAATTATCCACAGGCACTAGTCGGGGGAAGCATAGGAATACAATATCTAGTGGTTTTATGGGCATACTGTCACTACATAGATGATGTTTAAGGAATCTATTGCAAACCCTTAAAAAATAAGGGCTGGAGCATTGCAATCCCTAACCAATTCCTATAAAATTCCGCGTCCTTGTAGTTATTGTCACAAACAGATGTCTACAAAAGGACAATTTTTTGTGAATTAATTTTTATGTTGATGGGTTAAGCAGATGAAAAGAACATTTCAACCAAGCGTCATTAAGCGTAAGCGTGTACACGGTTTCCGTGCTCGTATGGCGACAAAAAATGGCCGTAAAATTTTAGCTAACCGCCGTGCAAAAGGCCGTAAGCGTTTAAGCGCTTAGTAGCGGTAGATAAAATATTTGAATTCCTTGATGTGAGCGAGAAGACGGTAACCGATAAGACCAGCACATTTGGTTTTTCTAGGGACCGTCGATTGCTCACAGCAGAGGATTATAAAAAAGTCTTCAGCAACCCAGTGAAACTGGTTTGCCCTCCTTTCACACTCCTAGCGATTTCAAGCGAGTCGAATCATCCTCGGTTGGGATTAATTGTGGCTAAAAAAAACGTTAAGTCAGCGGTAAAGCGAAACCGTTTAAAGCGATTAGCGCGTCAATCTTTCCGTTTACATCAAAACAAACTCCCTAATATTGATATTGTTTTATTAGCCCGTCGCGGTAGTAGTGATATGCCTAATGAGGTATTATTCGAGCACCTCAATCGACTTTGGTCGCGAGCAAAAAAGAAATGCAGTGGTTACTGATAAAATTAGTACGACTTTACCAGTTAGTATTAAGTCCAGTCATGGGCAATCAATGCCGTTTTGCACCAACCTGCTCGAATTATTCTATCGAGGCACTAGAGAAACACGGGGCTGTACGTGGCAGTTGGCTGACCATTAAAAGAATTGGTCGTTGCCATCCTGGTTGCGAAGGCGGACACGATCCTGTACCCACAAATCATACGATCCAACAAACAAAAGCTGTAAAAGAGTAGATTATGGAATCAATGCGCGGATTTTTTATTCTGGGCCTAGCGGTATGTACTTTTTTGTTATACCAAGCTTGGCAAAAAGATTATGGCCCTCAACCTTCTCAACAAGAGAGTGTTGCTGAACAGGGCGACGTTGCTGTAGCCAGCAACAATACAGCTGCAAGCAGCGATAACTTAATTACGGTTGAAACTGACTTAGTCAGCTATCGCATAGAGCCTAATGGCGGTGATATCGTTTATGCTGAGCTAAAGCAGTACAACGTAGAGTTGGATAAAGCTGATAATAAAGTAGTGTTATTTGATTACCGCGATCGTATGTATCAAGCAAAAAGTGCTTTATTAGGACAAGGTGCTCCCGATAATCAACTACCAAGAGCAAGCTATTCTACTGAAAAGGAAAGCTACACGTTAGCAGACGGTGAAGATTCCCTAACGGTGCCATTAAGTTGGACCAATAGTGCGGGCGTGACTTTCAAAAAGAGTTTTACTTTTACTCGTGGTCAATACCTAATAAACATGGTTTACAGCATTGATAATCAGTCTGCGAACGATCGGACTTATAACTTTGTTGCTGAATTAGCCCGTGATCAGAAACCAACAGGCTTGGAAGAGAAGTCGTCTTTTGGCATGAAGCCATTTATGGGCGTTGCTTATTCTCCGGAAGAGCAGCAATATGAAAAAGTTGACTTTGAAGAGTTAGAAGAAGAGCCGATTAAAACTTCCCGTCAAGGTGGTTGGGTTGGCTTTTTACAGCATTACTTCATTGCAGCCTGGATCCCGCCACAGGATCAGCAGATTAATATCACCAGTTCGGTAAAACCAAACAAAGACACTACCATTCGTTTTGTTCAACCAACGGTTTCGGTTCCAGCTGGACAAGCAAAAACCATAAATGCTGATCTATACGTTGGGCCTAAAGATTTAGAGCAATTAGAAGCAGCCGCTCCAGGCTTGGATAAGTCGTTGGATTTGAGCTGGGTATGGTGGATCGGTTTACCCCTCTATAAGTTAATGCAGTTTTTCCACAGTTTCCTAGCGAACTGGGGCTTGGCAATTATTTTGGTGACTATTGTTATCAAAACTTTGCTATACCCACTGTCGGCGGCGCAATACCGTTCGATGGCGAATATGCGTAAGTTACAGCCAAAAATGCAACGTTTAAAAGAGCGTTATGGCGATGATAAACAGCGCATGCAGCAAGAAATGATGAAAATGTATAAAGAGGAAGGCGCTAACCCATTCGGTGGTTGTTTACCGATGTTGTTACAGTTCCCGATTTTCATCGCCTTGTATTATGTATTGTTTGAAGCAGTAGAACTAAGGCATGCACCATTCTTCGGCTGGATTCAGGATTTATCGGTAGCTGATCCCTACTTCGTATTACCCTTATTGATGGGTGGAAGCATGTGGTTAATGCAGCGCTTACAGCCAAAGTCACCAACCATGGATCAGATGCAGCAAAAGATCATGAGCTATTTACCTGTCGTCTTTACGGTGTTTATGCTGTTCTTCCCAGCAGGTTTGGTTTTATACTGGTTGTGTAACAACTTAATATCAGTAGCGCAACAACAGTATGTGACTAAAAAAGTTGAGAATGCTCCTGATAAGCCGAAAAAAGCGATTAAGAAAAAGTAGGCTTTCTTAGTCATTATTCAGGAATTGGAATTAGATAGTGTCAGCCAATAATACGCAAGACACCATTGCTGCCATTGCAACGCCTCCCGGTCGTGGAGGCGTTGGTATTATTAGGGTTTCTGGAAAACTTGCTGAAACTGTCGCACAAAAAATAGTAAAGAAATCGCTCACGGTTCGAGAAGCCACCTACCTCCCCTTTTTTGATCAACAAGATACCGTGCTCGATGAAGGTATCGCTATTTACTTTAAAGCGCCGAACTCTTTTACGGGTGAGGATGTTCTTGAGTTACAAGGTCATGGTGGCCCTGTTATTTTAGACTTGTTACTTAAGGAAATTTTAAAGTTAGGCGTTCGACTCGCGCGTCCTGGTGAGTTTTCTGAGCGCGCATTTCTCAATGATAAGTTGGATTTGGCGCAGGCTGAAGCGATCGCAGATTTAATAGAGTCAACCTCTGAACATGCTGCACGCTCTGCCGTCAGATCTTTACAGGGTGAGTTCTCACAAAGAGTTCATGAGTTAGTGGAAGCGTTAATTCATTTACGTATTTATGTGGAAGCTGCTATCGACTTTCCAGAGGAAGAGATTGACTTCTTGTCCGACGGTAAAGTACTCGGTGATTTAGATGCAATCATTGGCGATATAGAATGCTTACAAAGTCAGGCGCAGCAAGGCTCGATTTTACGCGAAGGCATGACTGTGGTGATTGCAGGAAAACCGAATGCAGGTAAATCCAGTTTGCTCAATGCCTTAGCAGGTAAAGACTCCGCCATTGTCACCGATATTCCCGGCACGACCCGTGATGTTCTACGTGAGCACATTCATATTGATGGACTTCCCGTCCATATTATCGATACCGCTGGTCTGCGTGAGTCAGACGATAAAGTGGAGCAAATTGGTATTGAGCGTGCTTGGAACGAAATTGAACAAGCGGATCAAATTATCTTAGTCGCGGACTCCAGCGAAACACAAGAATTTACACCGCATGCCATTGACCCAGCGTTTGAGCGATTCGAGCCATTTAAAGAAAAGCTCTTAATCGTCGCCAATAAAATTGATGTCTCACAGCTGGATAATCAATCGTTAAACTCAGACTATAAAACCATTGCCATTAGCGCTAAAGATGGAACTGGGATTGATGAATTAAAAGCAGAGCTGAAACAAATCGTTGGCTACCAACAGAACACCGAAGGCGCCTTCCTCGCCCGCCGCCGTCACCTAGATGCAATTGAGCGTGCACTAGCTTTTTGCTATTTAGGCAAAGAGCAGTTAGTAGAGTTTAACGCGGGAGAATTGCTAGCGGATGAACTGCGCCAAGCGCAAAACTCACTGTCAGAAATCACAGGCGAGTTTAGTGCCGATGATTTATTAGGACGGATTTTCTCTAGCTTCTGTATCGGGAAGTAACCACTTTTATAAGGTGAAGCGCGTTTATATAGACGGTGTATAAAAACAGCACGCTTCACAGCTAATAATTAAGTTATATAACACCATTAAATGTATCACAGGATCCGATGAGACCTGTATTGGCACCTCGTTTAAACCAGTTCATACGTTCTTTTGAAGAGCCGTGAGTAAAGTTTTCACGTCGCGGTGGTACACCCGCTCGTTTCATCAGGGTGTCGTCACCCACCGCTTCTGCTGCGGATAGTGCTTCTTCTAAATCACCAGACTCTAAGAATTGAGTACGTTGTTGGGTCTGGTTTGCCCACACACCGGCAAGACAATCAGCCTGCAGTTCCATTTTGACTTGCAAGGCGTTCTGCCCTGCATTGTTGGTTTGGCTTTGTGCTTTACGTACCTTGCTGGAAATGCCGGTTACAGTTTGAATGTGATGCCCTACTTCATGAGCAAGGACATAGGCTACAGCGAAGTCGCCACTGGCTCCCATACGTTTTAGTTCACCGAGAAAACTTAAATCTAAGTAAATCTTTTGATCCGCTGGGCAGTAAAAAGGCCCTGAGGCTGCTTGGCCAGTACCACAAGCGGTTGGTGTCCTATCTCGATAAATAACTAAGGTTGGGTGTGGGTATTTTGCATTCGATTGACGGTAAATTTGAGTCCAAGTATCTTCTGTATCGGCTAACACCACACTAACAAAATCGTAGACGTCTTGTTCTTCTGCCGATGGTTGGTAGTTGGTTTGTTCCGTAGACGTACTTTGAGACGATTGACCTCCAACCATACCTGAGACAACTTGCATCGGATCCTGCTTAAATACAAAGATCGCAATAAGCGCCATTATAATACCGCCAATGCTGAACTTAGCGCCGGACTTCATGCGCTGCCCTCGACGATCATCAATATTACTACTGCGTCTACGGTTTCTCCACTTCATTGTGGTGTCCTCTAACTGTTATTGTCACTAGGTTGGTGAATTAAGAATAATCTAAGACTAGAAGGAAAGGCAAGTTGGGGCTGGGTATTTAAAAAAATATTACAGGTTGTGATGGTTCGGTAAGATATTATGAATATAAGGTGAGGCATTCGCCCCACCTTAAGACACATTACTGCTCGTTTTCCAACTCTTCGCGTTTGACTGACTTTGCTTCAACCTCACGACGGACCCTAAGATCCTTAATTTCATTAATTCTAAACGGCATTTCGAGATAGTTACCTGAGGAAATAAACGTTTTAATGCGAGCGGTTGCACCAGAAACAGAGTTTACGGTGCCAACATAGCTTTTCCCTCGGTAGTTAAAACGAGCTTCGTAACCGATATAAGCGCCTAAGTTAGCGGGTGATGTTGCTTGTAGAGTTAATCCTTGGACACGAGTAAGGTTATCGTCTTGCACCTCTACTACCTGATCCAACTCAGGAAGTTCAGATGGAAGCGGGGGATTGCCGAATAATTGAAGCACACGTTCATCATTGAAGAATACACGCATATTTAAAGCGCTCATCATGCGCTGAGGTGACATGTTCATCATAGCCATTGAATCAATGGCGTCCGCAGGGTAGCTTTCAAGCTTAATGCTTCTAGGCTGACGAATATAGTCATTGTAGGCAGTATAAAAGTCTTCGCTGAAATGGAGGTTGTTGTCATAGAGCACATGGCGAAGGTAATCAATGTGTCGCTGGTAGTATTGTTCTAACTCTAACCCTTCAAGCTCGGCACAATATTTAAATAAGCGCTCGGTTAACTCTGGAGTGGCGGATTCTACAGTAATCGATTTAAGTTTAGGATTTTGCACTAAGGCATTTGGGTTAATTTGATCCAATAAAAAATCGACTTTAAAGCTACCGTATTCACCGGCATTTACATACATGTTCCAGTTTGCTTGGTTAATATGTTTGTCGTAGTTGGTGCTGGTGCTGAAATCTAACGTTACTTGCTGATAACCCATAGCGTTTAAATCGCTCACATCCAAAGAGTCTTTATTATCGCAGCCCGCTAAGGACATTTGAGTCAGTAAGTCAGGTTCAGTCTCGTATGTAGAATTAGAGTCCATGGAAGCAGTTAGCGGAAACTGAAGTTGCTTAATTTCAGCACTCATATTTTGTACACCGCCAAAATATTGTCCTGATTCAATTGAACGAACTAACTTAAAAGACTGGAGTAGGCTATCTGTACCGAAGCGAAGCTCTTTGATGGTGGCTTTTTGTGCGGAACCGGGAACCGTGATTTCAATATCAGTGGTCACAGACTTACCGTCAAAACTTACATAGGTAGAATCATAGCTGGCCGGACTTTGCATTTTTATAAACGTAAAGACGTTATCGATCATCTGCTTATTTTTATACCAGATGTAGCCGTAGGCTAATCCAGCAAGTATAAGAAGTATAATCAGTAATCGAGTAAAAAGTTTCACCAGCCTCTCCTTCTAGTGTTTATTGATAAATCTGAGGTTGCTTACGCAAGCAGTAATATACTGGCATTATAGCTTGCGTGACATAAAATCGGGCCAAGGATAGAGCGACTATATTGGCGAAGTAGCGCCAAGAAAATCCCCAACAGTAAAATAGCACCCATACCAACCCAGTAATCACTGTATTCTATTAGGTGAAAGCCCATAAATACAACTGCTGATGCACAGATTGCGACAATTGTGCCAAAGCGTTGCAATAAAGAATCATAAAGAAGTCCGCGGAACAGGTATTCTTCAAACATAGGTGCAAGCCAAACAGTAGCGACAAATAATACAACTACTGCTACGGCGCCATCTTTTTTAATTAAGGAAAAAGTGCTGACGTCGCCCGGTTGGGGCGGATAGTAATGACTGACGACATTAATCAAAACAGCTATGGCTACACCAGTTAAAACCGAAACCAATATCCAACGAAAGCGTGATTTGAGTAATGGTTTAAAGCGTTTAATGAAATATTCTCTGGTCATCCACACTAACAGACCGTAAGAAAAAAGGATTGAACCTGTAATGGAAACGATTAAAGCTAGCCCTGAAGGTTGGTTACTAACGGAACCGTTTGTTGCTGGGAATAGAGGTTCGAAAAACAGTAGTAATAGGCTGGTAGCGAGTGACAAAATCAGCAAAGTCGCCAGTGCTAACCATAAGTGGTAAATAACTTGGATGTTGCTATTCGTTTTATTGATGGGTTGTTTGATCAAAATTATAAGTAAGTATTTTTATAAAGTATTGATTTTAGGTTGATTCGATCAGAAAAGATAGTGAAAAACTGTTCAAAAGTTAAACAAATAAGAGTATGATCTCGCTCCCTAATCGCCAAGGGTTTACAATAGCCCTTTAGCTTATGAATCAACTAGGTTAGAAATTCAATTTATGCGTTATCCAGAAAAGTATTCAGTCATCATTATCGGCGGCGGCCATGCTGGCACAGAGGCTGCGTTAGCATCTGCGCGCATGGGCGTGAAGACATTATTATTGACGCATAATATTGATACGTTGGGCCAAATGTCATGTAATCCTGCGATTGGTGGGATTGGCAAAGGTCACTTAGTTAAAGAGATTGATGCGCTGGGCGGAGCTATGGCGAAAGCCATCGATCGCGCCGGTATTCAGTTTAGAACCTTGAACGCCAGTAAAGGCCCGGCTGTTCGTGCCACGCGCGCGCAAGCAGATCGTGCCCTGTACAAATCCGCCATTCGTGAAATCCTTGAAAACCAAGAAAATCTAAGCATTTTCCAGAATGCTGTCGTGGACCTCATTGTTGAGAATAAAAGTTCAGACCAAGAAGCGGAACAAAAAGTCGTTGGCGTTAAAACCCAGATGGGTTTGGATTTCTATGCAGATGCTGTGGTTTTAACCGTAGGGACGTTTTTAGGTGGCAAAATCCATATTGGTACCGAAAACCATTCTGGTGGACGCGCCGGCGATCCACCGTCGATTGCCTTAGCCAATCGCTTGCGTGAACTCCCTTTCCGCGTGGATCGGTTAAAAACAGGTACGCCTCCGCGTATTGATGCTAAATCCGTGGATTTCTCCCAGCTGGAGCAGCAGCCTGGCGATACGCCAGTACCGACCTTCTCTTTTATGGGAAACGCTTCGCAACACCCCGAGCAGATTTCATGCTGGATCACCCATACCAGCGAAAAAACACACGATATTATTCGTGGTGGACTCGATCGTTCACCGATGTATTCAGGTGAAATCGAAGGCGTAGGCCCGCGCTACTGCCCGTCGATTGAAGATAAGGTGATGCGCTTTAGCGATAAAAACAGCCACCAAATTTTTGTGGAGCCAGAAGGCTTAAACACCCATGAATTGTATCCTAACGGTATTTCAACCAGTTTACCGTTTGATGTGCAGATGGATTTTGTGCGCTCGATCAAAGGTTTCGAGAATGCGCATATTACACGCCCTGGCTACGCCATTGAGTATGACTTCTTTGATCCTCGTGATTTAAAAGCTTCGCTAGAAACCAAGTTTATTAACGGCCTCTACTTTGCTGGACAAATCAACGGCACCACTGGTTATGAAGAAGCCGGTGCGCAAGGCTTGATTGCAGGCATGAACGCCGCACTACAAACGCAAGGCAAAGACAGCTGGTCGCCACGTCGCGATGAAGCTTATATCGGTGTTTTGATTGATGATTTGATCACGCGTGGTACACAAGAACCTTACCGCATGTTCACCTCGCGTGCCGAGTATCGTCTGATTTTACGTGAAGACAATGCCGACTTACGCTTAACCGAGCGCGGTCATCAGCTGGGCTTAGTTGATGAAGCCCGCTGGGCGGCGTTTAACCACAAGCGCGAAGCCATTGATAATGAACTAAAACGTATTTCAAAGCTGGTAATCACGCCGGAAAGTAAAGCCGCGCAAGAGTTAAATAAAGTTTTAGAGAAGCCGCTAAGCCGTGCTTATAAAGCGCAAGAGCTATTGCGTCGCCCTGATGTTAGCTACGAGATGTTGATGTCGCAGCCTGATTTAGGGCCAAAAGTTGAAGATCCTAAGGTGTCTGAGCAAGTGCAGATCCAAACCAAGTACTCGGGCTATATCGATCGTCAGAAAGATGAGATCGAGCGCAATCTGAGAAACGAACATACCCAACTACCGAGTGATATAGACTATACACAGGTCAAAGGCTTATCTAACGAAGTGGCGCAAAAGCTTCAAAACCTAAAACCTGAAACCATTGGTCAAGCCAGCCGTATTTCAGGCGTTACGCCAGCCGCGATTTCGCTGTTGTTGGTGTATTTAAAGAAACGAAAGCATTTGAAATCAGCGTAGACCGGCATAAAACCAAAGGAGGATATGATGAGTGGTGCAGTATTGGGTGGCGTTATTGGGGTGGTGATTGTTGTATTGGTAATTGTTCTGGCCAGCAGAAATAAAGATAAAAACAAAAACAAGTAGCTTTGCTGACTGTTATCCTAACCTCTTATTATTCGCCGAGTGTGAGAGTTTTGATGTCGATGCAGTCTGAATAATGAAAACTATAGTCGATAAAAGAGTAAATCGTGAACCCTCAACTAAAACAACTTCAACCTGAATTTAATCAAGAGTGTGAGAAGCTGGGTATTTCCGTTTCTGACGAGCAAAGCGATCAGTTGCTGACCTATTTGTCATCGTTATTGAAGTGGAATAAAGCATTTAACCTGACGGCGATCCGTGATCCTAAGGAAGGTTTGTATCTTCATTTGTTGGACTCGGTGGTGGTTTCTCCTGCGGTAGCAGAATTTGAGTCATGTTTGGATGTCGGTACTGGCGGGGGTTTGCCGGGAATTCCGTTGGCGATTTTAAATCCTGATAAAAAATTCACCCTGTTGGACACTAACAGTAAAAAGACCCGCTTCTTGAAGCAAGTGGTCTATGCGTTAGGGCTGGAAAATGTAACCGTGGTGAATAA
Organism: Kangiella geojedonensis; assembly: GCF_000981765.1. GTDB lineage: Bacteria > Pseudomonadota > Gammaproteobacteria > Enterobacterales > Kangiellaceae > Kangiella > Kangiella geojedonensis. The sequence goes on along the minus strand of NZ_CP010975.1, from coordinate 2,484,701 downwards.
GCGTGTACAAGACTTTAATCATGATACAGGGTATGCTTGCATACTTTCGCGTGCATTTGCGTCGTTAAAAGATATGACCGATTGGACTGAGCATTTGTTAGCTGATGGTGGTCAATGGTTGGCGATGAAAGGCTTATATCCAGAAGAAGAGATTGTGGAGCTGGACTCTTCACTGAAATTAGTGGATTCAAAGCAAGTAAAGGTTCCCAATTTGGACGCAACGCGGTATTTTATTTATCTTCAAAAAACACAATAACAGTAACTTGAGGTGATCTGTGGCTTACATCATTGCCATTACCAATCAAAAAGGCGGCGTCGGCAAAACGACGACGAGTGTGAATCTTGCAGCTTCGTTGGTGCAGGAAAAACAACGTGTGCTAATGGTAGATATGGACCCTCAAGGCAATGCAACCATGGGCTCGGGAGTTGAAAAGTCTGATCTTGAGCTTTCAGCGTACGACTCGTTAATGGAGCCGGAAGAAGTTAAAAGTCATATTGTCACTTCTGACGTTGCAGGCTACGACGTGTTGCCGTCGAATGGTGATCTAACCGCAGCCGAAGTTCATCTATTAGAGTTTGATGATAAAGAGAAGCGATTAAAGCAGGCATTACAGTCGGTAAATGACTTGTATGACTTTATACTAATTGACTGCCCCCCTTCTTTAAACATGTTGACCTTGAACTCGATGGTAGCGTCTGACTCCGTGATTATTCCAATGCAGTGTGAATACTATGCATTGGAAGGACTGTCGGCCTTGTTAAACACCATTCGCCAAGTACAAGAACACGTCAATCCAAACTTAAAAATAGAAGGCATCTTGCGTACTATGTACGATCCGCGCAACCGCCTCTCTTTAGAGGTTTCAAGACAGTTATTTAGTCACTTTGCTGACAAAGTATACCGAACAGTAATTCCTCGAAATGTGCGTTTGGCGGAAGCACCGAGCCATGGGGTTCCGGTATTATTTTATGATCGCAGTTCGAGTGGCTCAAAGGCGTACTTGGCGCTAGCAGGCGAAATTATTAAGCGCAGAAGCGCAGCATAATAAGTTAAGCAATAGAATTAGAGGACTTTTCATGAGTAAACGTGGTTTAGGCAAAGGTTTGGATGCGTTGTTGGGCAACAGCACCAGCAAAACAGCTAGAGAAGCAAAAAAATCAGGTGCCAGCGCTGACTCTGAAACCATATTGAGCCAGGACGGTGTGCTGAAAGAAATGCCGATCGAGTTTTTGCAGCCGGGTCAGTATCAACCGCGACGCGTAATGACTGAGGAAGGTCTAGAAGAACTAGCTGACTCGATACGAGCACAAGGTATGATTCAGCCGATCGTGATTCGCCCGGTGGCAAAAGATAAGTACGAGATTATCGCTGGTGAACGTCGCTGGCGTGCAGCGCAACGCGCTGAGCTTCATCAAGTCCCTGTTTTAATTAAAGAAGTTCCTGATGAAGCGGCCATCGCTATGGCTTTAATTGAGAATATTCAGCGTGAAGATCTCAATGCGATGGAAGAAGCGAATGCACTGCACCGACTGAAAGAAGAATTCAACCTATCGCACCAGCAAACAGCCGATGCCGTGGGTAAAAGCCGTACCACCGTCACGAACTTGTTGCGTTTGATGCAGCTCACGGATGCTTGTAAGACACATCTGGAGCGAGGTGATATGGAAATGGGCCATGCGCGTGCTTTGTTAGCACTTCAAGGTTCACAACAGTCAGACACAGCTAAAATTGTGGTTCAAAAAGGATTAACCGTTCGCGAAACAGAAAAGTTGATTCGTAATATAAATGAACCGAAGAAAAAGCCAAAGAAAACAGATAAAGATCATCATATTGTCGCATTAGAGCAACAGTTAGCCGATAAGATTGGTGCTACTGTGGCTATAAATCATGGCAATAAAGGCAAAGGAAACCTGGTAATTAATTACCACAGCTTGGATGAGCTGGACGGAATATTACAACATTTAGGTATCCAGCAAGACTAAAACACAAGTTATAGGGATTACTATAACTAATTGGTCGTATGAGGTAAAAAAAACACTTTTGTGACTGTGGATTGGTTGATAAAAGGCGGGTAAATCTTTATACTTGCCGCCCGAATTGTGGTGAAACTGGTATTTCTGGCATGAGTCAATCATTAGCTCGAAAAGGCCGAAAGCAGGCCTACAAAATGGTGCTTGTGCAGCTAGCAATCAGTTTTATCTTGTTTCTGATAGGTCTACTCATATCAGGAATCATCAGCCTTTCGCTAGGGGTTGGTAGTCTTATTGTGGTGTTGGTCAACTTTGTCTTTGCCACAATCGTATTTCGCAAATCAGGCGCGCAAGCCGCTCTAGAGATTAAAAGAGCGTTTGCAATTGGTGAAAGTGTTAAGTTAATGCTGACCATCCTGTTACTGGTTATTGCGTTTAATGTATTGCCGGTGCATGCAGGCTCGTTGTTAATAGGATTCATTGTAATCGTATTATCACAATGGTTTGCACCGTTAATTATTAAGTAATTTATTACTAAGAGATTTAAGGGGACGCTTATCTTCACTAAAGAAGAAAAAGCGTTTTACTTGATTTAAAGCATAGGGTTTAAGAAGCAATGGCATCTTCAGAAAATCTAGATAGCGTTGGTTATATCAAGCACCACTTACAAAACTTGCAAGTGTGTAAAACAGATCAAGGTTGGGTGTGGAATCAGTGTCAGGACGCTGGATTTTGGGCAATCAACGTTGACAGCTTATTATTCGCATTCCTACTAGGTGCTTTATTCTGCTTTAGCTTCTGGCGTGTTGCTAAGAACGCAAAAATAGAAAACCCAGGCAAATGGCAGTCCATGGTAGAAATGGTTGTTGAATTTGTTGATAAGTCTGTAAAAGATACTTTCCACGGCAAAAACCCACTTATTGCCCCTCTGGCATTAACCATCTTTGTGTGGGTTGTCCTAATGAATATGATGGACTGGATCCCGGTTGACTTACTTCCTTGGGTCGCAGAACAAACCAATGTTCATGTACTTGGTAATGACCCTCATACTTCTTATTTGAAATTCTTACCGACAGCTGACGTCAATATTACGTTCAGTTTATCGATAGGCGTATTCTTACTGATTCTTTTCTATAGCATTAAAGTTAAAGGAATTGGTGGTTTCATTGGTGAGTTAACTTTGCACCCGTTCTCAAGCAAGAACAAGTTTGTGCAAGTGTTGTTAATTCCAGTGAACCTATTAATGGAAACGATTGGCTTAATCGCGAAACCAATTTCGTTAGGTCTTCGTTTGTTCGGAAACCTATACGCAGCAGAATTGCTATTCATCTTGATTGCAATCTTGATGTCTACGGGTATCGGCGGATTAGTAGGTGGTTTCATCAGCTATATGGGTTGGGCTATCTTCCATATTCTGGTTATCCCGCTACAAGCATTCATCTTCATGATGTTGACGATTGTTTACTTAAGTCAGGCACATGAAGATCACTAATCACTGCTGGCAGTGACTAGTAAAGAGTTTGAGTTTTAGAGTTTAGTTTTTGTATTTAGTTTTTAACATTTAACCATTTCTCGATTGGAGGAAAACAATGGAAACTTTGTTCGCGTTCACAGCATTAGGTGTGTTATTAGTATTAGGTCTTGGTGCTTTAGGTACTGCGATTGGCTTCGGTCTACTAGGTGGTAAATTCCTAGAAGCTTCAGCTCGTCAACCAGAACTAGCTCCTATGCTACAAACTAAAATGTTCCTAGTTGCTGGTCTTCTGGATGCGGTAACCATGATCGGTATCGGTATCGGTATGTGGTTCACATTCGCAAGCCCATACGTTGGTCAATTGCAGTCTTTAGTAGGTTAATAAGATTGCACGCTGGTATTTATACCAAAACCATGACTAACTACTAGAGGGGGGAATCAAAGTGAATGTAAACTTGACCCTAATTATCAATATGATTTTCTTCGCAGCCTTCGTGTTTTTCTGCATGAAGTTTGTGTGGCCACACATTATGGCTGCTATCGAAGAACGTCAGAATAAAATTGCCGAAGGTCTGGCAGCTTCTGAAAGAAGCCAAAAGGACCTTGAGCTTGCTCAAGAAAAAGCGGCTGAGATTTTACGTGAAGCGAAAGGGCAATCTGCTGAGTTAGTAGATTCTGCTAAAAAACGTCACACTGAAATCGTTGATTCTGCAAAAGATGACGCTCGTGCCGAGGCTGACAAAATTAAGTCTGGTGCACAAGCTGAAATTGAGCAAGAAGTTAACCGTGCTCGTGAACAACTACGCTCTAAAGTTGCAACTCTTGCAGTTGCAGGTGCTGAGAAAGTGATTGAGCGCAACATTGATGAAGCGGCGAACAATGACATGTTCGATAAGCTAGTCAAAGATCTATAAGGGTTAACTATGGCAGAGCTATCTACTATTGCAAGACCATACGCAAAAGCAGCATTCGAATATGCTCTTGGTTCTCAGACTGTGTCTGAGTGGGCAAGCATGTTAGATTTTGTCGCTCAAGCCGTTAGCAATGACAAAGTGGCAGCACTAATTACTAACCCTGCCCTTTCTTCTGAAGAGAAAGGTGATGTGGTGTTAAAGGTTGGCGAAGGCCACTTAGTCGATAAGGTACAAAACTTTATTAAATTGCTTGCAAGAAATAATCGCTTAGAAGCATTGCCAGCAATTCGTCAACGTTTCGACGTGTTAAAGGCGAATTATGACAAAACTGTTGATGTTGAAGTGACGTCTGCATTGGCCTTAAGCGATGAGCAATTGCAACGACTAACTGACAAGTTGACGACAAAACTTGGTCGTAAGGTTAACATTGAAACACAAGTGGATTCTTCAATGATTGGTGGACTGGTTATCAGAGCCGGTGACATGGTTATTGACGGATCAATACGCGGTAAGCTCAACAAGCTTTCCGAAACGCTAAGAGCTTAGTGAGGAAGAAGCATGAGTGTGCAACTGAATCCATCTGAAATTAGCGAGCTTATTAAAAAGCGCATCGACTCTTTTGAAGTTGTGAGCGAAGCTCGTAATGAAGGTACAATCGTTAGTGTATCTGACGGTATTTTACGTATACATGGTCTAGAAGAAGTCATGGCTGGTGAGATGATTGAACTCCCTGGCGGTAAATATGGTATGGCTTTGAACCTAGAGCGTGACTCAGTCGGTGCGGTAGTACTTGGTGACTACTCAGACATCGTAGAGGGTATGACTGCTAAATGTACGGGTCGTATTCTTGAAGTGCCAGTTGGTCGTGGTCTTCTAGGTCGTGTTGTTGACGCCCTAGGTAACCCTATCGACGGTAAAGGTCCAATCGATAATGACGGTTTCTCTCCAATCGAAAAAATTGCACCAGGTGTAATTGAACGTCAATCGGTTGACCAGCCTGTTCAAACTGGTATGAAATCAATCGATGCGATGATTCCTGTTGGTCGTGGTCAGCGTGAGTTGATTATTGGTGACCGTCAGACTGGTAAAACAGCAATTGCTATTGATGCCATCATCAACCAAAAAGGCACAGGCGTTACTTGTGTATATGTGGCGGTTGGTCAGAAAGCATCAACAGTAAACAACATCGTTCGCAAATTAGAAGAGCACGGTGCAATGGACCACACTATCGTGGTAGCTGCGACAGCAGCTGAAGCGGCTGCATTGCAGTTTATCGCTCCATTCTCTGGTTGTTCTATGGGTGAATTCTTCCGTGACCGCGGTGAAGACAGCTTAATCGTATATGATGATTTGACGAAACAAGCATGGGCTTATCGTCAAATTTCATTGCTTTTACGTCGTCCTCCAGGTCGTGAAGCATACCCTGGTGACGTATTCTACTTACACTCGCGTCTTCTTGAGCGTGCTGCGCGTATTAACGCAGACCACGTTGAAAAGATCACAAACGGTGAAGTTAAAGGTCAAACGGGTTCATTGACAGCATTGCCTATCATTGAAACTCAAGCTGGTGACGTATCAGCGTTCGTACCAACTAACGTAATTTCGATTACTGATGGTCAGATCTTCTTAGAAACTGACTTGTTCAACGCAGGTATTCGTCCAGCGGTTAACGCGGGTCTATCGGTATCTCGTGTAGGTGGTGCAGCACAGACTAAAATCATTAAGAAACTTGGTGGTGGTGTTCGTTTAGCACTAGCCCAGTATCGTGAGCTTGCAGCTTTCGCACAGTTTGCATCGGATCTTGATGACGCAACTCGTGCACAGCTAGAACACGGTCAGCGTGTTACTGAGTTAATGAAGCAGAAGCAATATGCTCCGTTATCAGTAGCTGAAATGGCTGTTTCTTTATACGCAGCAGAAGAAGGCCACTTGAAAGATGTTGAAATCAACAAAATCGGTGACTTTGAAGATGCATTGCTAGACTATTTCAAGAACCAGCAAAGCGACTTGTTGAATGAAATCAATGAAAAATGTGATTACAACGACGAAGTCAAAGCTAAACTTGAAGAAGCTGTAACTAAGTTTAAGTCTACGCAAACTTGGTAAGCGTTAGATAAAGGGTGCTTTGCGCCCTTTTCTAGTTACCAAACACTAATTTTTAGACTGGAAATAGAGTATGTCAGGCGCTAAAGAGATTCGTACCAAAATTGGGTCGATTAAGAATACGCAAAAAATTACTTCTGCGATGGAAATGGTTGCAGCCAGTAAAATGCGTAAAGCGCAAGATCGTATGGCATCATCACGTCCTTACGCTGAAAAAATTCGCACTGTGATTAAACACATTGCTCAAGGTACTCCCGAGTACCGTCATGCTTACATTACTGAGCGTGACGTCAAGCGTGTAGGTTATATCGTGGTATCAACTGATCGCGGTTTGTGTGGCGGCTTGAACATTAACTTGTTTAAGAAAGCCCTAAACAGCATGAAAGAATGGTCTGATCAAGACATTGAAGTTGATATGTGTCTTATTGGCAGCAAAGCTACAAGCTTCTTTAAAAGAGTTGGTGGTTCGGTTGTTGCTAAAAGTTCCAATCTCGGTGACACGCCAGAGATTGATGACTTAATTGGCGCAGTTAAAGTGATGTTAAAAGCCTACGATGAAGGTCGCATCGATCGTTTATTTGTCGTAACTAACGAGTTTGTGAACTCAATGACGCAAGAACCGAAGGTTGAGCAATTATTGCCTCTACCGGTAGGACAAGATGATGAATTGCGTCACCATTGGGACTATTTATATGAGCCAGAAGCGAAACCGCTTTTGGACAAATTAATGGTTCGTTTTATCGAGTCACAAGTTTATCAGGCAGTTGTTGAAAACATCGCCTGTGAACAAGCCGCACGAATGGTAGCGATGAAAGCTGCTTCGGATAACGCTGGTGATCTTATTGATGACCTTGAGCTTGTTTACAACAAAGCACGTCAGGCAGCCATTACTCAAGAGTTGGCTGAAATTAGTGCTGGTGCAGCTGCGGTTTAACACATTGCTTATACGAAATTAATGTCTCGTAAAGTAGTAAAGATAAGTTTTTAAAGCTTAAGATTGAGGAAATCAATATGAGCACAGGTAACATTGTAGAAATTATCGGCGCGGTTATCGACGTTGAGTTCCCGCGTGATAGTGTTCCTAAAGTTTATGATGCACTGACAGTAACTGATACTGGCTTAACGCTAGAAGTTCAGCAGCAGTTAGGTGACGGTGTTGTTCGTTGTATCGCGATGGGAGCATCAGATGGTTTACGTCGTGGACTAGAGACAAGTAATACTGGCGCGCCAATTCAGGTTCCTGTGGGTACTGAAACCCTAGGCCGTATCATGGACGTGCTTGGTAACCCAATCGACGAAAAAGGCCCAATCGGTGAGAAAGAGCGTATGTCTATCCACCGTAAAGCTCCTACTCTTGAAGAGTTAGCTCCAGCTAACGAACTTCTAGAGACAGGAATTAAAGTTATTGACTTGGTTTGCCCATTTGCGAAGGGTGGTAAAGTTGGTCTGTTCGGTGGTGCCGGTGTTGGTAAAACCGTAAACATGATGGAGCTTATCCGTAACATCGCGATTGAGCACTCAGGTTTCTCTGTATTCGCTGGTGTTGGTGAGCGTACTCGTGAGGGTAACGATTTCTACCACGAAATGACAGATTCAAACGTAATCGACAAAGTATCGTTAGTATATGGTCAGATGAACGAACCACCGGGTAACCGTCTACGTGTTGCTTTGACTGGTTTGACGATGGCGGAAAAATTCCGTGACGAAGGCCGTGACGTACTATTGTTTGTTGATAACATCTATCGTTATACACTAGCAGGTACTGAGGTATCAGCACTTCTAGGTCGTATGCCATCAGCGGTAGGTTACCAGCCTACTCTAGCTGAAGAGATGGGTGTTCTTCAGGAACGTATTACTTCGACTAAGACTGGTTCGATTACATCGATTCAGGCGGTATACGTACCTGCTGATGACTTGACGGATCCATCGCCAGCGACGACGTTCGCACACTTGGATGCAACGGTAGTACTTTCTCGTCAAATTGCTGAGCTAGGTATCTATCCTGCGGTTGACCCACTTGACTCAACCTCTCGTCAGTTAGATCCTTTAGTGATTGGTAACGAACATTATGACGTTGCTCGTGGTGTTCAAGGCGTATTGCAGCGTTATAAAGAGTTGAAAGATATTATTGCGATTCTTGGTATGGATGAGCTTTCTGAAGAAGATAAGCAAACTGTATCACGTGCTCGTAAAATTCAACGTTTCTTATCGCAGCCGTTCTTCGTAGCAGAAGTATTTACAGGTGCTCCTGGTAAATATGTATCGTTAAAAGATACGATTTCTGGCTTTAAAGGCATTTTGAACGGTGAATACGATCACTTGCCTGAGCAAGCGTTCTACATGGTTGGCTCAATCGAAGAAGCGGTTGAAAAGGCTAAAAACATTTAATCAGCCCTTACTTAGTATTAAGAAGGGGGGGACCTAATGGCAATGACTGTACATTTGGATATCGTTAGCGCAGAAGACTCTATCTTTTCTGGAAAGGTTGAGCGTCTGATTGCGACAGGTGATTTGGGTGAGCTAGGTGTTGAACCTGGCCACGCTCCCCTACTAACGTCATTAAACCCAGGCCCAGTCAAAGTGACTTTGCCAGGTGGCGAGGTTGAGTTGTTTTTCGTCTCGGGCGGAATGCTGGAAGTTCAACCACACATGGTAACAGTACTGGCTGATACGGCTGTTCGAGCTGAAGATGTTGATGAAGCAAAAGCTTTAGAAGCAGAAAAAGACGCTCGTGAAGCCTTGTCTGATCAAAGTTCTGAGATTGAATACTCTAAAGCAGCTGCAGAGCTTGCTGAAGCAGTAGCCCAATTACGTACTTTGAGAGCAATTAAGAAGAAAAGCGGTAAGTAATACTTTTTAATTGTTGTAAGTATTAAAAAGGTGGCTATTGCCACCTTTTTTATTGCGTATAATTTGGTATCACAACTCCAATTACATATCTTCTGGTGTCATACACGAATCAACCATATATTCAGGAATTGAGCGTGAGTTAAAGGTGCCAAAACTCATCAGAGCGGATGCACCTAAGTGACCATCACCGATGCTTCCACCGGAACCACCGCCCGCAAAAGTAATATTATCCCAGTCATTTTGCGACGCATTATAGTAGCCTACGTAAACGGATGATTGAAGAGAGCCGTTATTGTTAACATCAAGGTTAGAGCTAGCTGTGCCTGATAACCAAGTACCATTGCGGCGCACACTATAATCAGCCAAATTAGTTTCAGTGGTACCACCGTACCCTGACATGGCGCTATACTCACTAATGTTACCTGAAATAGCATTAACTTTGAGACGTGAGAAGTCGACTACGCCAGAAGTTCCATCGACGGTTAAGCCTGGCATTTGATAGTCATAACTCATAATACTAAGGTAATTAAGTTTGCGGTTAGCATTTTCATCACCGCCATGCATTAATCCCAAGTTATGGCCAAACTCATGCATTAAAGTTCCCGCTTGTTGTTGTGTCGTACCCCCGGGTGTAGGCCACTGCCCTAATGAGACAATAAAATCATGAGCTGGAATACCGCGGGAAATACCACTTGATGAACCGCCATTGTATTGATCAACGAATAGTGCGTAATGGAACAAGCTGCTTCGACGTGATTTAAAATACTTGTTTTTTAACACATCAAAATCAGTCCACACGGGGCTTAAATTACTGTCTTCATCGGAAGCTGCAATTCGATCATCGAGATCGATAGCAAGTGTGATTCCCGTTGAGCCATCAGGATTAGTGACCGGTGCATCAGCAAAAGCTTGTATAACTTGATCCAGAGCAGCTTGATCAGGTTTGAATGCTTGATAATAGTCGGCTTCGATCAGAATAGTTTTTCGAAGCGGATCAGCACCGTAATAGCGAATATCAACACCGTCATAACCAAAAATCTCAGCAGCATCGCTCAAACGGTCGCCATCAGTGTCACTGTTGTATGGATCCGTGCCATAACGGTTTTCAGCCGAATTACAGATTGAGTCACCATCACTATCAAGACTACCGTAAGGGCAAAGATAGATCAGTGGGGCATCACTAACGTAGTAGGTTTTGCCGTCATAAGTGACTTTTTGATAGTCGGGTTTGTGGTAAAAAGTACGTGAGATATAGCCTGGTTTCGAAACAGAAAAGGTTATAGCCTCTTCTCCGCTGGCTGGGGTTATAAACTTTGTATTGGCACTACCATTGCGATCTCCGTAGGCATCAAACACATAAAAGCCAGAGCTATCAGTACCTTCAGGGAATCCACAGCCATTACCAGAGCAACTACCTTTTACCACAGAAACCTTAGCTTGATATACCCCTGAACCGGTGTTGGCATCCTTTACAGTCCCGTAAATACAGCCATTCATGAGAACTGCCGAAGCAGCTATTAATAATAGTTTTTTCATTTCAATCTCCTTTGAAATTTTCCAGTGAAAAGCTTCTTCTATGAAGCAGTACCAGTTTAGACAGTGGTTATGTTTGATGTAAGAGGAAAAAACTTAAAAAAAAGTAAGAGATCGCTTAAAAGTCTATTCTGCATAAGCCAAAAACGCTTATAAGTGTTAAAATAAACGCTTAATTTCAATTAATTAGAATAATTATGGCACTAAGCGTAGTTATATTGGCAGCGGGTAAAGGAACCCGTATGCGCTCACATTTGCCTAAAGTATTACACCCTATAGCTGGCTGCTCTATGCTAGAGCATGTGATCAATACCGCAAAAGCACTTAACCCTCATAAGATTGTGGTAGTTGCTGGGCATGGTATTGAACAAGTAAAAGATCAACTTAGAGAAACCCCCGTTACTATTGTCGAACAAGCCGAACAATTAGGCACTGGTCACGCCGTTGATCAAGCCTTACCGGTGATTGAGGATGGCGATCAGGTATTGGTGCTTTACGGCGACGTTCCTTTAATTAAAGCATCGACATTAAACGATTTAATCGAATCGCAACCCAGTTCAGGGATTGGCCTACTGACAGTAAAGCTGAATAATCCGATGGGTTATGGGCGCATCATTCGTAATGAACGCAACGAAGTAACGCAAATTGTTGAGCAAAAAGATGCTAATGAAGAACAGTTAAAAGTCAATGAAGTCAATACTGGTATTTTGTGTGCAGACGCTAAATCACTGAAAGGTTGGCTGAGTAATATTGATAATAATAACGCTCAAGGAGAGTATTACTTAACTGACTGTATTGCTATGGCTGCGCAAGGTGCAGGAGTTAAGGCTTGCCACCCTACTTCCGAGATTGAAGTTGAAGGCGTAAACAGTCGCGTTCAACTCGCTCAGTTAGAACGCCGTTATCAAGAAGCCAAGGCGCAAGAATTATTAGAGCAAGGAGTGACTCTGCTCGACCCCGCTCGCCTAGACATTCGGGGCGAACTTAAGTGTGCCAGCGATGTCTTGATAGATGTGAATGTGATCATTGAAGGTACTGTCACGATTGAGACGGGCGCCAGTATTGGTGCAAACGTCATCCTAAAGAACTGTTCGATTGGTGCTGATACTGTGATTAAGCCTAACTCAATGATAGAGGATTCTATCATTGGTAAGCAGTGCTCTGTTGGGCCTTTCGCTAGAATTCGCCCAGGGACCACTCTGGAGGATGAAGCCTTTATTGGTAATTTTGTTGAGACTAAGAAAACCGTCCTTGGCAAAGGCAGTAAAGCCAGCCACTTAGCGTACTTGGGTGATGCAAAAATTGGCCAAGGCGTTAATGTTGGGGCTGGTGTGATTACCTGTAATTATGATGGTGTTAATAAATTTGTAACAACCATAGAGGATGGCGCTTTTATTGGCTCTGACTCTCAGTTGGTGGCTCCTGTGACCGTGGGCCGGAATGCCACTGTGGGTGCTGGAACAACTGTCACTAAAGATATTCCTGCGGAAGATTTATGTATCAGCCGCATACCACAGAAGCTGATTTCTGGATGGCAAAGACCGGTGAAAGAAACAATTAAAAGCAATAAAAAAGAGGAAAAGCAGTAATGTGCGGAATTGTTGGTGCAATCGCGCAACGTGATGTGAGCGATATATTGGTGGAAGGATTAAAGCGACTCGAATACCGGGGTTATGATTCCGCTGGTGTGGCCATTTATCACGACGGGCGAATTGAGCGAATACGTAGAGCAGGTAAAGTATCTGAGCTTAAAGACGCATTAAAGGAAAGTCCTATTAGCGGAGGGCTGGGAATTGCCCACACTCGTTGGGCGACTCATGGTGAGCCAAATGAGAAAAATGCTCATCCTCATATGTCAGAAGACAATATTGCGCTAGTTCATAACGGCATTATAGAGAATCATGATGAACTTCGAGATGAATTAAAAGCAAAGGGTTACCGCTTTGAGTCTGACACAGACACAGAAGTCATTGCGCACTGCCTCCATGAAGCACTTAAAGAACATGACACTTTATTAAAAGCGCTTTTGGCGACCACCAAAAAACTGAAAGGTGCTTATGGAACCGTAGCAATTGACGCGAGTCAGCCTGATAAAATGGTTGTTGCTCGTTCAGGGAGCCCGCTTGTTATCGGAAAAGGGATTGGGGAATTCTTCGTAGCTTCAGATCAGCTTGCGCTATTGCCCGTTACTCGCGACTTTATTTATTTGGAAGAAGGTGAAGTTGCAGAAGTGCGCCGCGATGGTATTACGTTATTGAATGCAGATGGCGAAGCCATTGAACGCGAATTTGAAACTTCAGATATACAGCATGACGCGGTCGACAAAGGTAACTATCGTCACTTTATGTTGAAAGAAATATTTGAGCAGCCGTCAGTTGTGGCAGAAACCTTAGAAGGACGAATTGTCGATCATCAGGTTTATGTTGAGACCCTGGGTGATAACGCGGCAAAAGTCTTTGAGCAGGTGAATGCATTGCAAATCATTGCCTGCGGTACCAGCTATCATGCGGCTTTGGTGGCGAAGTACTGGGTAGAACAATATTTAAAAATCCCTTGCTTGGTGGAAATTGCCAGTGAGTACCGATACCGTGAAACGGCCGTTATACCAAACAGCTTGTTTATCACCATTTCACAGTCTGGCGAAACAGCGGATACTTTAGCGGCACTCAATAAAGCTAAAGGTGAGGGTTATTTAGGGAGTTTAACCGTATGTAACTCCCCTGCCTCATCAATGGTTCGTGAGTCCGACTTTACTCTGTTGACTCGAGCCGGTGCAGAAATTGGCGTAGCGTCAACCAAGGCGTTTACAGCACAGCTAGTATCTTTATTGCTGTTAATGGTCTCGATTGGTAAAGCAAAAGGTATGGATAAAGCGGTTGAGCATGATATCGTTGAAGCCTTGGAGCATTTACCGAGTGAAATTCAAAAAGCGTTAGATCAAGCTGATGACATTGACCGTTTATCGCAGGCTTTTTCTGAAAAACACCACACCTTATTTTTAGGGCGTGGACAGCAATATCCGATAGCAATGGAAGCGGCTTTAAAGCTCAAAGAAATTTCATACATTCATGCAGAAGCTTACGCAGCAGGCGAGTTAAAGCATGGGCCACTGGCATTAATTGATAAGGAAATGCCTACCGTAGTAGTGGCGCCAAACGATAATTTACTTGAGAAGTTGAAGTCGAATGTTGAAGAAGTGCGCTCTAGAGGGGGTAACCTCTTTGTTTTTGCGGACAAGTCAGCTAATATTCAGGACTCGAAAGGTATAACGGTATTCCCCGTGGATAGCCAGTATGCTATTACGGCACCAATGGTATATACCGTTCCAATGCAGCTACTGTCCTATTACGTTGCAGTGATTAAAGGAACAGATGTTGATCAACCTAGAAATTTAGCGAAGTCAGTAACAGTCGAATAACCAGGAGTTTAATGATAATGAATACCATAAAAGTAGCGGCAACCTTACTGTTCTCCGCAATGCTAGTCTTGAGCGGCTGCTCTGATGAAAGCGCAGAAAAAGAGAACCAACAAGTAGCCAATCAGAAAACTGATAACAGTGTCGATGCTCAACCTAAAGCACAAAAAAAGGAACAAGCACCTGCAATGTCTTCTTTGGTTAAAGAAGGTGTTGATTATACGGTTATAGCTGATCAGGATGCGAGCGAAGAACCTGTCGTGTATGAATTCTTTTCTTATACTTGCCCACACTGCTACAACTTAGAACCTGTGATGCTGGACTGGAAGAAAAATTATAAATCTGACCAAGTAAGCTTCAGACAGATCCCAGTTTTCATTCCACAAGTGGAGCACTTAACGTATGGGTTTTATACCGCAGAAACGTTAGGAGTGCTTGAGGAAGTTCACGCAAATATTTTCAATGAATGGCATGGTAAGAAAAATATCATCCGAACAAAGGAGCAGCTTGTTCCGATTTTTCAAACAGCGGGCGTTTCAAAAAGTGAGTTTGAGGAAACTTATGCATCAGCAGAAGTAGAAGCAAAAGTTGCAGAGGCCAAGGCATTGATGAATCAGTTCCAAGTAACGAGCTTTCCGCTATTAATTGTGAACGAAAAGTATAAAGTGATGTCATACCAAAACTTGCAAGAGTTATTGGGTAGCTTCGCCATTAATAACACGAAATAAATATTGTAAAACAATGATTTACGAGGAAAATTATGAATTTTAAAAGTTTGGCAATTTTAGGTTTTTCGGCTCTATTGTCGCTGGGTTCGCTTGCCACTAAGGCAGAAGTTAAAGCTGGAGTCGATTACTCTACTATCAGTGGCAAAGAAGCCAGTGCAAAACCGCATGTTTACGAATTTTTCTCGTACACTTGTCCACACTGTTACAACCTTGAACCAGTGTTAAATAAATGGAAAGAAAACTCTAAACCGGAATCTGTCAAGTTTGAGCAGGTGCCAGTGTATATGAGTAGAGCACCACACCTAACTTACGGTTATTACGTTGCGGAAGTGTTGGGAGTAAAAGAAAAAGTTCATTCCACAATTTTTCATCAGTGGCATGCTGAACAAAATATTGTTCGTTCTAAAGAAGACTTAATTCCTATCTTCAAAGAGGCAGGAGTTTCTGAGGAAGACTTTGAAAAGGCTTATACGTCTTTTGGTGTGGAGAGCAAAGTTCAATATGCTAAAAAATTAGCAAGAGACTTCAAAGTAATTAGCTTCCCGATGGTTATTGTCAACAAGAAGTATAAGCTTGAAAGGTATGATAATCTTAACGAGATGCTAGGAAGTTTTGCAATAGAGAATACCAAGTAATCATCTACCAAAGTTGAAATTTTAAAATGCCAGTTTTAACTGGCATTTTTTATGGTTATACTAAAGAGAATAATAAAAAACAGAAGAACTCGCCTTAATTTATTAGTTTAACTCATGCAGAAATGTCTATGACAAATCCCACAGATCGTCCTAACAGTAAAAGCAAAGGGAAGCCAGTTCAATCTGACCCCTTTAAAGTAAAACTGATCTGTAGCTTCATTAGCTTTTTTTCCACAATGCCTGCGTTTGTCGGTAAGGGTTTCGCTTGGGTTTTTGCGGTTTGCTCGAAAGTATTTAACACGCGCAGCTATGCGACAAGTATAAAAAACTTAAGAATATGCTGTCCTGAAAAAACGGAACAAGAGCAAAAGGAGATAGCGTTTGCCAGTTTGAAGCACACCGGAAAGCTTTTCTTCGAAGTGGCGAAAATTTGGAGAAAATGTCAGGGTGAACGATTTATAGGTACGGTTTATGGGGAAGAGCTTGTAAAGGGCAAGTTAGAAAAGAAGCAGGGAGTACTGTTTACTGGATCGCATATCGGCAATTGGGAAGTCGCTTTATATTATTTAGGAAGCCGTTTTCCTTTCCATTGTATGTACCGCCCTCCTCGTCAGCAAGAAATGGATGAGGTCATAAATGTCGGTCGGTGCCAGAATGATACGACCATGGTTAAGGGCGACAGTCGAGGCGTTATGCACCTAATCAACGTCTTAAAAAGTGGTGAGGTGGCTGCCGTGTTAAGCGATCAAGAGCCTGGGCGTCGAGCAGGAGTGTTTGTCCCTTTTTGTGGCAAAGAAGCGTTAACCATGACCATCGTTCAACGGATTCAAAAGAAAAGTGATGCATGCTTGTTTCAGGTAGCGGCTATCAAGAAGAAGAATAACCTTTATGATATTCATTTGATTCCGATTGATATTGATATTGACGCTACTGAAGAAGAATATGCGAGAGAGGTCAATAAGCAACTAGAAGCCCTGATCAAGAAATTCCCAGAGCAGTATCAATGGTCGTATAAACGCTTTAAAACCACTGAGTGTGGCGGGCCAAACCCATATCGAAAGTAAAGTAACGGGTTGGTGAGACAAGTCTATCGACGCCAGAAATAGGGGGTAAATAATACCAGTAAGGTAAATATTTCTAAACGTCCCAATAACATCGCAAAGCTTAGAATATATTTTGTAAAATCATTTAAGCCGCTATAGTTTACGGCAACCTCACCAAGGCCCGGACCAAGGTTATTTAAGCATGCTGCCACTGCTGAAAAAGCGGTAATCTGATCAATCCCATTAGCCATCAGTAGAATCATAAGAATCAAGAAGAGCATGACATAAGTCGCGAAAAAGCCCCAAACCGCTTGCACTACACGATCACTGACGGAGGTTTTACCTAGCTTGATCAGAAACACTCCGGTTGGGTGAACCAATCGTTTAATCTCACGGAAACCTTGTTTGAATAAAAGAACAATACGGATAATCTTGATGCCGCCACCCGTAGATGCGGCACAGGCTCCGGCAAAACTGGTGAGTATGAGAAGTACCGGCAAGAAGCTTGGCCAAGCGCTAAAGTCAGAGCTGGCAAAGCCGGTCGTAGTGGCGATAGAGACGGTGTGAAAAATACTTTTTACTAAGCCTTCTGAAAAGTCAAAGCGGTTATATGCCAGTAAGACAGTGAGGCAAATTAAGGTAATGCTAACCAACATCACAAGATAGCTTCGAAACTCTGGGTCTTTAAAGTAAGGCGTTAAACTAAGTCGTCGAACGACCATGAAATGCAGTGAGAAGTTGACGCCAGAGAGCAGCATGAATAATGAGGCGATCAGTTCAATGCTAGCGCTGTCGAAATAGCCGATGCTGGCATCGTGTGGAGAAAAGCCCCCAATCGCAACGGTGGAGAAACTGTGCGCCAAAGCATCGAAGGGCGTCATGCCAGCTAGCCAATAGGACACACCACAAGCAATGGTTAAACCTAAATAAATATACCAAAGAGCTTTAGCGGTACCCGCAATACGAGGTGTCAGTTTGTTGTCTTTCATCGGCCCAGGAGTTTCAGCACGATAAAGCTGCATACCACCAATTCCCAGCATGGGAAGGATGGCGACTGCTAAAACAATAATACCCATACCGCCTAGCCATTGAAGTTGTTGGCGATAGTAGAGGATAGAATGGGGTAAGGTGTCGAGGCCGCTGATGACCGTGGCTCCGGTTGTGGTTAAACCAGAAAATGCCTCGAAAACAGAATCAGCCAAAGACATCTCGATGGTATTCATGAGAAGAAACGGTACCGAGCCCATCAGGCTTAATACGGTCCAAAACAACACAACGACCAAAAAGCCATCACGAACTTTAAGTTCACTTTTAGCGCGCCTTTTTGGGAAGTAAATAATGAAACCAAAAATAATCGTTAAAAAGAAGGTGAGAACAAAAGCACTACCACCGCCATCTTGATAGATTAACGCCACAATACTTGGCGGAATCATGGTCAAACTGAAGACCATGATGAGCAAGCCTAAAATCCGCGTAATGGTAGCAAACTGCATTGATTATCCCTAAAAGTCGCTAAAAATAAGTCACATTGACTTGGAATAAACGTTCTACATCTTGGATATAGTCTTTATCCACCATGAAAAGAACCACGTGGTCATTTTCTCGAATAATGACGTTATCATGAGCGATCAGCACCTGATCATCACGGACGATAGCACCGATTGAAGTACCCGGCGGTAGCGCCAGCTCACTGATCGAGCGTCCAATAACCGAAGACGTTTGTTCATTGCCTTTGGCGATAGCCTCAATAGCTTCGGCAGCACCTCGACGCAGTGAATAGACGCTGGACACATGGCCCCGTCGAATATGGGTTAATAAACTACCAATAGTGACCTGCTGAGGTGAAATAGCAATATCGATTTCGTGGCCCTGAATCAGATCCACATAAGCGGTACGATTAATTAATACCATGGTTTTGCGAACCCCCAGCTTTTTAGCAAGGAGTGCAGACATGATGTTGGCTTCATCGTCATTCGTCACGGCGATAAATAAATCGAACTCACTGATATTCTCATCATTTAACAAGTCTTCATCAGAAACATCACCTTGCAATACCAAAGTATCTTCAAGATTGTTCGCTAACTCTTCGGCACGAGCTGGATCGCGTTCAATAATTTTGACCAGCATCTTTTTCTCAAGACGCTTTGCTAGGCCTTGGCCGATGTTACCGCCACCAGCAATGATGACACGCTGATAGTTCTTTTCGAGACGCTGCAACTCACTCATCACGGAACGAATATGTTTCTTAGCGGCAAGGAAGAAAACTTCGTCATCAGCCTCAATCACCGTATGCCCGGTTGGCACAATCGGTTTCCCACGTCTAAAAATCGCTGCCACGCGAGTGTCGACGTTAGGTAGGTGGTGCTTGAGTTCTGATAGAGCGTTGCCGACCAGAGGGCCGCCATAATAAGCTTTTACCGCGACTAAACGTAATAAACCATTGGCAAAATCAAGAACCTGAAAAGCTCCAGGATTATCCACAAGTCGCTCAATGTACTCTGTTACCAGTTTTTCAGGACTAATAACCACGTCCACTGGGATATGGTTATTGGTGAAAATTTCGTGTTTTTGATGGTAATTCGAAGAGCGAATTCGGGCGATTTTAGTGGGTGTTTGATACAAACTGTGTGCAATCTGACAGGCGACCATATTCACTTCGTCGCTACTGGTGACCGCAACCAGCATATCACTATCGTCAATTCCGGCGTTGGCCAGCACATCGGGATAAGCGGCATGGCCGACAATGGTACGCAGATCAAGGTGATCTTGGATGTAGCGCAGGCGTTTCGGATCTGAGTCGATCAGGGTAATGTCGTTATTTTCACCCTCTAAACTGAGCGCAAGAGTAGTTCCGACTTGGCCGGCACCGAGAATAATAATCTTCATAACGACAAATAATAAGCCTTCTTATTAGTATCTGATGCTTATGCTAACGCTATCTGCATGGGATCGGAAGGGTTTTTTAAGGAATATGCGGTTTAATATCAGGGATTTAGAGATAAAACGAGTCGCACATTTCTTAATCATTCTCCGGTCCATTTTATAACTTGGCGAAAAGAGCAAAGCGAAACGCTAGTGTCCATCAACTGAAGGTGGCTGTCTTAAGCTTGTTTTTCCAGCAAGGCATAGTAAAAGCCATCCATGTTTTGGGTGCCGGGTAATAGCTGGCAACCAAGCTTAGATTGGCTAATAGCGCTAAGCTCAGGCGGTAAATCTAACAAGCGAGCGTTGATTTCTTGATGAATAAAAGCATCGATCTGCTGATTATTTTCTTCTATAAGTATTGAACAGGTAGCGTACAGCAATTTACCGCCAGGTTTTAGGGCCTGCCAAGCTGCTGCTAACAATCGTTGCTGGATATTGACCAATTCTGCAATATCTTCACTACGACGTAGCAGTTTAATGTCCGGGTGACGGCGTATGACGCCGGTGGCGCTACAAGGAACATCGAGCAATATGGCGTCGTAATGCTCTGCTTTAGACTGCATAAAAATGAGTGCATCTTCAGCATGGATCTCAGCGCTGAGCTCCAGTCGCTCCATATTTTCTTGGATGCGATAACAGCGTTGTGGGTCGATATCGACAGAATCAAGCCTTAAATTATTATGAGTAAACTCTAGCAAGTGAGCGGTTTTACCCCCGGGTGCCGCACAAGCATCCAAAACGGTTTGTCCGGTGGCGGGTGCTAGCAGCTGAGCCGCTAGTTGAGCAGCAACATCTTGTACGGAGCAAAGGCCTTCAGCAAAGCCTGGTATCGACTGTACAGGTACCGCTTGTTCCAAGATGACCGCACTATCGACGAGAGGGTGTTGTTGATAGCCTAGCCCTACGTCATCTAAAGCAACACAAAATTGCTCCCGAGAGGTTTTCATTAAGTTGACGCGAAGTGACATGGGGGCTTGTTGATTGGACTGTTCAAGAATCTGCTCAACCTGCCCTTTATAGTGAGGTTTTATGCGATTGATGAGCCATTCAGGGAAGCTAAACTTTGTTTCCCAGTCGTTATCGAGTGTCTGATTAAGCTGTTCTTGTTGTCTTAAATAGTTACGCAAAACACCATTGAGCAACTTAGTCGCCCAGTCTTTTTTAAGCAGCCGACAAGCATTTACCGTTTCGCTGATAGCGGCATGATCGGGAACGCGGCTGTACTCAAGTTGGTAAAGACCAATAATAAGCAAACACAATAAATCCTGATCTTTTGGTTTAAACTTTTTGCGCAATAAAAGATGACTCAATGCTTCAAGTCGTTGAAAGTAACGACAAGCGCCAAGGACAATGGCCTTGAATAGCGAAGTATCGCTTGGGTTTTCAAACTCAATGTGTGCCAACACATCGCTTGAGGATTGGCCCTCAAAAGCGATGAGCTGGAGAGACTGAGCCGCTTGGCTTCGAATGTTACTGGCGTTTAATAGAGCCAAGGGAGCTGCCTTGTAAAGTTGAAGTTAGAGTGAATTGCTTGCCTTTTGCTAGCATTTCTTGGTTTTTAGGCGCATTTAAAAGATCTTTAACTGACATGCGACGAGAGCCAGGTAGCTGCAGTTCGGTCAATAAGAGCTGACCTTGACCACAGCTGACGAGAATGCCGTTTTTATCAGCTCGCATAATAGTTCCAGGCTCTGACTCAACCGAAGTCTTATTAAGATTGGCTTGCCAAATACGAATAACTTTACCTTGGAGCTCACTCTGCGCCACGGGCCAGCTGTTAAAGGCACGGATTTGACGTTCAATAATAACAGCATCTTGTGACCAGTCGATATAAGCTTCTTGTTTGGACAATTTGTGTGCATAAGTGGCTAACGAGTCGTCCTGCGCTTGGGCAGAAATACCTTCGTTAGCAATATTAGTCATAGTGTTGACTAAAAGTTCAGCGCCTTGTTGCGCTAACTTATCGTGCAAGGTTGAGCCTGTATCAATATCAGTTATAGGTGTTACGGCTTTGCTGATCATGGGGCCAGTATCTAGGCCAGCTTCCATTTGCATGATGGTAATACCGCTTTCTCTATCGCCAGCTTGAATAGCGCGCTGTATCGGTGCGGCACCGCGCCAACGAGGCAATAAAGAACCGTGGACATTAATGCAGCCAAGTTTTGGTGTATCCAATACTGCTTGTGGTAGCAATAAGCCATAAGCCACCACAACCATGAGATCGGCTTGGTAGCTATCGAGAGTCGCTATGTCATCATCGGCCTTAAAGTTAACAGGCTGCTCAACAGCAATATGATGTTTGAGCGCCAGTTCTTTAACGGGGCTCATGGTGATTTTCTTACCGCGACCCGATTGACGATCGGGCTGGGTATAAACAGCGACAACATTGTGCTCTGAATCGATCAGCGCTTGCAGACTTGAGGCTGCAAAATCAGGCGTCCCGGCGAAAATAACGTTCAATGGCTGACTCATGTTTGTAGGTACTTACTTCTTCTGTCGCTGTTGCTTTTCGAGCGATTTACGAATGCGGTTACGCTTTAAAGGAGACAGGTAATCAACGAACAGCTTGCCTTCGATGTGGTCGTATTCATGTTGGATACAAACCGCTAACAAGTCGCCGGTATCCAGCTCAAACTCTTTACCATAACGATCTTGAGCCTTAATAGTGACTTCATTAGCACGCTGAACTTTGGCGTAAATGCCGGGGAAAGACAAACAGCCTTCCTCCATTTCTTCGACGCCACGCTTTTCGATAAATTCTGGATTAGCGAAAACCAGCGGCTCGCTCTTATCTTCTGACACATCAATGACGAAAAGGCGCTTGTGGACATTGACTTGGGCGCCAGCCAGACCAATGCCTGGTGCTGCGTACATGGTTTCGAACATATCATCGATGGTTTGTTGAAATTCGTCGCCAAAATCAGTGACAGGCTCCGCTTTTGTGCGAAGTCTGGTATCTGGGAATTCTAAAATCTCTAGCTTAGCCATGAAACGTATTTATTTACCGGTTAAAGGGTTTAACAAGATGAATATGGGGGCGATCATAATCAATTCGACCCAGAATGACCATTTTTTAGGCCAAAAAAGCCAGTAAAAACCACGAAATTATTGATTAGACTGTGATTAAGTTGTAGTAATCTGCTAAGAAATGTTGGTAAGATGATGATCCTTATAGAGTTTAAAGCTCTAGGTTTGGGGTTTGGCTGTTTCCTTTTGACCTGTTTTCAAAGCGAACTGTTCGCGGTATATTCAAGATATGGGTTAAGAGGATCCGACTATCAGTAAATTACAAAGGATAGCCATGAAAAAATTAGTTTTAGCAGCAGCTGCAACTGCAGCGCTATTTTTGGGGAGTATTGCGGCGCATTCTGCAGAGCTTCGCGCAGATCATCCAGATACTTACGTCGTCAAAAAAGGTGATACTTTGTGGGACATTTCTGGGCGCTTTTTAACAAAGCCTTGGAACTGGCCTGAGATTTGGCACGTAAATCCACAAGTTGAAAACCCGCACTTAATTTATCCTGGCGATATTTTAAAGCTTGTGTATATCGATGGTAAACCGTATTTAGTGAAAGCATCAGACGGTACGATTAAGTTACGTCCAAAAGCTCGCGTGCTTTCTGAAGGCGATGCCATCACTACGATTCCGATGGACATTATTCGCCCATTCTTGATCGATGAATTAGTGGTTGATCCGTCAGTATTTGAAACCGCCCCATATGTGGTGGCACTAGGCGACGAGCGCGTGATTAGCGGTGGCTTTGATGACCGTTTATACTTGCGTGGCTTAGATGGAACCGCTGGCACGTCTTATGGTGTTTATCGTAAAGGTAAAGAGTACCGCGATCCTGTTACTAACGAATTATTGGGTGTAGAAGCCCGTTACCTAGCCAACGGTAAAATCGTTAATGAAGGTGATCCAGCGACTTTAGAAGTCAAAAAATCGAAACTGGAAGTGTTGAAAGGTGACATAGCGTTACCGCGTAATCAGGATCCGCTACCTCCGGTCTATGCACCACGTGCACCTGAGCAAGAAATCGTAGCAAAACTAATTTCGGTTTATGATGGCGTGTCGCAGATTGGCCAATATAACGTAGTGACTTTGGATAAAGGCGAGCGTGATGGTTTAGAAGAAGGTCACGTGTTAACAGTCTATCAGCGTGGCAAGAAGGTGTTGGACGAAATTGCTGAGAAGCGTGGCGAAGACGATCCTTATGTGACGCTTCCAGAAGAGCGCGCTGGCACTTTGATGGTGTTCCGGACTTATGAAAAAGTCAGCTTAGCATTGGTTATGGATGCTGTCCGCCCTATTCACTTGATGGATGTTGCACGCAACCCTTATTAAGTGAGTTCGCGCGTTCGTTTATTACGACTAAAACTGGTCTTGTTAATAGCAAGACCAGTTTTTTATTGCCTGCCAAGATTTGTTGATGCTGACTTTGGTAGCAAAATATGGAATCGATTAAAGGATTAATCATGAATAAAAAGGATCTTACCTCGCAAGAGATGCGCGCTTGGTTAGCGCTATCCCACGTCAATATCAGTGTTCAGAAGCTTCAGTATTTTTTTGAACATTACTCGTCAATCACTGATTTGTTCGAGTTATCGGATAAACAGCTACAGTCATTAGGTTTCCGTCAGGGTCTCAAAGAAAAGCTGGAATCAATTACGGACAGTCAAGTTGATGAAGATATTGCTTGGTTTGATAGTGATAACAAACATCTAATACCCTTTACCAGTGATGATTATCCCCCGCTGTTACAACAAATAGACTCGGCACCAAAGTTGTTGTTTGTGCAGGGCCATAAAGAACTTCTAAAGCAACATCAAATTGCTATCGTGGGTAGTCGAAATCCAACACCTCAAGGAAAAGAAAACTCGATTGAATTTGCACGAACGCTGGGCAAATCTGGAGCCGTGATTACCAGTGGTTTAGCCTTGGGCGTCGATGGATTTGCCCATCAGGCAGTGTTAGACAAAGGACTACCAACTATTGCGGTGGCGGGCACAGGACTAGATCGCGTCTACCCTGCACGGCATAAAGCGTTGGCTCAACAGATCGTTGAGCATGGCGCTTTAGTGTCTGAGTTTGCGTTAGGCACTGGAGTAAGAGCGACGCACTTTCCTGCCAGAAATCGCATTATCTCAGGTATGAGTTTGGGGACTTTAGTGGTCGAAGCTGCGGTTAAAAGCGGCTCCCTAATTACTGCGCGCTTAGCGATGGAGCAAGGGCGTGAAGTGTTCGCCATACCGGGTTCGATTCACAACCCCTTAGCACGCGGTTGCCATGCCTTAATTAAGCAGGGAGTGAAGTTGGTCGAAACGGCTGAGGAGATTATTGAAGAGCTGGGCGCCTTGGTGTCTTGGCAGCATGAACAATTATTTAGCAATGCTGAAAACACTAAAAAAGAGCCTGAGCCTTTTGAATTAGACCAAGAATATCAAGAGCTTATTGAGCAGATTGATTACGATACAACCTCGATGGATACCATTATTGAGCGCACAGGACTTGAAATAGATGTGGTCAGCCATATGTTATTGCTGTTAGAATTAAATGACCATATTGTGAGTGTGGCTGGCGGATACCAACGCCGCTCAAGCTAGAGAATACAGTCCCTATCGCGACAAATTCTTTAAGCAACACTTAGCAAGTGGCATCGTGACTTTAACGGCAAATCAAAGCCTAAACCAAGAGAGTCCAATGAAAGAAGACGTACTTGACGTACTACTTTATATCTTTGAAAACTTCCAAGACGAAGAAAGCAATCACATTCTTGCTAATGACACCCTAGTCGAAGCTTTAGAAGACGTTGGTTTTACCGACGGCGAAATTAAAGGCGCTATCGACTGGTTAGATGGTCTGGTATTAGCAACTTCTGAAAGCTTTAAGCCGACGCCGGAAGCGAACCAGTCGATTCGATTATTTTCTCCAGAAGAGCAGCTGATTTTAACCCCAGCCGTTCAAGGTGCCGTAATGTACTTTGAACAAAGTGGCATCTTAGATGCTCATGCTCGTGAGATGGTGATTGATCGCATGACTGCTTTGGGGCCGCAAGAAGATGAAGAGGTTGCTTTGGAGCGTCTGCGCTGGGTGGTGATGATGGTGTTGTTCAATATGCAAGACCGTGATGCCGAGTTTGCTTGGGTAGAAAGCTTAGAAAGTGGTTCTTGCGCTCATTAGCAATGATCGAGGCGTTTGTGCCTTGATATAACTAGAGCATAGGTTCCACGCCACAACGGCAATAAGCCGTATAGTACAAATCCTCGCAGCTGAAGTTGCATTAACGCTTTTCTTTTTTTAATTAACTTACCAAGTTAACCCTCTTTACCTACATTTACAACCCGATAACGATATTTTCCAGTGAGATAGCGTACAATCTGCATCACAAGTGGAAGTTAAATTAATCATTAAACTGAAAGCGCGATGCTGAGTATTTCTGTGGGATCACTAAGCCTACCTTTAGATAGACTGTTACTACTGTTAAGTATTGCACTAGCGATATTCGTTGGGAATATTCTTGGGCGCAACAATAAGCAGTCGGCCGATGGAAAGATAGCGACATTGTTCATCCTATCCATGCTGGTTGCTCGGTTGGTATTTGTGGTTCAATATTGGGCCGAATATCAGGGAGACTGGTTAGCGATTATTGATATTCGTGATGCTGGGTTCAATATTTGGGCGGGTGTACTAACAGCGTTAACGTTGACCGCCTATTTCTGTTTCCGATTTAAAAAGTTAAGGAAGTCATTACTAATAGGGCTTGGTGCTGGAGTATTCTTTTGGCTCTTAACCGCTACAACGCTATGGTTGATTGAGGATACATCACAAAAGCTACCGACTGTTGTGGTGAATCATCTTAGTGGAGAATCGGTGCCTTTGGATAATATTGAGTCCGGTAAACCGAGGGTTATAAACTTATGGGCAACCTGGTGTCCGCCCTGCCGACGTGAAATGCCAGTGTTGCAGCAAGCCCAACAAGACCATCCGAACCTAGGCTTTATATTTGTTAATCAAGGTGAGCATGAGGCAGTGATTGAACAATACATAGCCAAAGAATCGTTGCTACTGAAGAATGTTGTGGCGGACGGAAAAGCGGTGTTGGGGCAACTGGTCGGTAGCCGAGCTTTGCCAACAACGTTATTCATAGCTGCTGATGGACGAATTGTGGACGCGCATTTAGGAGAGTTATCTAGCGCCAAATTAAAATCAAAACTCAATAGGCTTTCTACCGAGAGCCATGAGGTGTTAAGCGAGGAAAAGAAATAATGAAGAAGCTAATTTCGTTAACAATGATCATTATATTGTCGTTAGTGGCGTGTGGTGATGAGCAACCTAAAGACTCGCAGGCTAGTAAGAAGTTGGAGCAAAACCAAGAGCAAGGCGCGTTGGAAAGAGCGAAACAATATCCCGCGCCAATTGAAAGTATTATCGATCAAGGTGTTGAGATTATTGATACCTTTGAAGCGCCAGGCGGCATGATGGGCTACGCAGGGATGATGCGCGGCCAACCTTTAGCAATTTATGTAACCCAAGATAAACAGCATGCTGTGGTTGGAACCCTGATCGATAGCGATGGTGTCAATCTTACAGTCGATGTCATGGACCAGCTGGTAGAAGGGCCACGCATGGAGCGCGTGTGGAAAGAGTTGGAAAACAGCGCCTGGGTCGCAGATGGTAGCGATGATGCGCCAGTGATCATTTATACCTTTACCGACACTAACTGCCCTTATTGCCATAAATTCCGTGAAGCCGCGGAGCCTTGGATCAAGGCAGGAAAAGTACAATTAAGGCATGTATTGGTTGCGATTTTACGAAAAAGTAGTATGGCAAAAGGTGCCACGATTCTAGGAAGCAAAGACCCTGAAGCCATGATGCAAAAGCACCATGAGTCGTTTAGCCAAGGTGGCGTCGAAGTCAATCAAGACGCAGTTGAAAAGGGGCAAGTCAGGATCCAGCTCAATACCAACATGATGCAACGTCTTGGCTTTGGCGCAACGCCAACGTCATTCTACAAGAATAAAGAAGGTAAGCTGAAAAGTGTTCAGGGTATGCCACAAGGTGACATGCTAGAAGAAATGATGGGTAGCCCGAAGCCAGAGTAAAGACAAGATAGTGAGTAGGCTGGGTCGCTTTGTAATCAGCCCAACCTACTGCTATTAAGTTAACTATTCGATACTATCGCTGCCCTTCTTCTGTCGGTTGCGACCATTGTTTTTTGATCACATCAAGGCCTTCAATGGGTTCAAAAACAATACCGCCGCCATCGCCACCTTCATCTCCAGGCTCAACAAATTTGACTTCGTGATGGTGCGTTAATGGTGGAATGGTATAACACTTATCCATCTTAAAGCTCACACCTTGGCTAGTGTGGTAATAACCAGGACCTACCATGTTGGTATAGGTATAAGGCGCATAAGCATTAACACGAACTTGACCAGAGCCAGGTACTGAATAGCCACCAAAGCCACCGCCGCCGCCAGCGAAAGTGTTAGCGTAATTGTGCGTTGCGTGGAAAGTCTTATAGACCTCTGGATCCGCGACGCCACCGGGAACGCTACCTGTAAAATTAGCCAAAATTTGTGATTCAGACCAGTTTACATCGGCAATCTCAACGATGGTTCCTTTATGACACCAAGGTACCGCTTGAGCGACACCTGACAACATTGCCATACCAACGGATAATGCGAGTAGTTTTTTATTAATCATAGACTGTATTCCTTTATTAAGTGTTGTTATTGCCAAAGCGAACCGGGGCATAATAACGAAGAGTTTGTAGCCACAAGCTCGCTTTAAGCGTTAAAAATGTTGCTGAGATGAACCTTGTTCATAGCAGCAATGTAGTTAAAACTTTAGGCCAAGCTACTGAGGGAGACGAGTGAATTCACGGGCAAAACAGGGAAAATAAAAGAAAAAGAAAAAACCCCAATTTTACCCAGGCTAACCTATTAATTAATAATGATTTATTGACGGTGTGGCTGTGGGCTCAGTTGATGATGCATGGATTAAGTCGGCTAACTGACGTTAACTAAGGCCTTGAACAAGTGTTAGTTAACGCCGTTCTGGAGAGATTTTCTTGATGGCTTTAGCGAAAGTGCGATGCTGAATAGGATCAACGGGTTTATGCACAACCTTATTGCTAGCTGGATAATAAGTTAAGCAGTTGTCATCTTTCCAGTTAATTTGTGGTCTGATGGGTCTTGGCACAAAGCCGCCACCACAGTTCGGGCAGACATTAAACAAAATGTTTTTGACGCAATCACAGCAAAAAGTGCATTCAAAAGTACAAATCATCGCTACCGTGGAGTCGGGAGGGAGTTGTTTATTGCAGTTCTCACAAGTGGGGTGTAATTCAAGCATAGGAGTTAACGCTAAGTTACCTCGGTGGCAAGAAGCTCATCATTGATCGATGGTTGAGGGTTTACAAAGGTAAGTTTCACCCGTTCGGACATGAGCATATAAGGAATCCAGATGACTGCGCCAATGACAGAGCGTGAAACTTGTTTGATGGTTTCTTCATCAAATATCGGGACGTCTGGCATAACAAAGTTAACCGCCCATGCATCAGCCAACAAAAACACTGGATAAAAGGCGGCAAGTGCAATATAGAGCTTGGGGAATAACCTATTCTTACTATAAAACAGGTACATTAAGTAAAACGAAGCGACTATTATTATGCAGTTTATGGCTATCTCAATATAAATCAGAGTTTCGAAGTTTGGTATGTACATGGTGTATGCTGGATTCGTCAGCATGTCGAAAGAGCCATCTTGGAAAATCGGAATATAGAGCGAGTAAAGTTGATAGCTAGTGATAAATGGTGAAATAGTAATACCGATACCAACCAGTATTAGCCACCCTCCTAAGCCTTTTAAGTGGTTGGAATCATTATCAAAGGCGTCAAGTTTAGTGTCCAATGTAGGTCCTTTTTTGTATGTTTTTTTGAAAATGTAGCACGAATTAAGGGTGATAGCACAAAAGATCAGTAAAATAATGGTTAGAACCTACACAAGACCATGCTAAGTCGGTAAAATTCGCCATAACGTCGTGAATCATTTGTTTTGCGACTTACCGGAAGACTTATTGAACGCTGAGCGACACTCCAGCGTAATCTAATACACAGTTTATTAACGAGTCGCATCATTTGGCCTACGTAAACGATTTTCAGATCAAACGTGCCGTCAACCTTATGGAACAAGACGGTGTCATCGCCTATCCGACAGAAGCCGTATTTGGCTTGGGCTGTCTCCCCTTTTCTGTTGAAGCCATTGAGCGAATCCTTGCCATTAAAAAGCGACCTTGGCACAAAGGTTTAATCCTCGTGGCGAGTGATATTGCACAAATCGAGCCTTTTGTTGATGAAAACTTTCATGACTTGTTAGTGTGCTTCGATGAGGTGCCTTTTTTTGAAGAGAGTGGTCCGAGCGAACCGGATCAACCTGTGACTTGGCTATTACCCAAGAGCGAATTGGTGCTACCGCTGGTGTGTGGCGAACATTCTAAAATTGCCATCCGTTTAAGCAAGCATCCAGTAGTAAAGGCTTTATGCGATGAAGCGCAATCAGTGATCGTTTCAACCAGTGCTAACCGCGCAGGCAATCCTGAGATGAAGCGCACCGAAGAGGTACGTAATCAGATGTGGAATCAATTGGATACGGTGGTATCGGGCGCGGTAGGTGGTTATGATCGGCCTTCCAAAATTATTGATGCACAAACACAACAAGTGCTAAGAGCTTAAGCGCCGACTTAAGTTCTAGGTTCACACTCAAGCAAAATAAGAGGCGGTATGCAAACCATTGATATTGAAGCAGTTAAATCCTACCTGCTAGAACTTCAAGAAAACATTTGCCGCGAGTTGGCCAAGGAAGATGGCGAGAAAGATTTTATCAAGGACGAGTGGGAGCGCGCCCAAGGCGGCGGTGGCTTAACACGTGTGATGGAAAATGGCGCTGTGATTGAAAAAGGCGGCGTCAATTACTCGTATGTTGAAGGCACCAACATGCCTGCTTCTGCAACCGCGCACCGCCCAGAGCTTGCGGGCCGTGGCTTTAAAGCCATGGGCGTCTCGCTAGTGATTCATCCGAAGAACCCGCATGCCCCAACCTCACACATGAATGTACGCTTTTTTATTGCGGAGAAAGAAGGTGCTGAGCCTATTTGGTGGTTTGGCGGTGGTTTTGATTTAACGCCCTATTACGCGAATAAAGAGGATTGTCAATTTTGGCACCAAGTGGCGAAAGACGCGTGCAATCCTTTTGGTGAAGAGTGTTACCCCAAGTATAAGAAATGGTGTGATGATTATTTTTATATCAAACACCGTGATGAACACCGTGGGATTGGCGGCCTGTTTTTTGATGACGTCAATACTGAGAGTACAAGTTGGAATTTTGAACAATGCTTCGCTTTTATGCGCTCCGTGGGCGATCATTTTATTAAGGCGTACCAGCCGATTTTGAATAAACGCAAAGACTTACCTTATACTGAGCAAGAGCGAGATTTCCAACTGTATCGCCGTGGGCGTTATGTAGAGTTTAATTTAGTATGGGATCGAGGGACTTTGTTTGGTTTACAAACCGGTGGGCGCACAGAGTCGATATTGATGTCGCTACCAAGCGCGGTAAGCTGGCGTTATAACTGGCAACCTGAAGCGAATAGCCGTGAAGCCGAGTTAACCGATTATTATTTAAAGCCGAAAGACTGGCTAAGTGTTTGAATTTAAAGATAAGGTCGAATTATGAATAGTGGTTTTTTCCCCAGCCGTCGTTTACGTCGCGTTCGTGCGCAGGCGTTTAGTCGTGATTTGGTCCGTGAGTCGAGCTTATCAGCGAAAGACTTTATTTATCCTGTTTTTGTGCTCGAAGGCGACAATAAAAAAGAAGCAGTAGCATCTATGCCAGGCGTAGAGCGCAAAACGTTAGACTTACTGCTGGAAGAATGTGCTGAAATTGTTGAACTGGGTATCCCTGCTATCGCCCTATTTCCAGTGATTGGCGAAGACAAAAAGTCGTTAGAGGCGGAAGAAGCTTATAACCCAGAAGGTTTGGTGCCAACGGCGGTCAAAGCGATTAAGGCAAAGTTCCCGCAGCTCGGCATTATGACTGACGTGGCGCTGGATCCTTACACCTCACACGGGCAAGACGGCATCATTGATGATCAAGGTTATATCTTAAACGACATCACCAAAGAAGTGTTGGTCAAGCAGGCTTTGTGTCACGCACAAGCGGGTGCGGACATGGTAGCACCATCGGATATGATGGACGGTCGCATCGGCGCCATTCGTGAAGCATTAGAAGCGAGCGATTTTGTGAACACTTTAATCATGTCGTATGCCGCCAAATACGCATCAAGCTTCTATGGGCCTTTCCGAGATGCGGTCGGTTCGGCGGTCGCATTAGGGAAAGCCGATAAGAAGACGTATCAAATGGATCCAGGCAATACGGACGAAGCGCTACATGAAATTGCTTTAGATATCGAAGAAGGCGCGGACATGGTGATGGTTAAACCCGGTCAACCTTACTTGGACATTGTCCGCCGTGTGAAAGACGAATTTAAAATGCCCACATTCGCTTATCAGGTCAGCGGCGAGTATGCCATGATCAAAGCCGCCGCACAGAACGGCTGGCTCGACGAAAAAGCGATTGTACTGGAGTCATTATTGGGCTTTAAGCGCGCTGGGTGCGATGGTATTTTGACCTATTTTGCCAAGGATGCATCGCGTTATTTAAGCGACGCTCACTAAGCGCAGCAGGCCAACCACTTTTGACCGTCATTCTAAACGCGATCATTCCAGTCGCCCTTGTGGTGTTGATTGGAGTGGTGTTAATTAAATGGCGTTTGGTGCGTACAGAGTTTTTTGAAGACTTATCCAAGGTCGTTTTTAAAGCTTTTGTTCCCGTCTTTTTATTCGTTAATGTTTATGAGACGGGTTTAGAAGATATCGGCACCACGCTATTCGCCTACTTTACCCCTGTCCTAATTATCTTCGTGATTTTAGCCTTGAGCATGAGTCATCGTATCGCCCTGACTTCCACCTTCTCAAATAACGTTTTGGTGGGTATTCCAGTGATTTTGTCAGTGACTGGACAGAAAGGCCTGGTCATTAGTCTCGCAGTCATATCCGGCCACAGCCTGATCTTATTTAGCAGCTTCTTTCTATTTTCCACACGCGTTAACGTTACGCCATCTAAGTTTAAAGCCGCCTTAGGTATTTTCAGTAATCCAGTGATTCTGGGCGTAGTACTTGGCCTATTGTTCAACGTCTTTGAAATTCCAATCCCTAAGCAACTGTTTGCGCCGCTAGAGATGGTGTCGGACGCGGCATTGCCATTGGCCCTGATTATTTTGGGCAGTTCACTGGCTAGCCTGGGAACTATAAGCCGTTCAGTAATAACGAAAACCCTGTTTGTTACAGCTATTAAGCTTCTACTTTTGCCCGCGGCGGTATTCAGTTTTGGCTACTGGGTTATGGAGCTTGGACCCACGCACTTATTGTCACTGACTATTCTTGCGGCCTGTCCTACTGGGATTAGCGTGATGCCATTTGTCGAGGCTGTGGAGAATGATCGAAAAGTTGCTCATAACACCATAGCGGTAACGACTTTGTTGTCGGTGGTGACGATTCCGACTACGATATGGTTAGTACAAACCCTACACTAGGCCGATCGGGTGATATGTTCATTGCCCAGTTCGGGGTATCCTAAAGTCGATATATAGAGGTATATCATGAAGTTATTCAAAGTAGCTATTGCAGCCGCCGTTACGTTATTAATGGTGGCAAGCTGTAAGACCACCGATCTTAACCGTGTATTAGAAGGTATTAGTGGCAACCAGCAATTATCGGAACAAACGGTGGTTGCAGGGTTAAAGCAAGCCTTAGAAGTTGGTACGAAAAACAGTGTGTCGAGTACTAACCGACCGGGAGGTTTTAGTAATAATTCCTTGATTAAGATTGTGGTGCCTGATCAATTGGATAGCGCCGCCAGCACACTGCGCAAGGTTGGGCTAGGCAGCTACGTTGATAACTTCGAAAAGCAGATGAATCGTGCAGCGGAAAAAGCATCTGGGGAGGCCAAAGATGTATTTATTGGCGCCATTAGCTCCATGTCGATAGCTGATGCTTGGGGCATATTACGGGGTGGAGATAATGCGGCAACGGACTATTTTCGAGATAAAACGCAAACGAATTTAGAACGACGTTTTCAGCCTATTATCACCAGCAGTATGCAGAAAGTCGGTTTTTATAAAGACTATAAGCAGTTATTAGGGGCTTACGAAAAGCTACCCTTTTCGGATAAGCCAAACATGAACATAGAAGATTATGTCATGCAAGAAACCTTGGATGGTTTGTTTACCTTGGTAGCGCAAGAAGAAAAGAAGATTCGTGACAACCCTGTTGCAAGAACCACAGAATTATTGCAGAAAGTCTTTTCTCAACAATAATTGCAAAGCCAGAAAGGTAACTGGTCTGGCCTTTTATGCCCAAATAAGGTATTTATAGAGCTTTATTGAGTAGACTGGGTATCTTGTTTGGGTTGTGTCACAAAAGAAATTAGTTTTAAAGCTGAGGACGGTTTTGAGCTAAATGGTGTTGTGTTTTCAGCAATTGAAAATGCTAAACACTTTGAACACGTCATTATCATTGGCTCTGCATTCGGAGTTCCCTACCAATACTATAAACATATTGCTGGTTTTTTAGCTGAGCAAGGTATGACAGTGTTGGCTTTTGACTACCGAGGAATAAGTCATTCAAAACATGGCAATATGGCGACTGACCAGATTTTGATGCAACACTGGGGCCAATTAGATGTAGAGGCCGCGATTCAATTCGTACAAGCAGAGTATCAGCCTCAAAAACTGTCGTACCTGGGACATAGTGCGGGTGGGCAAATTATTGGGCTAGCGCCTTCTAGTAGCCACTTTGAGAAAATCATCATTGCAGCCAGTGGGCTCGGCTCTTGGCGATTATGGCCAGGGTTACAAAAATACGCACTAGCAGCAATCTGGTATTTGGTATTCCCAGTAGTTATGGCGTTTCAATTCGGAGATTTTTTCAAATCGCGCTTTCTTGGGCCAATTCCTGTTCCTAAAACAGCTGTTAAACAGTGGTTGAGATGGGCTCGCTCAAAAGACTACTTATTCACCCCCGAACACGGCCTCGAGTTATCGGGCTATGCACGTATCCGTAGCGATATCTTAGGAATAACCATCACTGATGATTGGTATGCACCGAAAGAGGCGCGTGATGGCCTGATAAAGCACTATCCTAATGCCACCAAAACGGTAATGAACATTTCACCGAAGTCGTTAGAACGAAAGCGTATAGGGCACTTTGGATTGTTCAAGAAAAAGCAGGAAATCAAGGACGGAATATGGCAACCTATAGTTACTTTTTTGAATGATTAGGAAGAGTTAAATGTCGGAGCGCGAACAGAGAACGTCTGAAGCCATCGAAACGTGGAACTTCGTTTTCCCAAACCAAAGTAACCCCTACGGTAATATGTTCGGTGGTGAATTGCTGGCGATTATGGACTCAACGGCTGCTTTAGCGGCTATTAGATATTCTGGAAAAACAGTCTCTACGGCCTCGGTAGAACGTGTAATTTTCAAGCGACCAATATTTGTTGGAGATCGTATTAAAACCGTGGCGAAAGTAGTCTTGGTTGGGAGTTCTTCAATGATGGTACGTACGGATGTTTTTGTGGATAAAGGTGGCGATGAGGGCGATGTTTTAAGTACCACAGCACACTTTACATTAGTGGCCTTTGACGAAGACCGTAATCCCGTGGCGGTGCCGGAGCTGATTATTGAAACGGATAAAGAACGCAAGCATTTTGAGTTAGCAGAACAAATTAAATCGCATGTTGGGCGTCGAGAAGGCCGCATCAAGCATGTGGTAGAAAAGTGGAAGTAATTTAATTTATAAGTGATAGAGCAAGAATGAGGTTGCTAGCTAAAAAAGCTAGCAACTTGGTGTTTTTTATCGCGTTTCAGGGGCTGACATGCTACTGCCTTGTAATCTTTGAACCTCTTCTTTGTCGCGTTGCTGTTTAGTAGCGTATTCTTCTTTAGTCCAGCATTGAAGCTTTTTGAAGTTAGAGCCGACCTGATGGGTCTTCTGACAAATATATTGCGGCTTTCCATCTTCATCCTTTGCAATTTTCTTAGACTCTTCTGAAGTATTTGCCACAGTATGGGAGCTAGTTGAAGCGCAGCCAATAAATGCGAAAGCAAGCCCTGTAATTATCAATGGTTTAAGCATAGTTAAGTCCTTTCTTATATAAGTGAATATCGACCGTAGCAAAAAAGATGAGCGGAAATAAAGTCCAACTATGTAACAAAATATAACAATTAGGGGGTTATTGAAATATATGAGAGGTGTGTCACAAAATATATCTTGGTTTTTTGTTGCTAGCACAAATGGTTGCATAGAATACCTCGATCACCTCTTGGGCAGAGGTGTTTCGAGATATCATTTAGCGTGGGCTAACTCGCTGGATGAACCTGAATAAGGCTGCCTAAGCAGCCTTGCGTTAGGACCAACTAGCCTTTTGACTGGCGTCGTTGTGTGGGGTGGCGACGTTTTTGCTTTAGCGGAATCGATGGCTTGAGGTCTGCTAAATATTCAGGTTTGATCTCAAGCTTTGGCAACTCATGACCCACATATTCTTCAATAGCGGTAAGGTTCATAGCGAAGTCTTCCCCTGCAAAACTAACCGCATCCCCCTCGGCTCCGGCACGTGCCGTTCGCCCAATTCGATGCACATAATCTTCAGCATCATCAGGCAAGTGGTAATTGAAGACATGAGTGACGTCATCAATATGCAATCCGCGAGCGGCTACGTCAGTACAAACTAGAACATTAACAGCATTATTTTTGAGGTCATCCAATAGTTTGAGACGTTTCTTTTGATGAACATCGCCAGTTAATAAACCTGCTTCAATATCATTCCCGCGCAGGCAAGCCCAAACATGCTCTGCCGCACGTTTAGTATTGGTGAATACGATGCTCCGAGGTGGCGTTAAGCGTTGCATTAAGCCAACCAATAACGGTAGCGCTTCTTCGCGACTCGGATAAAATAACGCTTCACGGATTTTCTTTGCCGTGACTTGTTCCGCGGCCACTTGCACATGCTCAGGGTTATGCATATGCTCATAGGCTAACTCTTGAACACGGTGCGATAAGGTGGCTGAGAATAGCATGTTCATGCGGTCATTGGGCGGAGGCATACGACGGAATATGTAGCGGATGTCTTTGATAAAACCTAAATCAAACATACGGTCAGCTTCGTCTAAAACGACGCTATCGATGGCTTCTAGACCATAAGCACCCTGCTTTAAATAGTCGATCAAGCGGCCGGTGGTGCCAATCAGAATATCGACGCCCTTTTCCAATTGAAGACGTTGTTTTTCATGATCCTCGCCCCCATATACCACTCGAATCTTAAATTTTGCATGCTTGCCAAGTTTCAGAGCGTCTTTAGCAATTTGAACCGCTAACTCACGAGTTGGCGCCATGATGATAGAGCGAGGCTCGTTAGCACGGCGGCCATCAATTTCAGGCAGGGTTAACATATCATTCATGACCCCAAGCAGAAA
This sequence comes from Kangiella geojedonensis, assembly GCF_000981765.1. Classification (GTDB taxonomy): domain Bacteria; phylum Pseudomonadota; class Gammaproteobacteria; order Enterobacterales; family Kangiellaceae; genus Kangiella; species Kangiella geojedonensis. The sequence continues at coordinate 2,447,517 of NZ_CP010975.1, read as the reverse complement.
TGCGATAGTTTTTCCAGTACCTGTTTGTGCTTGGCCAGCAACATTTTGTCCTTTAAGTAATAAAGGCAATGTTTTAGCCTGAATAGGCGTGCAGTATTGGAAACCAAGGTCATTAATCGCCGAAAGTAACTTCGGATGCAGACCTAAATCGCTAAAGCGAACGTCGGATAAATGTGATTTGTCCATCTATTATAACTTTTTACCATTGGATGCTTGCAAAATTGCAAGTCATTGTATCAAATAGAGCCATTGTGCGTCTGATAGCTACCAAGCGCAAGTGAATTAGTAGGAGAAAACCGAATGAGCGACAAAATTGTATACATCAGCGATGCTACTTTTGAAGAAGAAGTATTAAATTCAGATAGCCCAGTATTGGTCGACTATTGGGCAGAATGGTGTGGTCCTTGTAAAATGATCGCGCCAATTCTAGATGAAATTGCTGAATCGTATGAAGGCAAAGTAAAAATTGCTAAGTTAAACATCGATGAGAATAACGAAACGCCACCAAAGTATGGTATTCGTGGTATTCCAACATTAATGCTATTTAAAGGCGGCAATGTTGAAGCGACTAAAGTGGGCGCTGTGTCAAAGTCACAACTGATGGCTTTTATCGACAGCAACATCTAAGCTGATCACGATAGTCGATTAAGAAAAGAGGCTTCGGCCTCTTTTTTGTTACCTCAATTATTGTTAATAACGTCAATAATTGTAACCCCCTGGCTATTTGTTGAGCTAAAAAACTAGACACCTCTAAAATCTAGTGCTACATTTAACCTTGCTGAACACAGCGTCCAAAAAAAGCCTGCGGGCAAACTCCGTTTCTATTCCAAAACACTAATTTCACGGGAACACTAAGCATTGTCTATCAATGCGTCAAAAGACAATCATTCAACATTATGAATCTTACAGAATTAAAGCAGAAATCCGCTCAAGAACTGTCTGAGATGGCTAAAGCTGTCGGTCTCGAGCACATGGCGCGTATGCGCAAACAGGACATCATCTTTGGACTACTTAAGAATCACGCCAAAAGTGGCGAAGATATCTTTGGTGGTGGAGTTTTAGAAATCTTACCGGATGGTTTTGGATTTTTACGCTCAGCAGAAGGCTCTTATTTAGCAGGCCCAGACGATATTTACGTCTCGCCAAGCCAAATCCGTCGTTTTAATTTACGAACGGGTGATACCATTTTTGGCAAAATACGCCCACCTAAAGATCAGGAACGCTATTTTGCCTTACTAAAAGTCGCAGAAATTAACTACGACAGCCCAGAAAACTCCCGCCGCAAACTCTTATTTGAAAACCTAACACCACTACATCCAGACGATCGCATGCGTATGGAACGTGGTAACGGCTCGACGGAAGATATTACTGCGCGTGTTATTGATTTAGCTGCGCCAATCGGTAAAGGTCAGCGTGCGTTAATCGTGTCGCCACCGAAAGCTGGTAAAACCATGATGTTGCAGAACATCGCTCAGTCGATTACCTATAATCACCCAGAGTGTATGTTGATTGTACTTCTGATTGACGAACGTCCAGAAGAAGTGACAGAAATGCAACGCTCGGTAAAAGGTGAAGTGGTTGCTTCAACCTTTGATGAACCAGCCGCGCGTCACGTACAAGTCGCTGAGATGGTTATCGAAAAAGCCAAGCGTTTAGTTGAGCACAAAAAAGACGTTATTATTCTGCTCGACTCAATCACACGTTTAGCGCGTGCCTACAACACCGTTGTACCATCGTCGGGTAAAGTATTAACCGGTGGTGTCGATGCCAACGCACTACAACGTCCAAAACGTTTCTTCGGTGCAGCACGTAATATCGAAGAAGGTGGCAGCTTAACCATTATCGCTACTGCCCTAGTCGACACCGGCTCAAAGATGGACGAAGTGATTTACGAAGAATTTAAAGGTACAGGTAACATGGAACTTCACCTATCTCGTAAAATTGCCGAGAAGCGCGTCTTCCCAGCGATTGACTTCAACCGTTCAGGTTCACGCAAAGAAGACCTGTTAACGTCTCAAGAAGAACTTCAGAAGATGTGGATTTTACGCAAAATCCTACATCCAATGGACGAGTTAGACGCGATTGAATTCTTGATCGACAAGATGGCGATGACGAAAACAAATGACGAGTTCTTCACCTCAATGAAAAAGTAACCTAGAAAGCGTCTTTTTAGGTTTTTGCTTTGTTAGTCTCTTGCTCGCTCGGTTACGTATTATTATACGTAACCTCGCTGTGCGAGAGACTGCCTCTTAAAACCCATTTCTGGGACTATCTTTAAAGAAGGAGCTAAGTATTAATTTTAAGGAAAAAGTTAATCAGAACCTTCAGTTTAAGAAGATTCATCTAATTCCTGCCTTCGTTTCTGGTTTTATATTAGGTACTTTCGGTGCAGGGTTGATCTTAGGATTCTTCCTGTTGATGACTACATGGAGAGTGGATTCTTTTTTAGCCCCTTTTCTAGCTGCGATGTATGGTGTTACTTTTGCTCCGTATGCATTTGTATTATATCTTCCTGCAATTTCTTTATTAATATACTTTAAAAAAGTAAATGTGCTGTCCTTGATTATGGCTGGGCTATTTATAGCTGCTGTGTTGTTAATCTATCCTGGGAATGTATTAACTTCTAACTTATTGGGGATTTTGGTTTATGGAGTTGGTGGAGTGATTGGAGGTTTTATTTCCTATCATTGGTTTGAAATATTTTCAAAAAAAGAAAATGAAATTAACGCATGCGAATGACCCCGTAAAAGTTAGCTGAGTGATACAAAATTATAGGGTAAATTGGGCATGGATAGCCCAATTTAGCAAAGACGAAACAGGAAGTTTCGTTTTGCGGCGCGGTAATAATTTTGAATCATGAAGGTAGTTCGAAGAACCTAACTTTTGGGGCGAGTTTTTTGGTTCGTTTTTTGCTCGTCAAAAAATGAACGTTAGAAATACTGTCGTTATAATAGAGTCAGCAAGAAAGTCCTACATTCGATATAGAAATCTAAACCAATCTGCTAAAATACCCCAAATACCAAACAACTCCCAATCCCATGCAATACAAAGATCTACGTGATTTTATCGAAAAACTCGAATCGATGGGCGAGCTGAAGCGCGTGTCGATGGAGGTTGATCCCAATCTTGAGATGACGGAGATTTGTGATCGGACTTTGCAGGCTGGCGGGCCGGCGATTCTTTTTGAAAATGTTAAGGGCCATTCAGTACCTGTGCTGGGCAATTTGTTCGGTACCACGCGTCGTGTGGCGTTAGCGATGGGTAAAGAAGATTTAACAGGGTTGCGTGAATTGGGCGAGTTATTGGCATTTTTAAAAGAGCCAACACCGCCATCTGGCTTTCGGGATGCTTGGCAACAGTTGCCAGTATTCAAAAAAGTCATGAACATGTCGCCCAAAGAAGTAAAAAAAGCTCCTTGTCAAGAAATTGTGATAGAGGGCAACGCAGTCGATCTAACCAGTATTCCTGTGCAAACCTGTTGGCCTGGTGATGCTGCACCTTTGATGACGTGGGGTTTGACGGTTACCAAAGGTCCGAACAAGAAGCGTCAGAACTTGGGTATTTACCGTCAACAGGTCATTGGTAAAAATAAACTGATCATGCGTTGGTTAGCACATCGTGGCGGCGCGTTAGACTTTAAAGATTGGTGTGAAAAGCATCCAGGAGAGCGTTTCCCGGTGTCTGTGGCGTTTGGCGCTGATCCGGCAACGATTCTTGGGGCGGTAACGCCAGTTCCCGATACCTTGAGCGAATACGCCTTTGCGGGTTTATTGCGTGGGCAGAAAACCGAAGTGGTGAAGTCTATCGGCAATGATTTACAAGTGCCCTCTTCGGCTGAGTTTGTGCTGGAGGGATATATTGAGCCAGGCGAGATGGCGGATGAAGGACCTTATGGCGATCACACGGGCTATTACAACGAAGTGGATAGCTTTCCTGTGTTTACCGTCGAGCGCATGACTCAGCGTACCAATCCCATCTATCATTCGACTTATACAGGTCGTCCGCCGGACGAGCCTGCGATCTTGGGAGAAGCTTTAAATGAAGTCTTCGTCCCAATATTGCAAAAGCAATTCCCAGAAATTACTGACTTTTACCTACCACCTGAAGGCTGCTCGTATCGTTTAGCCGTTGTTTCGATGAAGAAGCAATACCCAGGCCACGCCAAGCGGGTGATGATGGGGGTGTGGTCTTTCTTGCGCCAATTTATGTACACCAAGTTTGTGATAGTGGTTGATGACGACATTAATACGCGGGATTGGAAAGATGTGATTTGGGCAATCACCACACGAGTCGATCCGACACGTGACTGCACCTTGGTGGACAACACGCCGATTGACTACCTCGACTTTGCGTCACCCGTGTCTGGGCTTGGCTCAAAGCTGGGTATTGATGCGACTAATAAGTGGCCAGGCGAAACTGACCGTGAGTGGGGAGAACCTATTGTCATGGACCAAGCAGTAAAGGATAAAGTCGATACCATGTGGGACGAGTTAGGACTCGAACCTACTGATAACCAAGAATAATTGAGGCTGTATGACCGAACAGACTGAAGCGCGATTTGTTGAATGCCAAGTATCATTAGTGCGTCGCATGGGGCGTGATGTGTACTGGGTAGAGCTGGAGCCGACAGAGGGGAAGTTGCCGTTTTATCAAGCGGGACAGTACCTGATGTTGGAGCTGGAAGATGGGTCTTTACGTCCCTTTTCAATTGCTAGTTCTCCACTACAAGATGTATTGGAATTACACATTCGCCGTCTACCAGGTCACGATGAAGCGGACAAAATTGTTAGCCAATTGAAGCATCGTAATAAAGTGCGAGTACAAATGCCGCAAGGTGAGTGTTTACTCACCGAGAGTGAGCGCCCAGCGGTGTTTATTGCGGGGGGCACAGGCTTTGCACCTTTCCATTCGATAATCAAAACAGCGTTACGAGAAGGAAATCCTCGCGAGTTAATTTTATACTGGGGAGCTCAAACTTCGCCAGATTTGTATCTTCATCGGGAGCCACTTGAGTGGGCAGAAAAGCATACTAATTTTTCTTATGTCCCCGTCTTGTCTGGGCTTGATGAAGAGTGGCAAGGTCGCAAAGGTTTTGTCCACCACGCCTTTATGCTGGATTATGACAACATCACTAACATGGATATTTACGTCGGTGGTTCAGAACCGATGGTGATGTCGGTGTATCAAGACTTGCTTGATCGGGGGGTATCGAAAGAATCCATTCACTCGGATATTCTGGATATTAAACGTCAAATGGGCTTACTAGATTAGTAGGTTGAATTAGCTTAAGCCCGTTTAAAGATTAGAGACGTATTAATTCCACCGAAAGCAAAGTTGTTACTCATAATATATTGATGATCCATATGACGATCAGTCTCAACAATATAATCCAGTTCAGCACAGTCAGGATCGATATTACTCAGATTAACGGTAGGTGCGTACCAATTATTGCGCATCATTTCGATAGAGAGCCAAGCTTCTATCGCGCCACAAGCCCCCAAGGTATGCCCAAAATAACTTTTAAGCGAGCTGATTGGAATATCTCGCTTAAAGACATCTCGAGTAGCATTGGTTTCAGCAACATCGCCTCTGTCCGTGGCAGTACCATGAGCATTAACGTAGCCAATATCCTCTGAACTTAACTGTGCATCTTTCAAGGCTAGCTGCATAGCAACTGACATGGTGTCTTTTTGCGGTTGAGTGACATGAGCACCATCAGAGTTACAACCAAAGCCAACGACTTCTGCCAAAATCGTAGCGCCACGAGCTTTAGCATGCTCGTACTCTTCAAGGATTAAGGTACCAGCCCCCTCTCCTACTACTAAGCCATCGCGATCTTTATCGAAAGGCCGTGGCGTTGATTCTGGTGCATGATTGTTTACCGAAGTCGCAAATAAAGAGTCGAAGACGGCGCCCTGGGTAATACACAGCTCTTCAGCGCCACCAGCAATCATGATTTTTTGCTGGCCGTATTTAATGGCTTCATAGGCATATCCGATGCCTTGGCTACCGGAAGTACAAGCACTACTGGTCGGAATAATACGCCCCTTTGTAGCAAAAAAGACACCCATGTTGACTGGAGCTGTGTGACTCATCATTTCGACATAAGAAGTCGAGGTGAATCCAGTCATAGGGCCGCCTTTGATCAGATCACCAAATACAGGGATAGTCCGCGTACTACCTGAAGATGAGCCATAGGCAATACCTGTGTCGCCGTTGGTCAGAGAGGAATGTTCTAAGAGTCCAGCCTGCTCGAGTGCTTTTTGGGTAGCGCAGGTAGCCAGGCGTGATACACGCCCCATGCTTCGAATTTTCTTTCGTGGAAGCTTAGGGAAATCGTAGTCGACAGGAGCTGCAAGACTGGTGCGTAAACCTTCACACTGTTCCCACTCGGGCATAAATCGGACTGCGTTTTTTCCTTGCTTTAATTGATTTGAAACGGATGTCCAGTTATCACCAAAGGCAGTAATACCAGACATGCCGGTCACAACCACTCGATTCATTACGCCATACCTCCATTCACTGAAATCACCTGGCGTGTCAGATAGCCTGCGGTATCAGAGAATAAATAACTCACAAGCCCTGCAATTTCCTCAGGTTTACCCATGCGGCGAGCAGGTATAACCTTCATTGCCTCTTGGGTAATTTCTTCATCAATCATATCCGTCTCAATTAAACCCGGAGCAACACAATTAACGGTGATTTTGCGACGAGCTAATTCTACCGCTAATGCCTTAGTCGCACCGATTAGCCCTGCTTTCGAGGCGCTATAATTGACTTGGCCACGATTCCCCAAAACGCCGGATACGGAGGACATGGCGACTATTCGTCCACCTTGCTTTTTGCGCACCATCGGCATGACTAAAGGCTGAACCACGTTATAGAAGCCATCAAGATTAGTGTGGATGACATCGTCCCAATCACTATCGGTCAGTGCTGGGAAAGCGCCATCTCGGGTAATTCCGGCATTGCATACGACGCCATAAAAGGCGCCGTGGGTTTCTACGTCTGCTTCTAATACTTGGTGTGTTTGCTCTCGGTTAGCGATATCGAATTGTATATAGTGAGCAGAGCCACCATTGGCTTGGATTTCAGCGACAGTTGCTTGTGCCTGTTCAACTCCGGAACGGCAGTGTACTGTGACTTCAAAACCATCGTTGGCTAATTGTAAGGCGATGCTCTTGCCGATACCACGGCTGGAGCCAGTTACTAATACGCGTCTGCTCATAATCAAATATCTAGTTAGTTAAAAGTTGGTTTTCATCATTGGTTTCAAAAACACTGAGTTTTGCCTCAGCGATGATCTCGTCTTGGCAGGATACTGAACATTGGAATGCGCCGAGCCCGGAGTCATCCATAAAAAGCTCTTCGACGTTAACTTGATATGTATGGCCAGCTTTCAGAAAAGGGCTGTGAAGTTGCATTTTTCGGGTGCCTAATAAAAAGCCTAATTTAACAGCTTCATTACTCAAACGAGATCTGACCCCTGCTAAAGCTGCGATGGCCTGAGCCATATACTCTATAGCAAAGAAGCTCTCCACGCCTTGATGCTCTGCATCAAAGAAACGCGAATCTGAGCTGATATCGACTTCAGCGCGAAGGCTTTGCTGGTGAAAGTCAGCAATACGAGTGATCAATATCATGGGCTCGGAGTGCGGTAGCAACTCCGAGATTGGCATTGATACGAGGCGATTCTTTATATCTGTGTTTATAGTAGTTTGCATAAGACTAAATACGGTTACGACCAATTATAACACTGACATTATTGCCGCCAAAGGCAAAAGAGTTACTCATGGCGGTTTGTATAGAAGGATAAGTCTGTTGGTTATCAACTAGGTTCATGACGGGCAATGAAGTGTCATAACATCCATCAAAACAATGCTTAGGTAACAGCTGCTGATCGTTAGGGTATTGTAGAAGTAACCAACAAAAAGCGAGCTCAGTGGCGCCTGCTGCGCCTAATGTATGGCCCGTTAGCGGTTTCGTGGAACTACATGGTGTGTTATTGGTTAGTACGGCATTTACCGCACGACTTTCCATGGAGTCGTTTAACTCGGTGCCAGTGCCATGAAGGTTGAGGTAGTGAATGTCATCTGCGGATATGTTGGCTTCTTGTAACGCTAGTTGCATTGCGGTAGCTGCGCCTTCGCCATCGGGGTGTGGCGCTGAAATGTGGTGAGCATCAGAGGATTCTCCGACACCCAGTAATTGAACATCACTCGGCTCTCGGCTCATTATAAATAATGCAGCTCCCTCCCCAATATTGATACCGTCGCGGTTAGCGCTGAAAGGTACAGATAATCGCTCTGATACGGCTTCCAAAGCATTAAATCCATTTAAAGTCATATCGCAGAGTGAATCAGCGCCACCAACAATGACCACATCGCATAGGTTGTTGTGGATAAGACTTCTGGCTGAAGCGAAAACTTTGCCGCTGGATGAACAAGCAGTCGATATCGTATAAGTAGGTCCCTTGGTACCCAAATAGTCGCTGATAAACTCTGCACAGGAAGACATTTGGATTTGTGAGTAGTTAAACTCGCTCGGAAAGGATGACTGTTTCAAATAATGCGCTAACGCTTGTTCACCTTCTGCTATACCGGATGTGCTGGTTCCGATAACTACTCCTATACGGTGAGCAGGATATTGGTTAAGGCAGTTATCAAGCTGAGTCTTAAGTTGTAGTAAGCAGTGTAAAGCTAACTGGTTGTTACGGGTATTATGTTTTATCAACTGCTCAGGGATAGCCGGCAACTCTTGAGCGACCTTACCTACAACGAAGCGTTTATGATTAATTGTGGTGTAATATTCTTGCATGTTGCTAGTGTCGCCAGAATGCAATTGAGTTAATACGTCATTATGTCGGTAACCAAGCGCGTTGATTAGTGACATATGATTGAGATACACAGTGGAATCATTCATCGTTAGAAAACTCTATAGCTAATGGTGTCAGGCTTAGGTTATAGCCTCTTTGGTGATGAGTAAATTGTATATCACCTTTATAATATTCTGCCTCAGAGTAGTGAACAGTAATAATTGTGTTGTTTGCTTGAACCACGTTTCGTGTTAACGGACGAGGCTCTTTAACAACTGCCCCACTCAAATTTTGGTTAAGTTGGCTTTGTGGCCATAAGCTTAATTGAAGGTCTGCTAACAGGTACTCGGGTTTAATGGCATCGATCAGGGAGGAAAAGCCTTCAGCGTTAACCGAGCCTTCTTGCATCACAATGGTGAATAATCGGGTGCCAGTCGGACTTAACCCCACCATAGTCAATTGCCGATTGGTGATTTCAGTGTGAAAAATAAGATCATGACTTTCATCTTGATAAGTCACAGTAGCACTTTGCGTCATTGTTAAACCATTGCTAAAGGGAATGGTTGGTAACAAAGTGTAGTTGACGTTATCTGCAATCGACACATGTTCAATCGAGTTTTGATACTTGCTAAGACAGCCGCTTAGCAATAGTAGTATAAGTATGAGATTTAAGAGGCGCATAACTCTCCTAAAGCATTGAGTCGCCTTTGTGTGTTTTGATTATATGGGTTCTGTTCATCCCAAGCGTAGCCAGCCAAGACAGAGCAAATCATTTCGCGGACGTTTTGGGGAGCTTCTTCGAATTGAATGATTTGTTGTAATTGGCCTTGATACCAGGAGTGAACAAAGGCTTTAAAAGTTTCAACGCCAGCTTTTAAAGGTTGAGAAAACTCACGCTCCCAGCATACCGGCGTATGATTAAACTGTTTCAACAGACAATCACTGGCTAAAGATGCGGACTTAAAAGCAATGGTAACGCCTGAAGAAAATATAGGATCTAAAAATTCTCCTGCGTTCCCGAGTAAGGCATAGTGATCACCATATAATTGTTTCACATTAGACGAGTAGCCAGTGAGTTGTTGTGCGGGTCTAATGATTTCAGCCTCAGATAATAGAGCGCCAAAACGTTTGTTTTGCTGAATGCAATGAAGCAGTAAAGCATTATCTGAATCAAGCGCTTCAGTGTTGCGAATATCATCAAAAAATTGAGGTTTGGCAACACAACCAATGGAAGCTGTGCCATCAGCGAAGGGTATTAGCCAGTACCAGACGTCTTGGGCTTGCGGGTGCGAGCCGATAAGAATTTTATTCCGATCAAAGCTAGAGTTGTTGATGTTGTCGCTAATATGCGCAAATACAGAACTTCTTACCGGGAAGTCACTTGGCAGATCGAGATCAAGTAGTCGTGGTAAAACACGAGCAAAGCCACTGGCATCTAGAACAAATTTACTATGCAGTTTTAATTCGTCGTCTTTGGGATGCGAAATGGTAAGTATGGGCTCTGGGGTAAACTCAATACTCTTAACGGTATAGCCGAAAGCAAAGTCTGCACCAAATTCTTGGGCCTTTTGGGCTAGCAGCTGATCGAATTCAGCACGTTTAACTTGGTAGGTGTATGCGGGACCTTCGCTCAACTTTTGTGAGAAATCAAAAATAGAATCTTGTTCAGACGAGTTAAAAATAGCACCGTTTTTATATTGGAAACCAAGCTCATCCGCACTGGCTTCTACGGCAGACAGTAGCTTGGCTTGCTCGAGGTAAACCATGGATTGGGGTAATAGGCTTTCGCCGATAGAAAAGCGGGGAAATGTTTGCTTCTCGATGACTAAGACGCGTAAGTGATTCTGTACCAACAGACTCGCTGCAAGCGCTCCAGCAGGCCCTGCGCCAATAATAATGACATCGTATTCTTGATTTGAATTAATCACCGGCGGACTCCCTTGCGTGGTAGATTTGATGGCCAAGTATTGGCGACAGCAAGAAGACTGTCAATATGCCCGTTAACATGGTTAAACCAAAAGCATGGATAGCTGGAGTTTCACTAAGGGATAGTAGGCCAAAGGATAGAAACGTCGTGATTGCTGAAAGCCCGATAGCAAGACTTATGTATTTTGAGCGATCTTTGGACTCAGCGTAAAATAATCCATAATCAATACCAATACCAAAGACTAAATATAACGCTAGGGTGCTAAATAAATTAAAACTACCGTTAATCAGTATATTCATAATAATGGCGAGCGATGAAGCGACGACAGGTCCCCAAACGATATAACCAGCGATACGCGCATTATATTTAATCGACAGTAATAAAAAGATCACTGTAATAGCAATCGATAACATGATTAATGTCAGTTCTCTGTATTCTGAAAACATACTGGAGACTTTATCAACTTTGTTAATAAAGTATAAATAAGGGTTTTTGTCAGCAAGCTTGGCAAGAGGCTCTATGTGATGAATATTATGCAGTGTAATAATCGAGGAATATTGTTGATCGATTTGTCCAAGCCATAGATAAGACAGTCGCTGGCCAAGCGGAGACTGGAGCCATGGTTCTAACGTGAGGAGTTGCTTTTCTTTAGATGCAAACTCCGAACCTAAAGAAACGACTTGTTCGTGAGTCACGAGCCCCAGATCGATGAAGTCTGATAAAGAATCAGTATCTATAAAGTTAGAAATTAATTGATAGTTGGCGCTTTGCTCTTGTAACGACGGCACAAATTGAGCCAAGTGGGTATAGCCATCAATAACGTCCTGCTCCCTTAGCTTATGAAGCTCTGGAGTCACTGCGTCAAGTTTGCTCAATAACTCTTGGTGACTGGAGCCTTTTACCACGAAGAACTGATTGGTCGCTGGAGCGGCAACGAGTTGTTGAATGGCCTGTTCTTGTTGATGAAGCTGTGGTGGTATTGCTTGCAGTTGGCGGATGCTGTCGTTGTTTTCATCGATTGTGGTTAGTAGCAATCCCGCCGAAATAGGCGCAACTAGAAGTATGAACAGAAATTTCGGGGTACTGAGTTTTTGGCTGATACGGCTTAAGCCCACAAAAGTCGACAGTAGCCAGCTGGGGCTTTTTGCTTTAGTAGGCATTTGATCAAATAGAAGCGTAACAGTTAAAAATGCACCAATCAGTCCAGTGGCACAGAAAAGAGCCATTTGCTGCAAGCCTGGAAATGGTGTCGTGAACAATGCGGCATAGCCTATGACGCTAGAAATAAGGCCTAAACTAATTGCGGCTAAAATTTTTGGTAAAGGGCTTGGCGTTTCATTGGCGCTGGCAAAATAGTGGAACGAGTAATCTACGGCGACGCCGATAAGACTGGCGCCAAAAACTAGGGTTAGAACATGTACTGAACCAAAGAATGCGTGGGTCATGGTAAACCCTAGGAAAATTCCTACCGCGAGCGATGTTAATGTTAAGAGCAGTGGCGTGACGCTTTTAAAAGCAAGAATCAAAAGAACAATGACACCAATTAAGGAGCCCAGTCCAATGGTTGAAATTTCCGATTTAGCTGAGGTCGCTGCATGCTGTGCATAAAATACTGCGCCAGTATAGAGCAACTGTGTCGAGGGATGGGACTCTTGAAACTGTGTAACCAGAGACGATAGATTTTGTTGAGTGTTGCTGTCAAATGGTGACGCTTTCAAGGTTGCTGTAACTACAGCGTAAGTATCACTTTTATTAGAGTATAGGCTAATCTCGTCGACAACTCTTCTCTGGTTATGTGTTGAGTTGAGTGCAGTGATGTCTTGTAAGTAGCGGTAAGATAATAGATAAGGGTCGCTAGGCAACAAAGTTATCAGCTGACTGGATAGTGGTGAATAGACCATCTGTAACGCAGCGTCAACGAAGGGTTGGTGACCTTCTTGCTGCAATATTCTTTTATCATTATCACTGAGTAAGTGGAAACGGTGATTAAAGTAGAGCTGACCTATGGCTTCTTGTTCATCTTGACTGATGTGTGAATCTAAGGATTCCAATAACCCTGATTGTTTCAAGGAATGGGACAGCGCTTGAGCAGAGCTTATGGTGGTAGATTCACTGTCAGAGATAAGAGCAAAAATAACTTTTTTAAAATTGTTATCAGAAAATTTTTCAAAGGCCTTTTCCGCAAAAGGGTCAGCTTCGGTTTGCGGAACCAGTTTTAAAATATTGGTTTCAATCCGTAAACCAGCATTAAGCTGGGCATAGAAAAACCCGCCAACAATAAAGATGAGAAATAGCCAAATAAAGGCTCGATACTTAGTTGGCAAGGTAGGACCTTAGTTGGTTTTTGATGGTGGAGTCATCAGTAGGCGTAAAGCTAATTTGGGTGATGTCTTGGTTGGTTTCGACAAAGTTCAGCTGATTGATTTGTATGTTGCCTGTGATATCAATTTTTTGAAGTAAGCGAAGGATGTCATTATTGTTAGGGATAAGGCTTATATGCCATTCGGTTTCTGAGCAAGAAGTACTGACCTCAAAGTTGTCGTTCAACTGATCAATAGTACCAGACAATATTGACAGAAAAGTTGACGAAACCAGCTGGGAAGTTTGATTGCTAGTATTGGCCGGCATGGTCATTAACTGGTCTTTTTTATTGTACTGACGAAAGTTGTTAGGACTTATGACGGTGGTGCTCTTGATAGGCTGGGTTGTTTGCCAAACCACGGCTTCTTGATTAGCCAGTAAGAGGTAGCCAAATGATGTTAGAGGGTTTGCTAGAACTTTGATGTTTTTTTCTTGCTTGAATTTTTGAAGATGTGGTTGATGCTGTATTGTTTGCATCATTGTATTGATATCGCACGAGTTTATTTCGCTTGAGAAGACAGTTGTGCTTACAAAAGCAATAACCAGTGTCACGAGTAGTTGAGCAAGTTTATTCATCATGATAAATCAGCAATATAGCTTTCTAGTTGTTGTTGGAGTATTTTTGGCGATACAAGTTGCATTTCAAAATCTGTCGTTGTTACGGCTACTTGAACTGTATAACCTTTGCAGAGCTTTTCACCCGTTTGAGCATTTTGGATGAGGTAATCGATCTTGAGGCGGTTCTCAAACTCTTTGAAGGTGGCAATGCACAATAATTTTTCACCAAAATTAGCCGGTTTTATGTACTTGACGCGCATATCAATAATCGGCCAATAAAATCCTGAAGCCTTCATTTGAGGGTAGTCGTAGTCAATCTTTCGGAGCAATTCACAGCGCGCCTGCTCAAAGTATTTGACGTAATTACCATGCCAGACAATGTGCATGGGGTCGAGGTCAAAGAAGGGAACTTCAACAAAGCATTCAGCCGCTATAGCGTGTTGTTGTAGTGTTTTATTATTCATCACCAAGCCTTATTTATAGGTTGTCCAGTGTTGATCTTGTATCAAGGAAACAAAGTTCCGGAGTTCAGCTTCTAACGGACGATCTTCATCGACGAGCTTAAAGATGGTAAACACCTCATCCAAAGTATTCTTAATACTGCCGGATAATGACTCATGCTCAAGCTCTTGCCGATCAATGCGGATTTTTACTGCTTGGCTTGAAGCCATTAACGAGGCTGCCGCAACCTGTTCGGTTAATTGTAATATGCGTAAACAGTCACGCGCTGCGATAGTGCCCATGCTGACTTTATCTTGGTTATGACATTCGGTAGAGCGTGAGAAGACGCTAGCGGGCATGGTATTTTTTAGTGCTTCAGCTGTCCATGCGCTGATACCAATTTGCACCGCCTTAAAACCATGATTGATCGCTTTACGGTCCTCTTGGGCAGCCGAAAGGTTATTAGGTAGACCGTTATTAAACTTTCGATCCATCAGTAACGCCATTTGGCGATCCATTAAATCTGAAAGGTTTGCGATGCCAGTTTTTAGGGTGTCCATAACCATGGCTATGTGCCCACCATAGAAGTGGCCCCCATGCAAAACATGTTGGCCTTCGCCATCAATGATCGGATTGTCATTAGCGCTATTCAGTTCGGTCTCGATGATTTGACGCATCCAAGGTAAAGAATCTTTCACTGCACCAATGATGTGTGGTGCGCAGCGTATAGAGTAGCGGTCCTGCAGGCGACTGGAATTACGCGGATGCTTGTGGTGATTCAGGTCGTCTCTAATCCAGGCTGCCACTTGGTTTTGACCAGGGTGTGGCTTAGCGTTAAACAGAATATCATCGAAATGCGCACTATTGCCCTGTAATGCGATTGAGCACAAAGCAGTAATTCGAGAGCAAAGCTCAATTAAGTATTCAGCACGTTGATATGCGATGCATGCAAGCGCCGTCATTACAGCTGTGCCGTTCATAATGGCCAAGCCTTCTTTAGGCTGTAGCGTTAAGGGCTTAATGTTAAGCTCCTCAAAAACATCGTTAGTTGACCTTAATTCACCCTTATAAAAAACCTCACGCTCGCCGACTAAAACGGCTGCAACATACGATAGCGGAGTAAGATCACCACTAGCGCCTACGGAGCCCTCTTGAGGAATTCGAGGCATGATGTCATGGGCCAGTAAGGTTTCAAGTTGCTCTAACAATTCCCATGTTACGCCTGAATAACCTTGGGTTAGGGATGTAAGTCGCGCGCCCAAAATAGCGCGAGTTTCTTCAACCGAAAAAGTATCCCCTAAACCACAGCCGTGAAAACGAGTCAGGTGAAGTGGAAGCTCATGGACATTACCCAGCGGTACCTGCTCAGTCACTGAATCGCCATAACCAGTGGTTACGCCATAAATAACACCGTCTTCTTGCAGCAAGTTCTTGAGAAAATTAGCACCCTGCTCTATGGTCTCTTTAAAGTTTTTATCAGAACTAAGAGATATCTGCGCTTGGCCTTTTGCCATGGCATTAATGTGTTCAATAGTGATCTTTGAAAGACCAAAAGTGATTGTTGAATTAGCTGTTGTCACTGGATTGCTTCTCGTTTTTGTTGATTGCGGCACGCGTGATATGCGCTTTATCGTCTTTTTGCCAAAATTTAAAAAAGTTAAACCACTGATAAGGTGCTTTTAGGCAATAGTATTCTAATCGGCTCGCGTACCGCTGAATGATTGATTGTAACTGTTGAGCCCGCTCAGTTCTACTGAGCTTCAAACTGTCGGCGAAGTGCTCTAAATAGATGTGGTAGCCCCGTGACTGCTTGAGGCAGAAGATCAAGTAAGTCGGGCAGTCTAATACATTCGCTAAAATAAATGGTCCTTGCGAAAAAGGAGCTGGTTGACCAAGAAACTCGGCGTAACTAACTCGTCCGTACTGGGTAACAGAGGTGCGATCGCCCACAATGATGACTATCTCACCGTTATCGACTTTATCTTTAAGCTCAATAGCCGTTTCAGCACCAAGCGAATCTACTTGTATTAAGTTCAATTGCGCATTGGGGTTAAATTTTTCCAAGGCGGACTGAAATTTCAAAGCGTGCTTTGTAAAGACTAGCGCATTAATTTTTATATCAGTATCGTTTTCACCGATGGCACGGCATAACTCTAAGTTACCGAGGTGAGAGCCAATAAATAGTGCTCCTTGCTTAGGACTACTGTCTCTCAGTTGTTGGAAAACTTGTGGGTGGTGAATGGTGACGTCACTTAGCTTTATATCGTCTAACCATGCACGAATTTTGTCGACAGCGGCAATACCGAATTGATAAAAGTGTTTATAAACATGATACCAGCGAACTTTTGCTGGATTATGGGTATAAGCATTTACACGTCTTAGATAATCATAAGAAGCTTGCTTTGCTTTATTACCGGTCAGGGTAAAGTAGCCGATGACAGGAATCAGTACCAGTCGGAATAGCCACTGACCAAAGACACGATACAGCCAAACCAGTAACTGAATACCGAAGGTTGAGCCGCGCTCTTGAGTTGCCGACCAGTGCTTATCTTTCATAGTGTGGTTTTTGGGGTTGAGTGCGTAAAGTGTCGCGCAATTAACTTCGGCAGCCTAACGAGCATGCCGAAGAAAAGGCGGGTGTGCATTTTTGTAATTAGCCAATTGTCTTGCCACATACGGAAATGTGAAGAACCATCCTCTGGATAGGTGACTTTAGTGGGTAAGTTAATGATGGGAACGGCTTTCCAGTCAAGCTTAACCAAGATTTCAGTGTCAAAATCCATGCGTTTGCCAATGCGAGTATTGCGAATTAACTCTGTGGTACTACTCAAGGGGTATAAACGAAAGCCACACATCGAATCTTTAATCCGAAAGGACAGTGTTTCTACCCAAACCCAAAAATGAGTAATGTAACGAGGTATGAGTCGACCTAAAGGCACAGACTTGTCGTAGTCTGGTATGCCACAAATCACAGCTTGAGAAGCATCTTCGCTGAGGTTAATAAATTTGGGGATATCGTTAATAGCATGCTGACCATCGGCGTCGACTTGTATTGCATGACTATATCCTTGGCGATGAGCTTCAAGAAGTCCAGTAATCACGGCGCCACCCTTTCCTTGATTTGTCTCAAGGTGGATTAAGCTAACAAACTTAAATTTGCGGGCAGTCTCGATTAAAAACGTCTTAGTTTTAGCGTTGCTCCCATCATTGATCAAAATAACCGGCAGCTGCTGCTGAGATATCTGCTGCAGAACATTCTCGATATGTTGAGTATGGTTATAGTTAGGAATAATAATACAGTAGTCGTTAGATGCCATGATGATTAGCTTTTTTCCAGAAACAGCTTGCCAGAAGAGTAAGTGTGTTCATCGTTATTAAATTTGAAGGTTAAGCAACACTTAGCTTCATCAAAGGATAAGTGTAAATTAACCTTGCTGTGGGGGGCGATGACATGTTGGAATTTTAACGCTGTGACTTTGTTGATACGCCATGCAATTGCGGATGACTCAGAGTGAAATATTTGTTGGAAGAAATGCAATGCCCACTGAATTTGTATCACTCCAGGCACAATAGGGAATGAGTCAAAATGCCCTTCAAAAGCTTGCAGCCTAGGATCTATGTCAAGTTCGACCATAGTGGCATCGTCGGTTTGCAGTTTGTTCAAAACGTCAGGGAATGTCATATTAAAATAGTGTGACCAGTGTGTTGATGGGAAGCTTTCCCTGTGAATTATAGGGTAAATGGTCAAAATAACGCCACTTTCTCGGGATCGCAACTGCCTCAAACTTTGAATCTAGCATCTCTTTAAGTTGTTGGTTGAGCTGGAGTTTAGAGTGGTTCTTTAAAAAATCGCTTCCACTATCGCTAAGTTCAACCACAGCGCCAATAAAAGTTCTATGCTGTTGTATGACAACAACTTTGCAGTCGTCGACCAAGCTCGACTCCTTTATAGCTTGTTCGAGAGCATCTAGCGACACTCTTTTTTCTTCGATTTTAACAACTCTATCAGTGCGTCCATGTAAGCGGAATTGACTCTCCCCAATGATTTCAATGTTATCATCTAGGTACTCAGGATTTGGTATATACGGAGACGTTAGCCTAGCCCGCCCTTCTTTGTTGAGCGTTAATGCGACGCTGGGAAACAGGCTCCAGACAGTATTATTATTGGCTTGGGTGCGATACCCAATGCCCCCGGTTTCTGTACTACCAAATACTTCGACGGGATAAAGGTTGAATTGCTTTCGCGTTAAGTGAGCCGCTTTGGGCGACAGAAGACTCCCTGAGCTAAAGCATTGAGTTAACGCTATATCGGATAGCTGTTTATCATGACGCGATAAAAAAGCAGGGCTGGAGATTAAGCAGATATCTGAATAATGCTGACTGGCGGCTACTAATTCTTCAGGGTAAAGCAAAATATTGGTGTTAAACGGCTTTTTGTAAAATAAAGGCCAGAGCAACCTAAAAATAAGGCCATAAATATGGTGGTGCGACACTGTGGCGAAGACTTTGCTATTTCTGATAGCTGCTCCGAACAACTGTTCTAAATTATGTGCTTCTAACAACAATTGAGAGAAGTGCTTGGAAACGGCCTTAGGCTCGCTACTGGAGCCTGAGGTATAAAATTGGATCTTGCTCTGGGAGAGAATGTTTAGCAGGTTGTTGGGTATGTCTAATTTGTCAGTAGGAGCAACACTGTTGAGGTAATGTGTAATCGACAAACTGTCAGCATCAGACGAATCAGAAAGGACTGCTTGATAGGACTGACCAATGGATTTAAGCCAGTCAGGCTTGGTATTAGCGGTCAACACGATATCTTTCCCAGCTATGATTAACGCCATAAAATTAACGGCAAAATCATAGGTGTTATCAGCAAATAGCAAATACTTTTGATGGGAAAGCTGCTCAAGGTTCGCCGCGGCTTGCAAAACATGCTTTTGAAAATCACGACGAGAAAATGACTGTCTGTCGTTAAATGCGACCAGCTGGTCGCTGTCGCTTTCAAGTAATTGTTTAATTTGTGCTGTGATGTGATCCATTAATCACCGCCTTTTTGTAGAACCCATTTGCGGTAAGCTAGCTCAGAAATAAATAAAACCCCCATTAACAAATAGGATATGAAACCGTTATAAAGCGCCCATATTTCGGTAGTAGAAAAGAAAACGGTGTATAGCGCGATTGTCATGTTGAAGACAAAAAAGACACACCATACTTGTGTCACTGCTCTGGTGTAACGAACTCCATCTGGTGGTAAATCTGGATCTTGAAGGCGTGCTAAGCGTTCAATAACAGAGGGTGGTTTAAAGAGACTGTAGCTAAATAAAGCGAGGAAACTGGCAGAAATAATCACGGGATAAAGCTTTAAGCCAAGATCGGTGTTTTTAAAGTAACTAAAACCGGCAAGAGTTAATCCTACCACTAGTATGACAACCCAAAGCCCTTTTACGGCCTTAAGAAGTTGGTTGTTTGTGAAGAGTGCACGCAGTATAACTAAGGCTGCTAAACTGATGGCTAAATATTTAGGCTGAAGATACTGAAGCCCAAAATAGATCGCTATGGGATATACTAATACTACCAAAGCGATGGCAACTTTGAGCAATAGAGCCATTAGTCGTGTACTAGGTCATAAACTGCGTCAACAACGTGCTGCATAGTGCGAACGGCTTTGAAAGTCTCAGGGTTAACGGACTTCCCAGTGATCTCTTGAAGTTTAATGACCAAGTCCACTGTATCAATACTATCGAGATCAAGATCCGTATAGAGATTAGCTTCTAAACTGATATCATCAGACTCTACTTCAAAGTCTTCTACCAAAATAACAACAAGTTGTTGATAGATTTGCTCTTTTGTTTCTAACTTAGTCATTACGCAGTCCTTTTTTGTTGCTCTATGAAGTCTGCTAAAGTGCTGACTGAATAAAAATGTTTTTTCGATTCTTCAGAGTTAGAGTCAAGCTTTATATCAAACTTCTTTTTTAAGGCTAATCCTAATTCGAGTGCGTCAATAGAATCTAAACCGAGGCCATCCCCAAATAATGGCTCAGAAGTCTCAATGTCATCAATGCTAATATCTTCTAGATCAAGTGATTCAATAATGACCGCTTTGATCTCGTTTTCAATTGGTCTCATTCTTCAAAATTTCCTCAGTAAACACTGTTTTAATATGCTCCGTTAATCTTCTTGCAGCGATTGATTCGCTTTTATCCATTTGCAAAAACGGAGTAATGTTGATTTCCTGGACCACACGCATGGAGAACTTAGCTCGTCGTGATGGGATCTGGTACCACTTTTCTTGTTTAGTTAATGTGGTTGGGTTGCAGTCGATGATCACCGGCAAAAGTTTTTGTTGGCAGCGAATAGCAATATTTGCGGCGCCGCGCTGTAATTTTAACGGTTGATTAGGAACTGTGCGAGTACCCTCAGGAAATACGACTAGATTATACCCTTCTTCGAGGGTTTTTTTACAGCTTTCAATGAGCTTATTCACATCTTGATCATTATTAATAAAATCAGCTACTCGGACGACTCTTTTCAAAAAGAAGTTATTCCACAAACCTTGTTTCACCACACAATCGGCTCTTGGGATAAGGGATATTAAAGCGACCACATCAATTAAGGTTGGGTGATTAGCGATAATGACTTTACCTTCAACGCCTTGAAGTTCTTTGCGCGCAGCCTCGAGATCAAAGCTAAAAATCCCCAAACTCTGCATAAAACTGATAAAAAAGCGCCAAGAACGATGAACTAAATAACGAGCTTTACGCTTTCGAATGTCGGGGTCGGGATTGAAAACTTTTATCACCGGGAAAACAAATAGCGATAAGAACAGTCCCCCCAAGCCAAAAGTAGTGAAGGACAGCCCTGTGGCAAATACTCGCCAGATGTAATTAAGCCGATGGAGCATGCTTATTGAACTTCCAGTGGTAATCGGCTGAACTTAACTGTGCGGCGGTTATTTCACCCTGCAAAAACTCAAAAAAGGCAATCGCTAAAGGCTGATGTGACGATTGTTCAATATCGGATCGTTCAAAGCTGAAACTGATATCTTGGGCGTTAGCCTTATTCAAAGAAAGCAATAATGAAAGGCTATAACTGGGATACTTGCGTTGTTGTAATCTACCGAAAGGTTGGTCAACTTCCAAGTCAAAACAGGTTAATAATACTGTTTGTTTAGGGTTACGTTTCAGTAGGTTGTAGCTTTCCAGCAATGCAAAGCCGAAAGTATTGCTACCAGCCGCAATGCTGGTGCCAAAGTGCTTATTTTTATTAAAAATAGAAAATAGACCTAAAGAAGAGTTATGAACCGAAAGACTGAAGTCTTTTGGCGAAATGTCATTACCATCAACAATATCGTTAACAATGCTGGTTGTACGGCCAATTTCACCGTGTTGTGATGCAAAGACAGTATAAACCTCGTCAGCCGAAAAATTGACTTTGTCTAAACAACTAAGCGAGGTATGCATCGCCATTTTGCTTAAGCCCTTTAAACGCCGACGCTTTATTGGTGGAATTTGGTTAAGAACGATGTCTTCAACATCAAAGATTTTAAGTGACGATGGGGGGAGGTTAGTGTTTTTTAGTGAATCTTTTGATAGCCAGCAATAGGAGGATAGAATGCTTAAGGAAAGTGTCTTACTCATTGTCATGATTCTATCCGTTTAACTTAATATGATGTGCTATCAACAGCATTGATGTGTGCGAAGTCTAGCGGAAAAATTTCATAACATCAAACCGCTATGACGGTTCGCATACGACAAAAAAAGCCGAGCAAATAGCTCGGCTTTTTATCAGTCAAAAATTTAAAACTGAGAAATTACTTGCTGTACTTGATTATTATCAACCATGCCTTTGATAGCTTTCTGTAACGATTCTAGTTGTTTGTCTTTGACCGTTTTCTTGCTGAACATAAATGCCACACTATCGCTTGGGATGTGGACGTTCGATGCTTTGATCTTATCATCAAGACGTTTGCGCTTGATAATGTAGTGACCTTCAACGGGATCTGCTAAGACGCCATCAATCTCACTATAAAGGATATTAAAGAAGCTTTGTTCGCCTGACTTTGAATCAACGAATAGGTTGGAGTATTGTGGGTGATTCATCAGTTCGTAGACTTCTTGCCCGTAGAAATAATCGCTAGTAATACCAACTTTTTGGCTACGACTTAAGAAGCCACTTAGAGTATTACCATTGTAGCTATTGCTAGCACGAATAAAGAGAGTAAAAGATTCATCACGGTAAGATGGTGAAAAGTTAGCAAACTCTTCACGGTCGGGCGTGACAGTAGCGCCTGCTAGCACATCCAGCTCCCCTTTTTCTAAGTCCGTTAACAACTCAGTCCATGATTTTTCGACGAAAGTAACATCGCAGTTGATGGTATCGGCCGCTTGCTTGAAGATTTGAACATCAATACCGGTAATTTCACCATTGCGTTCAAACTGGTATGGAGCTCGTGACTCCCACCCCATGCTTAAACTGCAATCACGTTTTGCTTTGCTGACCGTTTTCTCAGTGTTTTCAGCTCCCTCGTCACCGCCACATGCTGTTAACAGGAAGATAGTTAATATGGATATCAGCTTGGTCATTGTCATTGAGCGCCTCCCCAGTCCAGCGTTTATTTATTGTGTGTATTTTATACTGCTACGAAATGTGAACTGGATCAAGTATTAACAGGAGAAATAGATGGTTTTTTAGCCAAAAAGTGTCAAATATTTATACATTGGTAGTTTTTGTGTGACAAATTTAGTGACTTTCGAGAGATATAAGGCCGGATTTACTGCTCGAGAACCAATGAGATAAAGGGGGGCGGCATAAAAAAAGCAGGCCGAAGCCTGCTTTTCGAAGTAAAACGAACGATTAGTTAATCGCGTTTTTGATCTTATTCATGGCGTTCTTTTCTAACTGACGTATACGCTCAGCTGAAACACCATACTTATCAGCCAACTCGTGCAATGTTGCTTTTTGGTCGCCCAACCAGCGTTGTTGCAGGATATCTTGGCTACGATCATCCAATGTCTTTAAAGCATACATTAAACGTTCTTCACGTTGGCCCTGCCATTGCTCTTGCTCAATTTCTTGGGCTGGATCTGCGTTGCTCGCCTCTAAGTAGTGAACCGGGGCGTAAGCCGCGCTTTCGTCGTCTTCTTGAGCTGGTGCATCAAACGCAGCATCGCGTGCATTTAAGCGACCTTCCATGCGACGCACTTCTTCAGGTTTGACGCCTAAATCGTCCGCAACCGCTTTAACTTCTTCATTATTTAACCAGTTCAACGATTTTTTCTTAGAACGTAAGTTAAAGAACAGTTTGCGCTGAGCTTTCGTTGTTGCAACTTTTACGATGCGCCAGTTGCGTAATACATACTCATGAATCTCGGCTTTAATCCAGTGTACCGCAAACGATACTAGACGTACGCCTACAGTTGGATCGAAGCGTTTCACTGCCTTCATCAGGCCAATATTACCTTCCTGGATTAAGTCTGCTTGCGGCAAACCATAGCCACTATAGCTTCTTGCAATATGTACGACAAAGCGTAAGTGAGCCATTACTAACTGGCGTGCAGCGTCAAGATCTTGTTCATCTCTAAAGCGGTGCGCTAATGCCTGTTCGTTTTCAGCGGAGAGAACAGGTATGGCGTTGACCGTGCTGACATATCCGTCAATACTGCCTGTTGGTACCGATAGCGCCATGTTCATTGGGATATTGCTCATTCATCCCCTCCTAAAATTAATAGTTACGTTGATATTAGCACTCTTTTCTTGAGAGTGCTAACTTTTTAGCACTTTGTCAATAAGAGTGCTAAATATAGCAAAAAGTTTCAGTCTTTTGATCAAAAAAGTGGTAAAGAAATGTCAATATTGACGGGGCTTTGATCGAAAGTGTTACATCTTGAAGAAGTCCCTAGGCTAGGGTTTGGGAAGTCCTAATACTAACCTAGGTAAATCAATTACTTAGCCGATGCTTCAACCTCAATAATAATGTGAACATCGTCGGCCACTGCTGGAACACCGTAAGTCATGCCCCACTCTGAACGTTTAATGGTGCCGCGCGCTGAAAAACCGACATGCTGTTGTTCTGACATTGGGTGAATACCGGCTTTATTAAGCGTCAGATCCAATGTCACGGGACGAGTTTTGTCTAAAATTGTCAAGTCACCGTGTAGAACACCTGTGTTGTCACCTGTTTTCTCTAGTTTTGTGCTCTTGAAGCTGAGCTTTGAATACTTATCAACGTGGAAAAAATCAGCATTTTTCATATGATCGTTCCACTTTTTGTTTTCTAAATCGATAGAAGCAGCTTTAATTTCAACGCTAGTAGAAGAGTTTGACCAGTCTTCTTGATCAAAAGTCAATTCGCCACGGAACGTTGGAAACTTACCGAAAGAGTTAGAGTAGCCTAAATGATTAATTTTAAAGATGATTTGGCTGTGAACAGTATCAAACTCATACTCTACAGGCTCAGCTGAAGAGGAACTTGAGAAGGCAATAGCGGTTGCGGCGATAATGCCAGTCATTAATTGTTTCATTGTGGGTCCTTCGCTTGGGATATTCGCTTAGTAAAAAATATGGACTATTTTTAACAAGGTTAGCGCCATCAAGCAAATGCATAGTATCAATATTGACTATTTAATCAGCAAATAGTTACAAACAGGCTAGATGGAAGCAGGCTTTAGAGTGAGGATATCGATTACTGAGGATTGATGTCTTTTAAATGCTTTCTAACGGAGACCCAAGCACCGGTTAAGCCAAGTAAGGCACCAATGACCAATAAACCGAGCGTAAAGCTTGGCGCTAACCCCAATAAAGAAAACTCACTGCTATAGAGTTGAGCGAGTTGGCTGGTCGATTGTTTCAATAAGACGAACACTATGTTGACCATCAAGGCAGCCAGCAAAGCAGCGATCAGGCCATACCAAAAACCGGCATATAAAAAAGGACGGCGGATAAAAGCATCGGTCGCGCCAACGAGTTTGATCACCTGGATCTCTTCACGACGGTTTAATATAGCTAAACGAATAGTGTTACCAACAATCAAAAGTACGCCAAGTGCCAGCATCAAGCTGACAAATGTCGCCACCTGCTCTGAAATGGTAAGAATTGAATTATATTTTTTAATCCAGTCGCTGTCTAATTTGGCCTGATCAACCTGCGCCAAGTCAGCAAGCTCTTGGGCGAGAGTTTCAAGTGCTGCAGGGTCACTAAAGGAGGCGGTGGGCTCTAGAGTGATGGTATAGGGCATCGGGTTATTATCAAGATAATCTAAGGCGTCGCCGAAGCCAGAATAGTCTTTGAATTCCCGTAAAGCATCTTCTTTGCTGACAAAGGTAACCTGCTTAAACTCGGGGCGAAGATTCAATTCTGTCAGTAATTCTTGAGCTTGCTTTTCAGTCGCTGAATCCTCAAGGTAAAGCGCCATCTTAATGCCACCATCCCATGATTGTGAAACAGCTTTAGCATTGGTCATAAACAAGTAGAAGGCTGATGGTAGGGCCAAAGCAATAGCTAACACCAAAATAGTCATCAAGCTATTCGTCGGCTGGCGCAATATATCGAGTAGTGTTTGGATGCTGTTTTCTTTGTGTAGCTTTAGCGCGGTACGGAAACGGTCGCGAAAGCTGACTTTGTAGCTGGTGGCGCTAGCCCTTTTTGTGCTGACCTTTTGGTTGCTCATACGAAGTCCACCTCAGCCAGTTCATTACGTATGGTGCGCCCTTCTTTCAGGGCGATGACTGGGTGCTTCATGCGAGCGATTAAACCTAAGTCGTGTGAAGCAATGAGAACACTCACCCCAACCTGATTAAACTGAGCGAACAGGTTCATGATATCTTCGGACAACTCTGGATCCAGGTTACCCGTTGGCTCATCCGCTAATAACAAAGGGGGCTTATTAACCACGGCGCGGGCGATACCTACTCGCTGTTGTTCTCCGCCAGAAAGCTGAATGGGCAATTGACGCTCTTTGCTCAATAAGCCAACTTTATCCAATGCGGCACGGACGCGTTTAGGAATATCACGATCGGAAACGCCAGCAATGATTAAAGGCAAGGCGACGTTGTCGTAAACCGTGCGGTCAAACAGTAAGCGGTGATCTTGAAAAATCATGCCAATCTTACGGCGGTGATAGGGAACCTGGCGATCTTTAACGTTAGAGATGTTGATATCATCAAGAATGATTTGCCCACGCGTAGGGCGTTCCATCAAGGCGATGAGTTTTAATAGCGTACTTTTACCAGCACCGCTGTGGCCAGTTAAAAAAGCCATCTCACCACGGGGCAAACCAAAGCTAACGCCTTTAAGAGCCTCATGCCCGCCCTCGTATCTTTTAAAAACCTGATGGAATTCAATCATTTATAGTTATAAATATCCTATTGATTCGATTGTTATTGTGGCGACTCTGAATGAGCTTCTGAGCCAAATAAAGCCTCAATAAAGTCGCTGGCATTAAATTCTCGAAGATCATCAATTCCTTCACCAACACCGATAAAGCGAATTGGGATTTCTAGTTTATCTGCTAATGCAAAGATAATACCACCTTTTGCCGTGCCATCCAGTTTTGTGATCGTGACGCCAGTCAAATTAATCGATTTGTGGAACTGTTCGGCTTGGTTTAACGCATTTTGACCGGTTCCAGCATCAACCACCAGCATCACTTCATGCGGCGCGCTTGGGTCAAGCTTGTGCATCACACGCTTCACCTTAGCCAGCTCTTCCATCAAGTTAGACTTGGTGTGTAAGCGTCCTGCGGTATCAGCGATCAGCACGTCGATGTCACGTCGTTGCGCAGATTGCAATGCATCATAAATAACAGAAGCACTATCAGCGCCAGTATGTTGTGCGGTGACATGAATATTATTGCGCTCACCCCACACTTGAAGTTGTTCGACCGCAGCCGCACGGAAGGTATCGCCAGCGGCTAACATGACAGACTTACCATCTTGCTGGAATTTTTTAGCGAGTTTACCAATGGTGGTGGTTTTACCCACACCGTTTACACCAACCATCAAAATAACATGAGGCTTATGGGTTAATTCAAGTGGCGCGCTGCATGGTTCAAGAATTTCTGAGAGAAGTAATCGTAATCTGTCCATTAACGCTTGGGCGTCTTTGAGTTCTTTACGTTCGGACTTGTCAGTGAGATCATCAATGATTCGACGCGTGGCTTCGACGCCAACATCCGCCATTAATAATTGGGTTTCGATGTCTTCCAGCAACTCTTCATCAATTTGCTTACTGCCGAGCACTAAGTCCGCGATGCCACTAGTGAGTTGCGTACGGGTTTTGCTAAGGCCGCTTTTTAGGCGTGCGAAAAAACCTTTTTTGGTGGGTTTATCTTGAGTGTCGCCAGTGGCTGACTGAGTGTCATTCGACTCGTCTACAGGAGCTTGCTCTTCAGTTGTTTGGTTAGTTGCTTCGTTAACCGTATCTGAGACAACCTCTTCGGTTTCTTCCGCTAAATCAACTGGCTCATTTGATTGATTTGCCCGATCAGCAAGGTTAGGAGGGGTACTGTCGTCGGCTTTCGTCGGTTCTGGTGCTGCTTCTTCAGAAGTCTCAAGGGTGTCAGCATCAAGCTGCTGCTCCAAATCTTCTTCAATCGCCTGCTCCAGCGCTTCCTCAGCTTGCTCAAGCTTTTCCTCTAATTCTTCAGGCGTGGAGTTACTGTCAGATTCGTTGGTTGGAGTTTCGTCTTTCTTACCAAACCAGCCAAAAAGGCCACGTTTTTTAGATTTGTCATCGCTCATGAGCCGATTAGAACCTTCTCTATTTATTCAACACAATAAAAGCGCTATCCTACCACTTTAGACAAGCAAGCGTCAGCTTTTTACCGAGGCTTAGGAGCACAATGGCCAACCGCGAAAAATATGTCGATAGCGCTCGTCGCACGACAAAGAAGCCCAACAAAAGCGGGCAGTTTCGAGTTATTGGCGGCCAATGGAAAGGTCGAAAGTTAAAGTTTTTTGAAGTGGAGGGACTCAGGCCAAGTCTGGATCGTGTGCGCGAGACGTTATTTAACTGGTTGCAAAGTGACATTCATGGGGCTCGTTGCTTGGATCTATTTGCTGGCTCTGGAGCCGTTGGGATAGAAGCATTATCACGTGGAGCGGCTAGTGTTGATTTTGTTGAGCTGAATAAAAAAGCTGCGCGACAACTGGAGTCTAACTTAGGTTTGCTTGGAGCTGAAATGGGTAGTTTGATGCACCAAGACGCCAAGCAATTTCTACTGCAAGAACACCAGCCCTACGATATCGTTTTTTTAGATCCCCCCTTCCATCAGGGCTTAGCACAAGAAGTTGTAAGTAAGTTAGCGCAAACTAACTTGCTGAAAGAAGAGGCTCTGATTTATTTAGAAATAGAACAGAAGCTTGAAGTCGAACTGCCCGAAAATTGGCAGCTACTAAAGGACAAAAAAGCGGGCCAGCTGCAGTATCGGTTGTATCGAGTAAGTTAGCTGGTGTATAGCACCCGAATGAGGTGGTAACCGAAACGTGTTTTAACCGGACCAATGACGTTTTTTTCGTCACTGTCTTTAGCGAAAACAGCTTGATCAAAAGGCTTTACCATTGCGCCCTTTTTAAACTCTCCAAGATCGCCGCCCTGCTTTTTTGAGGGACACATGGAATGTTTTTTGGCGAGTGTCGAAAAATCAGCGCCCTTCTCTATTTTAGTCTTAAGCGCTTGAGCTTCTGCTTCGGTTTTAACCAAGATGTGTAATGCTGCGGCTTTATTGTTCATAAGGTGTTGTCTTTGATGTTTCTAGAATGAAGGAGATGATAGCACATATACATCAAAGCGATTGCCTTTGCTTTCGATGCTCATCGAGGGTTTTTGGTTGTTGAGGAAAGGCGCGTAGCTGGGTCTTTTGACCACCACGCGGTATTTGGCGTGGTTAAGTGCGACGGGCAATAGTTCGTCTGCATCGGGGTCGTCGCCAACCAACAACTTCACTAAGCGCATTTCTTTTTTTACCGCAGCGCTCTTGGACTTCGGTGGGAACATCGGATCCAAGTATATAATATC
This sequence comes from Kangiella geojedonensis, assembly GCF_000981765.1. Taxonomy (GTDB): domain Bacteria; phylum Pseudomonadota; class Gammaproteobacteria; order Enterobacterales; family Kangiellaceae; genus Kangiella; species Kangiella geojedonensis. The sequence goes on along the minus strand of NZ_CP010975.1, from coordinate 2,418,404 downwards.
AGGCTGTTGTTGCTGACTTAAGTGCTCTATCAACTGCACGGACTGGCCTTGATATAGGGAAAAGTCCGAGTGAAATAATTCAACATTGGATTGCTGAGCACGTTGGATCGCATCATCAAGCAAACTGGCAACAAAAGGTGAGCGTTCGATCATGCGCAAAGAGCAGCCGAGGCTGCGAAGCTCTGCAGCATCCCTACCCAAACCGGCGGTTGCGTCTAAAATATTGGGGTTCCAGTTATGCTTGAGTCCGCACGCCTTGGCGATATGTTGCTTACGCCCTCCTCCATGTTGACGTCGATAGGCGATAGCACCCGATGTTAAATCGAGCGTAAAGCTGGCTTCTTTATTATCCAGTGGCGCAGCGAAAGACAAAAAAGGCTGTGGATTCTCGAGGTTATAGTAGAAGTACCCCTCATACTGGCTGACTTGAGATTGGTCAGTGACAGTTGGCAAGTCCCTCAGTAAACTAGGAGCTTGTGGAGTATTGGGCTTGGCTAAAAAAGCAAAGTTCATTGACACAGAAAATCCTACAGTAGAAGCTAAAAAAGCAAATTAAATTATTATGATAGAAACAGACGCATTGAATATAGAAATACAGGTTTCAGTCGCATCCTCAGAGCAAAACCCGCTTGAATTATTAGCTTCTGCGAGCGGTTTGTCAAAGCAGAAAGTCAAAGATGCGATGGCAAAAGGTGCGGTTTGGCTGTCAAAAAATAACAAGAAAACGGGTACTGCGAGACCTATTCGTCGTAAGAACAGCAAAATAAAAGAGGGTGATCAGCTGTTTTTATACTATAACGAAAAGGTCTTAGGTGAAACGGTTGAGATGCCCGAGTTGGTCGCAGATGAGGGTGATTATTCGGTGTGGAATAAACCCTACGGGGTTTGGGCGCAAGGTTCAAAATGGGGCGACCATTGTTCTATAGGTCGATTAGTAGAGCAATACTTTGATTATAATCGCCAAACTTATGTTGTGCACCGGCTGGACCGGGCAGCATCGGGATTGATGGTACTAGCGCACAATAAAAAAGTTGCCGCAGCCTTATCCCAGCTCTTTGCAAAGCGAGAAGTGGAAAAGATCTACCGTGCGCAGGTGAATGGGCGGTTGCCAGAGCCGCAGGTCACAATTAATCAAGCCATTGATGGGAAGCCGGCTAAAAGTCATGCTAAAGAAATCAGCTTTGATGGCGATAATAGTCACGTTGAAGTGAGGATCGAAACGGGGCGCAAGCATCAAATCCGGCGTCACTTAGCCAGCTTGGGCTGCCCTATTGTGGGTGATCGGCTACATGGAAATGGTGGTGATGACGATATGGATTTACAGCTTCAAGCGTACCAACTGAGCTTCGTGTGCCCTATTTCAAAAGAAAAAAGCCACTATCAACTATAGTGGCTAAGATAAGAGTACTCTCGATATTGGGCTAAACGACCTCTACGGTTTCAGGCTTGCGCAAGAAGAACACGGCCAAAAATATGAGGTATAGAGGGTAAATAACTATCGACGCTATGCTAAAAATAACACTAACTTCAAACAATCCTAAAAGTAGCGAAATAACGGCTAAAATCACTAAATATGACGGTAAGTCGCGGTGATTGGCGAGTAAAAGGATGCCAATCACAATATCTAGAATACCGAAGATAACGATACAAATGACACCAAAGATATGAACACCTGTGGTTGTCCAGGCTAGGGCATAACCCAAGTTAGCAAGGACATCCGATATAAAGATCCCACTATAGAAAATGGCTGAGTTAATGATAATTAAGGTTAGTAATACATCAACCTTTTTAAAATTAAGCTGATCATGGAGTATCTTCTTAAGATACGCATATAAATAGATAGAAATAGCACCAATAAAAAGGAAAACCCAGCTATAAATGTCTAACTTAGGTTGAATAAGCCCTGCCCAGTTAGCAACTTCCTCTAGTCGGGAATTAAACATAAGCACCCAATAAACGGGGAATATAATTGCCAGAAATAGGGCTATGATCCCCGGTAGTAAATAGTCTTTCTTCATGAATGTCTCCATTATTATTTATTCCGTTTCCGGTTTATCGTCAACATACGCGAGAATATCGCCAGGCTGACAATTCAGTTCTTTGCAAACCGCCTCTAAAGTAGAAAATCGGATAGCCTTAACTTTGCCATTTTTTAACAAAGAAAGGTTGGTCATCGATATGCCGATTTTCTGCGAAAGTTCTTTGAGTGACATTTTATTTTTTGCCATCTCAATATCTAAATTGATTTGTATTTTCATGCTGAAAGAATACGATCGTGTTTATTGTAAGTCAATATATATTTTATGTTTATCATAAAATAATGTCTGTTTATCATGTTTTCTAAGTGGCTCAGTATGGGTTGGATGGTCTTATAAGGCTTGATACTATGGAGCAGTTAATAACATGATGAGAAATGGTATGAGCAACAGATTGCCTTTAACTGAGCCAGTCGTTGAGCAAGCACGGAAATGTCAGCTGTGTGATGATTTGCCGCTTGGGCCGAAGCCGATACTTCAGTTTAGCCCCGACGCAAAGATTCTAATAGCGGGCCAAGCACCAGGGAAAATTACCCATGAGCGTGGACGCCCTTTTGATGACGCGAGTGGCGTTAGGCTCCGTGAATGGCTCGGTGTGGAAGAAACAACCTTTTATGATGAAAAGCAGTTCGCTATTTTACCCATGGGTTTTTGTTATCCCGGTAAAGGGAAATCAGGTGACCTCCCTCCTCGCCCAATTTGTGCTCAAACTTGGCAGCATAAACTTTTAGGACACTTGAAAGAGTTGGAGTTGGTAGTGGTTATCGGCCAATATGCCTTACAGTGGCACCTCGGCATCAAAAAGTCACAAGCGATAACCCCCATTGTTAAAGATTGGGCAAAATATCAGGAAATAGACGTTAAAAGTAGCGAAGGTGTTGATAATGGCATCAAAAAAGCCGTAACTTACTTTCCCCTGCCCCACCCTAGCCCACGTAATAATATTTGGCTAAAAAAGAATCCGTGGTTTAGAGAAACTTTGTTGTCTGAGTTGCAAGAATCAGTATTTAAGGCTCTGTTTTAAAAGATTTTTTTAAGATATGGGTGAATGTTGCCACACCCTTTTCACGAGCCAGTTTGACGTTGTTGTCGGGAATTGATTCTGGATCATCATAATTCTCCAGGGCTCGGTCGAGACTTGCTTCACGAAGAATATGCAGGATCGGGTAAGGTGAGCGATTGGTATAGTTAGCGGGATCATCTTTATCCAACCCGTCAAAGCAATAGTCAGGGTGAAAACTGGCGATTTGATAAACTCCGCTGTATTCCAGCCGCTCAAGCAGCTGATTGCTGTAATCCACCAAATCAAGGTAATCATCAAAGGATTGGAAGCCTTGAGGAAGAATGATTAAAGTGGTTTCGACACTAGGATTTTGCTCAAGAAAAGTTAACTCATCAACGAGCTCATAAAGCACAGGCTCGATGCTATTCGACGACGATACCGTATAGTTAATGGTATTTTTAACAAATTCACGACGTGCGAATGGGCAGAAGTTATAGCCAATAACCGTTTGTGATAGCCAATAACGGACACTAGCAATGATATTGTCAGTTGGAAGATCGACCATTAGAGTCTTATTTCGTTGAATTGAGCCGATTGTAGCAGATTCGCTAAGAGCCCGCTTAGAATAAAGCACGATGCTTTAAGTGCCGTGGAATTACTCTAAATAAGGCTTTAAGTCGTCTGGTATAGGCATGGTTTTGAAAGGGGACACATTAGCGCCGCCGGTGTTGCCGGTAGGGTACTTTCCAACTAATGAGCCTGCTGACCCGATAATTCTGACGATTTGCCCAGTTATTTCACGAAAACTTCTTATTTTTAAACCAACTCTTAGCATCCAGTAGTGACTTTTTACATGGCGCCAATAATGGGGTTGACCCAATATATGAGCCCGTTCAAAGTGATGAAATGCGGAATTAAATGCTTTATTATCAAATAGTTGTATGCCAATCGAGAGTTCTTTCTCAAATTTTTCTTTCAGTGTATTGGATGACATAAGATACCTCGCAGAGAAGGGTTGTTCTGTGGCCCAGTTGTTTGACAGACTAGTTGGTTTGTTATTAAATGGCAACATATTTTAATGTCTGATCTGCCTTTGTCGGAGCTGTGGTTAAAAGAAAGCCACCGTTTACAGAGGAGAGGGAATATCATGTCGACAGATAACACTGGCTCAACTAACAAGACTTCAAACGTCAACACTAAAAAACACGTTACCCAAAACCAAAATACCAGAACCGTTAAATTTGGTCGCTTTGTTGTTAATCACCCTTGGATTGTGTTGCTAGCATCACTTGCTTTGCTTTTTGCAGCCATGTTTGGGGCGAAGTTTCTAGTCATAAAGCCAGATTATAGGGTGTTTTTCGCAGAAGATAACCCACAATTGATAGCTTTTGACCACATTCAAGATACCTATGACAAAGCGGACAATGTCATGATGGTATTAACCCCGAAAGAGGGGGAGGTCTTCAGGAAGGATACGCTTAAGACCATCCAATGGTTAACCGAAGAAGCTTGGCATGTGCCTTATTCGACGCGTGTCGACTCAGTGACCAACTATCAGCACACTTGGGTCACGCCTGAAGATGAAGATTATATGTTGGTGGGCGCTTTACTGTGTGTGCCAGCGAAGTCTGCTGACTTTGATAGTACTTGTGAACATGAGTCCGCCACTCCTGAGATGATAGATAGCCTATCTCAGCAAGATCTGGATCGGTTAGAAGCTATCGTAAAAAATGAGCCACAAGTCGTTAACCGCATGATTAATCCGGAAGGAACTGTTACTGCCGTTAATATTACAGTTCAGATGCCGGACGATAAGGACTTGGAAGGTTTAGAAGGCGAGGAGCTGGCTGAGAAAAAGGCGGAGATTCTAACCGCAGGACAAATTGTTGCGGACTATGTGCGTGACTTACAAGCTCAAGTCGAGCAACGTAATCCGAACCTTGAAGTGCGCCTGACTGGTGTTGTCATGATGAATACCGCGTTCGCGGAGACTGGTCTTGGCGATATGATGACGCTAACCCCCATCATGCTGTTGCTGGTTATTCCGCTAGCTTTGTTTTTCATGGTACGCAGTATCAGCGGTACGATTGGTAGTGTATTGATCATTATCTTCTCGATTGCTGGTGCGATGGGCATGGAAGGGTGGTTAGGCATATTCTTAACCGCGCCAGTATTCTCAGTACCAACGGTAGTGGCGACCATGGCGGTGGCGGATTCGGTGCATCTGCTAGTGACCTATATGCAGAATCTGCGCAACGGTTTGGACAAAAAAGACGCCATGGTAGAAAGTATTCGTATTAATATGATGCCGATCTTTTTGACCAGTATCACCACGGTGATTGGCTTCTTAACCATGAACTTTAGTGACGTACCGCCATTAAGAGACTTGGGTAATGTAGTGGCGATGGGCGTTACATTTGCCTTCATTTTCTCGATAACGTTTTTACCAGCCTTTATTACGCTGTTACCCACGAAAGTGCCGAGTGCGCGTTCGGCGAAACATGAAAAAATAGATCAGTTTGCTGACTTTGTGGTGGCTAAACGCAAAATGTTGTTACCAGTGATGGTGGTGATTTGCGTGGGTGTGATTGCCTTCTTGCCGAAAAATGAATTGAACGATGAGTTCGTCAAATACTTCGACGAAACTATCGACTTCCGCGTGGACTCGGATTACACCGCTGAAAATCTGACAGGGCTTTATACCATGTTTTACGCCGTGCAAAGCGGTAAAGAAAACGGTATTCATGAGCCACAATTCATGTCGACCTTACAGGACTTTGTAGAATTCGCAGAAGCCCAGCCGGAAGTCATCCACGTACAAAGTTATACCGACGTCATGAAGCGTTTGAATAAAAGTATGAACGCTGATCGAGAAGAGTGTTATGCCTTGCCGGAAACAAGCTTAGAAGAAAACTGTAATGAAGTTTTAAAAGAGCCGGAAGAGGGCACGGATCTGAATACGCGAATTAGGGAGCTAACCGCACAGTTTACACTGATGTATGAAATGTCTTTACCAAAAGGCATGGATTTAAATAACCAGGTCAGCAGTGACAAGGGTGGTACGAGAATACAAATCGCGTTACATAACCTATCAAGCGTCGAAGTATTGGCGTTAGAAGAAACTTTCGCTAAGTGGTTCGAACAAAATGCACCTGAGTATCAGGTTCAAGGCTCAAGCCCAGCAGTGATGTTTGCTCACGTCGGGCAGAATAATATTTACTCGATGTTAGAGGGTACGGCATGGGCATTGGTATTAATCTCCTTGCTACTAATATTCGCTTTACGTTCACTAAAACTGGGTTTATTGAGTTTAATTCCTAATATTATCCCTATGGCAGTCGCGTTTGGTATTTGGGCCATCTTCCAAGGCCAAGTTGGCATGGGGTTATCGGTCGTAACCGGCATGACGCTGGGTATTGTGGTCGATGATACGGTGCATTTCCTGAGCAAGTATTTGCGGGCCAGACGCGAAAAAGGTTTGGATTCGCATGAGGCCGTGAAGTATGCCTTCCAAACAGTGGGTATGGCACTTACGGTAACCACCATTGTCTTAGTATTAGGTTTCTTAGTGTTAGGAATGTCACACTATGTGATGAATAGTCACATGGGAATTTTAACGGCGATTACCTTAGCAGCGGCGCTAATCATAGACTTCTTATTGTTGCCTCCGTTGCTGATGTTGCTTGAACCAAAAAAGAAGAAACAAACGAATTAATTCATTAAAACAATCGATTAGGAGTAATTGATGAAAAAATTAATGCTATTGGCCAGCTTGTTGTTAGCCAGTGTTGTAGCGCAAGGCGATGACGCAAATAAACGAATCGCTGAGATAACAGATGCCAAAGCTAAAGGTCTAGCGGTCGCTAAAGAAATGAAGGCCCGCAATACAGGGTGGGGCGATAGTGAAGCGAAGATGACCATGATTTTGCGCGACAAGGGCGGTAATGAAACTGATCGCAAAGTACGCGTTAAGAGCCTTGAGGTCGAGGGTGATGGCGATAAAGGCTTAAGTATTTTTGATGAGCCTCGCGATGTAGAAGGTACTGCTTTTTTAACCTATTCGCATATCGAAGGTAATGATGACCAGTGGTTATATTTGCCCGCGTTAAAACGTGTGAAGCGAATTTCTTCATCGAACAAATCAGGCCCTTGGATGGGCAGTGAATTTGCTTATGAAGACCTATCGTCGTTTGAAGTGGAAAAGTATGATTATAAGTTTCTGCGCGAAGATGAGATCGAAGGCGAAAAGGTCTACGTGGTGGAGTCATATCCAACCTATGACAACTCTGGTTACAGCAAGACAGTCACTTGGGTTGACCAAGCGCACTTCCGTGTTCACCGCATTGAATTTTTTGATGAAAAAGGTGATGCATTGAAAACAATGGATGTGTCAGAGTTTAAACAATATCTCGATAAATTCTGGCGCGGTCATAAGCAGGTCATGACAAACCATCAAACAGGGAAAAGCACTGTGGTAAAATGGAGTGACTACGAATTTAACACTGGTCTTGATGAGAATGATTTTAACAAGAGCAGTTTAAAAAGAGCTCGTTAATGAACGCTACTGTTGAAAAAACAGCCGTCAGAAACGCTGACGCAACCAGACAAAAGATTCTTGATGTAGCCTTTGAGGAGATCCTTCTTAAAGGCTACCAAGGTCTCCGTGTGGATGGTGTTTTAAAGAAAACCGCGCTGACCAAAGGCGCGTTTTATCATCACTTTGGGAGTAAGAAAGAGTTAGGACATGCAGTTATTGAGGAGGTATTGAGACCGTGGATTTATGAGCGTTGGATTACGCCATTACAAAATATCGATCACTCAATTGATGGCTTAATCGAACTGCTGAAAGAAGCCCGCGATGAAATGACGGCCTGTGAATTACATACGGGGTGTCCACTCAACAACCTAACCCAAGAAATGTCGCCACTTGATGAGTCCTTCAGAACGCGAATTGTCGCAATCTGGGATGAATGGCACCAAGCCCTAGCGGAAGTGCTAGAGCGCGGACAACGACTTGAACAGGTCAAGTCTTCATTAAAACCAGAAAATGTAGCACGATTCTTAATCGCAACCATGGAAGGCATTATTGGGCAATGTAAATGTTATATGAGCGATGCTGCCTTTTACGATGCCGGGGAATGCCTGCAAGACTACTTGGAAAGCCTTAGAGTAGAAAAGGCATAAAATAGTTAATTGAAATCGTGCAGATTCTTATAAAGTGGTTTTAGCTGTTTATAGAGACGCTTGTAAGTTTTTTGATAAAGTTCCTGATAGATTTTAACGTTTTCAGGTTTCGGTTCGTATGTCTTCCCTTGTCTGCACATTGCGCTAGAAGCATCTGCGTAGCTTTCGTAAATACCAATACCGACAGCAGCGTTGATGGCTGCACCTAGTGCTGAAGTTTCATAGGTGTGCGGTCTTATCGCTGGCAGGTTAAAAATATCGGCTGTTAGTTGCATACTGGTTGCGCTTTGTGAGCCGCCGCCTGAAACGAATAGCTGTTCAATCTTCTGGTGCGTTTTGCGTTCTATGCTTTCTAACCCATCCCGTAAGCCGTAAGCAATACCTTCCAAGATTGCATGGTAAACATGGGCTTTTGTGTGGGAGTCTTTAAACCCAATAATAGCACCGCGTGCTTCTGGCCCTGGAACTTTAACACCTGGAGACCAGTAAGGCTGTAACATGAGGCCATCTGAGCCAGGGGGAATATCGGCAACGGACTCTTCTAATATTTGTTCAGTAGCAACACCGCGTTCTTGTGACAATAGCTTTTCAGCATGTGCGAACTCTTCTTTAAACCAGCTGACCATCCAGTATCCGCGGTGGATTTGAAATTCTAAGGTATAGGAGTCAGCGATTGACGAAGGGTAGGGTGGGATAAAGCGTATTGGCTCTATGTACTTGTCACTGGTAACATTAATGGTGGCTGTAGTGCCATAGCTTAAACAGGCTTGGTTTGGCTGCAAGCAACCGGAGCCTAATACTTCAGATGCTTTGTCAGCGCCAGCTGCTATGACCGGTAACCCTTCTGGCAGTCCGGTGCTTTGAGCGGCATCGGATTTAATCTGCCCTATGATGTCGCCGGGCTTGACCAGTTCAGGAAGTTGGTTGGGGCTAATTGGTGCGATTTGCCACTTCCAGTCAGAGGGTTTGGCCCAGCGATGATGTTTATAATCAAAGGGGATGTAGCTGACTTGGGATGCTATGGAGTCTCTATAATTTCCAGTAAGTTGATAGTTTAGGTAACCAGACAAAAGCAAATACTTATGAGTGTTTTTCCAAACTTCAGGTTGGTGATGAGCAATCCAAGCGGCCTGACAGCTGGATTGGAAGTTGTCTAAAGTGGCGTTCAGTCCGGCCAGCTTAAAAAGGTATTTCCAATAACCAGTTAGTGGCTGAGAGTGTTCAAATTGACGTTGATCAGTCCATATAATGGCGGGACGAAGAGGGCGCCCTTCTGCATCTAGGTTGACAACTGTGTTGCGTAATGTGGTGACGCTAATAGCTTGAATATTGTCGAAGTGTTCTTTAGCAGTAGACTTCAGCCTTTGGCAGGTTAAACAAAGTGTATCCCAGAAGATATCAGGCTTAAGTTCATACCAACCTGGATGGGGAGATTGGTAGTCATTAAAAGGGATTTGGCTTTTGGCCAGAATATTGCCATGAACATCAAAGATAATGGCACGTAGACTTTGCGTGCCATTATCAATCGAGAGTAAGGTTTTGCTGCTCAACTACTGGCCTATACCAGAATGGCGCAGTAGTGCATCAGGCGAAGGCTCGCGGCCTCGGAATGCTTTAAACAGTTCAGCAGGCTCTTGGGAGCCGCCTTTATGTAATATGTTGGTTAGAAAATCATGGCCAGTCTTCGGGTTGAATATACCTTCTTCTTCGAATCGTGAGAATGCGTCAGCGGACAACACTTCGGCCCATTTGTAGCTGTAGTAACCGGCAGCATAACCTCCAGCAAAGATATGTCCGAAACTATGCTGAAAACGGTTAAAGCTTGGTGGCTTGATAACCGACACTTGTTGGCGAACCTGATCTAATTGTTCTTGGATGCGATCAGGGTTGGCAGGATCAAACTCGCTATGGATTTTGAAATCAAAGAGCGAAAATTCTAGTTGTCGAACCATTTGCATTGCTGATTGGAAGTTCTTAGCAGCAAGCAAACGATCGAGTTTTTCAGCAGGGAGAGTCTCGCCGGTTTCATAGTGACGAGCTATCTTAGCTAAGCCTTCTTTTTCCCAACAAAAGTTTTCTAAGAATTGGCTGGGTAGCTCCACGGCATCCCAAGGTACACCGGAAATACCAGCCACTGAAGCATGATCAATTTGAGTTAACATATGGTGTAAGCCGTGACCAAACTCATGAAACAGGGTAGTGACTTCATCATGAGTGAAGAGTGCTGGGGTATCACCTACAGGCCCGTTAAAGTTACAGGTCAAGAAAGCGACAGGTTTTTGTATACCATCAGCCGTTCCTCGGCGACCAATACAGTCAGCCATCCAGGCGCCACCACGCTTATTACGGCGTGCATATAAATCTAAATAAAAGCTAGCAATGTACTTTTCGTTGAGATCATAAATATCAAAGAAACGTACATCCTCATGCCATGTATCGACATCTTCGCGTTCTTGAAATTGTATATTGAAGAGTGTACCAGTAATTTCGAACATGCCTTTGATTACTTGGTTTTCGGGAAACCAGGGGCGTAACTCTTCCTGTGAGATGCTGTAACGCTCACTCTTCAGTTTCTCGCTGTAATAAGCTAAGTCCCATGCATGAAGTTCCTCAATGCCATGCTGTTTGCGTGCATAGTCAGTGAGCTCTTTTAAATCTTGTTCAGCTTGAGGTTTGGACTTTAACGATAACTCGGTTAAGAAGTTTATAACTTCGTCAGTTGATTGGGCCATTTTTGTTGCTAGTGATAGTTCACCATAGTGTTCAAAATCTAAAAGTTGTGCCAATTCATGTCTAAGATTTAGAATTTCTGGCATCAAGTCACTATTATCAAACGTTCCTGCGTTCGGCCCTTGGTCGGATGCTCTAGTCGAGAATGCTGTATAGGCTTCCTTTCTCAACTCGCGGTTATTCGCATGCATCATCACTGGTAAATAGGATGGGAAGTCTAATGTAATACGATAACCATCGACACCTGCGTTTTCAGCAGTTTGTTTGGCCGCTGCGATAGCAGATTCTGGCAAGCCATCAAGGGCATCTTCAGAGTCAAAGTCTTTATGCCAAGCCATGGTCGCATCAAGTAAATTCTGTTCAAATTTAGACGTTAACTCTGATAACCGCTTTTGAATCTCGCCGTATCGTTTTTTCTTGTCATCACTCAAAGACACTCCTGAGAGTTTAAAATCTCTAAGGTCATCCTGAAGAATTTTCTTTTGAACACTGTCAAGATTCAATGCTTCAGCTTTTCCATTCAGTGCTTTGACCGCGTTGTATAATCCTAGATGCTGTCCCATTTCTGTGCCGTAATCAGAAAGCAAAGGCAAACAGGCGTTGTAAGCTTCACGAATCTCATCGGAGTTGGCGACTGAATTTAAATGGCTGATTGGGCTCCACGCTCTATCCAGACGGTCATTAATATCTTCAAGTGGTTTAACGAAGTTATCCCAAGTAATGCTGTCTGGCTTAAGCGTGTCGGTCAGCTCATTTATGGCTGCTTTGCTATCCTTAATAATAGCTTCAATCGCTTCTACCATGTGTGATGGTTCTATTTTCTTGAAAGGTGGAAGTGATGTTAGATTCAATAATGGGTTAGACATAATTACCTACTTGGATGTTTTGCTTAATTCATACAACTTTACTTCTTTCGATAACGCATAATATGCGGATAAATTTGCAAAAATAAAGCCTCTGAAACCGGAAAAACAATAGCGGTAAATAAAGTAGTTCCTGATAAATTCTAATGGGTAAATCAAAATGAGCTTAAGCAGAGAAGGCTTTTTACCTTTATTAAATTTTTCTTGTGCCTTGAGTGTCGAGTATTTGTTATATTTTTCAGTGAGTTGATCGATGTTGGAGTAGCCATAATGATTAAAAAATTTGTTGGTATGTTTTAGCTTTCCTTTAATTTCAGGCCCTTCATGAACTAAGTTGTTAATATAGTACTGAACATGTTCTTTTTTAAATAACCGAGTGTTTGTTGGTAATCGAGTAAGTTTTGAAAAAAAGCGACCAATGAAGAGATCATTACGGCGACATTTTAGCGCAACAAAGTCATGCTCGGAGCTTATAAAGTGTTTAAAGGCTTCAATAAGATCAGGCGTTAGCTCTTCATCGGCATCAAGGTTCAGAACCCAGTCATTTTTACATAGGCTCATGGCGTATTGCTTTTGTTTGGCGTATCCAGCCCAATCATGATGCAATACTTTAGCGCCTTTCGACTCGGCGATAGATTTTGTGTTGTCGGAGCTGCCACTATCAACTAGGATGATTTCCGAGAATTGCTGGCAGCTGTCAAGAACGCGAGCGATATGTTGCTCTTCATCTTGAGCGATGATGAAAACGCTAATAGGGATCTTATCCATAAACTGAGTTACTGTGGTTGTTATTTTGTCGGGTTTTTGTGGCGAACCACTTCAATAATTTCTGTGGTTGAGATAGACGGCGTTCTCGGCAAATACTTAACATCACAAATATCTTTGAATTCATCAAACTTTCCTTGCCAATCATCGCCCATCACTAAAATATCTGCGTTGTAATGCTTGATGTACTCGGCTTTTAGTTCTAAAGACTCTTCGCTGAATACAAAATCAACACAAGCCAAAGCGCTGATGATACGCATACGATCTTCTTCAGAATATACGGGATAACGCCCCTTTTTGGAATAGTTGAGTTGATCTGACGAGACGCCGACATATAACTCTGTTCCGAACGAGCGCGCACGTTCCAGAATGTTGACGTGACCGACGTGAAAGACATCAAAAGTACCAAATGTGATAACGCGCATAGTGTAACCTTGGTTTATGCTGGATTGCTTAATAAAAAGTCGGCCACTCGCTGAGAGCTTTGGCCATCAACATTGCCCACTACTTGTTTCGTAATAGAGTGTCTCGCTTCGGCATAATTGGATGAACCATTGAGATTCTGTTTGACCGTGTCTTTTAACTCTGAGTAACGACCAATGTTCGATCCCATTGACTGAAAAAGCTGGTAGTCATCGGATAAGCGCTTATTGAGTCGGAACTTTAGAATGCCGCGATAACCCCAGCGAAGCTTGAGGAAGTGACAAATAATGACTGGTTTGTCGAGTGCGATAAATTCAAATAAAGCAGACGAGGTTTCGCTGATCATGAGGTCTGCTGTCGCCATAAAAGGCACTAAGCTTTGTTCACTGACATCGGCCAAATACACATTATCGAAACTCGCCCAATGGGTAAGCAGTTGTCTTTGCTTTTTATAAGCGGATTTAATAAGCGACAAATAGTGAGGCTTTACAAGTATATTGTAGTCACTGAAATCTTGTGGCCAATCTTTGGGGAAGTTCTCAATGGTACTTGGGTAGAATGTTGGAGAATAGAGCAAGGTTGGCTTATTGGGATCGAGACCTAGAGATTCTAGGTCAAGTTTAATGGCGTTATTGTTGACGATAGGGTCAAGTTTCGTATAACCAGTGCTGATAAATGTTTTATCAGGATGCAGCGCCTGTAATCGCTCTTTTCGGACGTCGGACTCTACAAAGCGATACTGGATTGGAGCGCTTGATGCATTGTAATAGGTCGACTTAGGGCCTAAGCCATGAAGAATTAGGGCTGTGTTACACTGTGAGTTCAAGGCTTCAGCGATCTCTGCAGCGTGTCCAAATATGACCCAATCAGGTTTTTGTTGCTGGTAAAAATTCAGCCTTTCATCAGACTCAATAACGTTGCTTGTAACATTTTTACTCTGAAGAGACTCTATAATGGGCTTTGGAGGTGGTGATGTGAAAACAACACCAAGTTCGAGTTTCGTACCGGTTTGCTCAAGCAGAGCGTCGATGACAGGCTCAAAGTGGGGCAAATAGTATAAATAGGCAACATCAAAGTATATTTTCACAGCGACAACTTATTGAGTAAAAGATAACGATGAAACTAGCTCATGGCGTAAATATGTGAACTGTTCCAGTTCATAGTCAGCCGCTTGGCTTTTATGGTCATCCCTGTGATTTGAGTAGCTTCTAAATATTAACTTAATGTGTTTATAATCAGCACATTATAAACAGAATTGGAACAAAATAACCATGACTGATAGACAATCCGAAAACCAAGATAAGCATCATTATGACTTTATCGCTATTGGTGGCGGTAGTGGCGGTATTGCTTCAGCCAATCGAGCTGCTATGCATGGTGCGAAAGCAGCAATAGTCGAAGCTAAAGCATTGGGTGGTACCTGCGTAAACGTTGGTTGTGTTCCCAAGAAAGCCATGTGGTATGGCGCGCAAATTGCGGAAGCTTTTAAATATGCTCCTGATTATGGCTTTGATGCAGGCAGCGTGGAATTTAACTGGTCAAAGTTGGTAGAAAGTCGTGAGGCTTATATTTCAAGGATTCATCAAAGCTATGAGCGTAATCTGGGTAATAATAAGGTCGATGTGATCGAGGGTTATGCGAAATTTGTTGGTAAAAATACGATTGAAGTGAATGGTGAGCGTTATACCGCGGAGCATATCGTTATTGCTACGGGTGGTTACCCCGTTATTCCTGACATCCCAGGTGCGGAGCATGGAATTGACTCTGATGGCTTCTTTGAGCTTAAAGAGCAGCCAAAAAGAGCTGCAGTGGTCGGTGCCGGGTATATTGCCGTCGAAATTGCTGGCGTTTTTCATGCCTTGGGCACTGAGACTCATCTGGTGGTGAGAAAGCACAAACCACTGCGTGAATTTGATGACTTGCTGTCTGATACTTTAGTTGATGTGATGCGGAAATCTGGTCCTCAACTTCATACCCACAGCGTTCCACGCTCAGTGGAGAAGTTAGACTCAGGTGAATTGATGCTGCATCTCGAAAGCGGTGACTCGATTGGGCCGGTGGACACACTGGTTTGGGCCATAGGACGTGCTTCTGCGACGAAGGACTTGGGTCTTGAGAATACTGGCGTGACGAAAGATGAGAAAGGCAATATCAAAACGGATAAGTATCAGAACACAACGGCAAAAGGAATTTATGCCATTGGTGACAATACGGGACGTTTGGCGTTAACGCCTGTAGCTATTCAGGCGGGACGTCGTTTGTGTGAGCGTTTGTTTAATAATAAAGAGAACGAATTTTTAGATTATACCAATGTCCCCACGGTCGTCTTTAGTCATCCACCGATTGGTACTGTGGGAATGAGCGAGCCTCAGGCAAGAGACATCTATGGTGAACAGAATGTTAAGGTTTACACTTCCTCATTTACTGCTATGTACTCGGCGTTAACGCAGCACCGTGAACCCACAAAAATGAAGTTGGTTTGTGCGGGGCCTGAAGAGCGAGTGGTTGGTATTCATGGTATTGGGTACGGTGTTGACGAGATTCTGCAAGGGTTCGCAGTTGCACTTAAGATGGGCGCAACCAAAGCTGACTTAGACGATACTGTTGCCATTCACCCAACATCGGCGGAAGAGTTCGTCACTATGCGATAAGGTGGAAGTAGAGAGTCATTCACAGTGATAAAAAAGCCCAGTTAAACTGGGCTTTTTTGATCGAAGGTTATAAATTAGTAATTCACTCTTTCTACCTTAAAACCCTTCTCTTCTAGATAGTGGTTTACACTTTTGTCGCCTCCATAATGGGCTGCGCCAACAACTGCAAAAATCGATTTGCCTTGTTCTATGTGTTTAGCGATACCGTCGGCCATGCCTTTATTTCGGTTATATAGCAGTGTATCCATGAAGTATTGATAGTCTTCTTCATTAATGCCGCTTTCTTTAGCTTCTTCAAAACTACTTTCGACATAAGCCTCAACATTACCAGACTTCCATGCCTTAACCAGCTTGTCGTTCTCATCGGCCCCTTTAGTCACTACCGAGTATAAGAAAGCATCTTGCAACGCTAATGGCATGCTATCCAGTGTATTAAGTTGGAAGTCGATAGTTTCTAATTCAATAATGTCTTTGTCTTTACGGGCTTGATCCAAAAAGTACATATCAATACCGTACTGCTCACTGTAACCGGACTGTTGCATATTCAATGCTTCAAGGGTCATAGCAGCAAACCATGGTTCGAAAGAGCTGAACATAGCGCAAGGGCTTTTAGTTTCAGCGCAGTACTCGTTGTACTCGGCTAGGGTTTCTTCCTTCAATACTGTTGGTAGAGGGTTTTCAGGATCAATCGCCATGGTTTGTACTTTTTGTGCAATTGCCATTTGATCAACGTTGCCTAAGTCAATTTCTACCGCTAATGAGTCACTGGCTTCAAAGGCTGTGGTGACGGCTTGCGGTAGAGGGTACATACTTTTGTCGCCCATGTGGATAGAGCCGAAAAGGTAAGATGTTTTGCCGTTGTGTTCAATCTTCCAAAGGGCTGGGGTGTAATCTTCACGACTCGCTTGGTCGTCAGCTTGCGACGGTGTGTCCTCTTCAGCTTTTGGTAACGGGTCAGAAACTTTCGTTTCTTTGCTAGGCTTGAGGTCGGCTTGTGGTTTTACTGGTTCGTCATTGCAGCCCTGCATCGCTAAGATGCCTGCAAATAGGATCCCTAATAATTTATTCATGATTAACTCCGTGGGCTTCATTGTAACTATTGTAATAGGGTATTAATGGGTGCTCTTTATGAATTTTGCAAGGTTTTGAGCAAATAACTGACAACTCTCTTTACCACCATGCCTGAAGAATAAAGAGGGCTCTATAAGCTCAACTTCATTGACATAAACCGCACCGTCTTTATGGTGGAGGAAGTCGACTCTGGCATATAGTGGCAAACTCATGGTCTCTGTTACATAGGCGATAGCTTTCTGCGCCAACGCTAGCTCTTCCTCTGAAAGATGATAAACATAATCACTAGCGCCATAATCATCTTGCACTCTAAAGTCGCCCTGGACTGGAACTTTTCGGGTTCCATGGCTGTATTGACCCGCAAAAAAGATGCCGGAGGTTTCGCCGAACGATTCGACGTTGGATAAATAAGGTTGCAATACGAGATCTTCCGAGGGTGTTAATCGGTCTACGTGTTGTTGTGCTCGTGCGATTCCCGTGGCGTCGTTAGTAAAAGGTAGGCACTCGCGGGCATTGGCACCGATCAAAGGTTTAATAAACCCCTTTTCCCAACCGTGTTGCTGCATCAGCTTGCTAATATCGTATTGCTGGCCCTGCATCAACCATTCGGATGGGGCTATATCAATTCCTGCTCGTTGCAGCTCACGAAGGTATCGTTTGTGGCTATTCCACACAATAATGTCTTTTGAATTAATGAGCTGGGTTTGAGTGCTGACAAGGTTTATCCAATCCATGAATTCAGCAATTCGTTCTTGATAATCCCATGTTGTGCGAAGCAAGCAGGCGTCAAATTGACTCCAGTCAACTTCGCTGTCCCAAGGAATAACTTGATACTCAATGCCAACGTCGGCTAGCTCTTTAAAGAAAGGAACGTCATCTTGTTCCCAATCAGGGAGGTCGAAGCAACTCGCAATAGCAATGTTCATGATGCTATAAAACCTTTAAATTTAGATACTTAGCGTAAGGAAGCAGTTAGCTTACTATAGCCAAAAATAAAAGTCTTTAATCAAATCCACAGAGCGATTAGGTAGTCTATTGGTTAATGGTGTTTCGGGCTAAGCGAGCTTCTCTTTGGAGCAGTTTTGAGAGCTGATTAGCTGGCATTGGGTGGTAGAAGAAAATACCTTGCCCCATATGACAGCCTAATGACTTCAAGGTGTTGTATTGATTAGGCGTTTCGATCCCCTCGGCAACTGTACTGAGATTGAGGCTCTGGGCTAAAGAAATGATCGTGCGGATAATATTAAGGTTAACCATATGATCTTTAAAGTTAGGGCTCAGGCGAGAGATAAAGTACTTATCGATCTTAAGATTATCCACAGGTAACTGACTGAGGTAAGCCAATGAAGAATAACCTTTTCCGAAGTCATCAATTGAAATTTTGACGCCAAATTCTTTTAGCTGTTTAAGGACTTTCACCGTATTGATCACGTCCGTCATGGCGGCGCTTTCCGTGATTTCCACTTCTAGCATTTTTCCTGAAATTCCATAGCGATTAATGGTATCTCGCAGGTTGTGCACTAAATCGAAGTATTTAAGGTCTTTTGCCGACAAGTTAAAGGCAATAGTTATATCTACACCTGTGTTGTGCCAATCGACTAACTGCTGACAAACCATTTCCATTACCAGTTGGCTGAGTTCGTGTATTAAACCCGTTTCTTCTGCAATGGGGATGAAGATGTTAGGTGGAATGCTGCCACTCTCGGCATCATCCCAACGACATAAAGCTTCAACGCTACTAATTTTACCGGTATTAATATCGACTCTTGGTTGGTAAAAGAGGTGTAGATGTCGCTCTGCGATAGCCACTTTAAGCTTTTTCTCTATCGAACGACGTTTGTTTTCTTGTTGACTGAATTTGCGTTTATAAAATTGGACCTGATTTCGTTCAGATTTAGCAGAGTACATCGCCATATCCGCATAGCGGAACAAGTCTTCAGCATTATCGCTGTGATCGGGGTACATGCTGATACCGATACTGGCTCCAGACTGCACACGGTGCGAACCAACTTTTATCGGACTTTTAAGATAACGCAATAATCGTTCGGCAACGGCGAGGGCTTCTTCTGCATCAACGTTGGGCAAGACGATAGCAAATTCATCGCCGCCCATGCGAGCTAGAGTGTCGCCATTTCGAATGCATTTTTTCATGAATTCGGTCACCGCAATAAGAAGCTGATCACCCGTTGAGTGGCCTAATGTATCGTTTATTTGTTTAAACCTATCAAGATCGATGTAGACAAAAGCCAAGCTGACATTTTTCGCTTCGCAGCTCTCGAGGTCTCGCAACAAGCAGCTTTGCAATAGGTGGCGATTGGCGAGTCCGGTCAAAGTATCAAAGTTAGCGAGACGGTGGATCTCATTTTCAGCTTCTTTGCGTCCGGTAATGACGTGAAAATTGATGGTGACACCTTGAATATCAGGATCATCAAGGTGATTCGCTAAGCGACTTTCGATCCAGAGAATATCACCGTTTTTATGACGAATACGTCGTTCAACGACTGACGATGAGCCCGGGTTCTCGGCAACGTAGCGTAGATTAACGCTGGCATCTTCACGATCATCCTCATAAATAAAGCCTTCTAAGGTTTTGCCTAAAAGATCCTCTTCGCTATAGCCGGTTGCCCGAGTGACGGACGGGGAAATATAAGTGACTAGGCCATTCTTGTCGTACATGAGAATGCAGTCGTAACTATTTTCAACCAATGTGCGGTAGTATTTATCTTTTTGCTGTAGGGCAAGCTCAGCTTCGTGATCTTTATCCATCTTGTGAATAGAACCGATTTCTATAAGCGGTTCGCCGTCGGCCGTGCGGGAATAAATCGTGCTGTGCACCTGAATCCAGAACCAGTCACCGTTTTTATGTTGTAAACGGAACTCGACTGGAACAACCGTTCGGTCATCACTATGGCGTAAAGCTTGCTCTTGCTCTTCAACGACAGCGATATCTTCAGGGTGAATAAAGCTGTATACACCATCAGGCATGTCCAGAACTTCTTCTTCGGTATAGCCCAGAAGTTTGGCGTAGTTAGCCAGACCGTCAGTAAATATTTTTTCTTGGTAATCAAGGACATAAATGAATATAGGGGCGTTTTTCAGAATGGTCTCTTTGTAGTCCCTTACGCTGTCTTTTGGTATCGAGGCGTCCACATTGCGTTTGGGCAACACCTGTAGGGTTAATACCTGATCGACAAAAGACTCGCCCTGTTTTAATTTATGCGCGGATAATAAAAACTCTCGATCAACACCGAGCTTAGGCAACTTGACTATGGCTCGCTTCTCGGTCCCATCGATAATTGAATTTGGCAATATGTTGGCAACTTCTTCGCCTAAGAGGAGATTGGGAGTAATATCAGAATCTATCGATACTGCTTTAATGACATAACGCTTATTGCAAAGCAAAAGAGCAGCATAGTCATCATCCAGTATGCTGTTGATAAGTTGTTTATCCAGTGGCTTAATCCTTTGCTCCAAAGCTACCCTTAACCCCATAATAATTATTCTTTGCTAAATTTTGTCCTTCTTTAGAATAGCCCCTAGGTAGGGTTTGTCAAATGATAGCAGGAGTTTTATTTTGCGATTATCGAGTTTACCGCTAAAATGGGGCAAGCTTATCGAAAACACAGTCTATGACTATTCGTACTTTTCAGAAAAAAACACCAAAAATTGCCGATAAAACGTTTGTTGATGATACCGCACTGGTACTGGGCGACGTTGAAATAGGTGAAGATAGCTCCATCTGGCCAATGGCTGTACTCCGTGGGGATGTTCACGCTATTCGTGTTGGTAAACGCACCAGCATTCAAGATGGTACCGTTTGTCATGTTACCCATGCAGGGCCCTATGACCCAGAAGGGCATGATTTAATTATCGGCGATAATGTGACTGTTGGTCATAAGGCTATACTACATGGCTGCACTATTGAAGATAACTGCTTGATTGGAATGGGAGCTGTGGTAATGGATGGCGCCGTTGTTCGTGAGAATGCGATTATCGGCGCAAATAGCCTAGTTCCTCCTGGAAGAGAACTAACCGGTGGCTTTTTGTGGGTAGGCTCTCCAGCAAGGAAAATCCGCAAGTTAACGGATGAAGAGATTAAATTCTTCAAATATTCTGCCGATAATTATGTGCGTCTTAAGAACGAGCATTTAGAAGGTTAGAGCGAAGTTTAAGCTGGCTCAACAAATAATTGGTATAAAAAAACCGGCTTTTAGCCGGTTTTTTTAGCATGATAGCTGAAGTTAGAAACTATAACTAATACCAACCGTTGTGGTGCGGTCAGTCTTTTCAGCGCCCGCTGGAACCACTGAGTTATAGTTTACTAGGTAAGATAACTTCATGGCTAGGTTCTCAGAGATTTTAGTCGAAATCGCAGAACGAGAAACATAAGTATCAACTTCCTGCCCCCACACGGCGCTTACCGTCTGAGTAAAGCGAGCGTTGTCCGTCAACTGGTGAGCAAAATCTAAATCGCCACGAATCACGCTTTCTTTCTCGTCTTCACCGATGAAGACGGCATTAATACGGTAACCAAGACCAATACCTAGCGAGAAGTGACCATCATCGCTTTTATAGAACTGGTGACCATAGCCTAAGTATGCGCCCGCTTGATAATCATAAGCACCGAAATAATCGTTTTTATAATCTAGTATGCCGTAGAAAAAGCTTTTCTCGCTGATGTCATAACGGTTGTTCCAAGCAAACGTATATTGCTCAGCATCTCGCTCTTCTTCGCTTGAGTTACTGACGCCCGTAATTTGAATGCCTGTTGCCCAGTTCTCAGAAGCGCGTGCGACCCAATCGAATGCACCATTAAGGCTTTCTGTATCAGTGTTACCTGATGTGCTGATATAACCAAGATCAATATTACCTTGATGACCTTCTTCTGGCGCATCAGAAAGCAGGCCGTCAGCAAATGCTGCAGGAGCAGCAGCACAAAGTGCTAAAGCAATTAAATTCTTTTTCATTGTCATAATCAAAAATCTCGCAAGTCTATATCTTTTGGGGGGTTAGCGGCACAAATTGTAACAGATCGAACCAGCGGATCACTCCCTAAAATGTCAAGAATGACCAATTTTTCACTTTTTAGTCTGATCTATCCATTCAAAAATATTAGGGAACTGGAGGCTAATTCGTTTCAGTAGAACTGAGTGATATTGTTTAGCCGCTTGTTCCGAAGGACGTTCCCCACCAGCTTTATAATCCTGAAGTTGCTGGCGAGTAAAAGCCGTGCCATCGGAGGCTATGGATAAGCTAACTTCACGTTTGCCAACCATGTGTAACCAATAACACAAATCGTCTTCATGGATGAGGTTAAGCCATTTAGGGTCGAGGTATTTATCTTTATCAAACAAGCTCTCTATCAACTTAGTTCGTTCCGCTGAGTAAAGACCAGAAGCTCGGACAATAGAGGTGATTGGGTGCAAGTTCTTTAAACTTTTCTCAGCATCCAGTAGCGACTTACCTTTGAAGTTAGCTGGCTTCGGCTTCACGGATTCATCAATCAGTGGTTCGATATTGCCTTCGTAGACCGAAGTAGAGGATAAGAAGGTGCAGTGAAATTCAGTTTGTTGCTTATGAAGCTCTTGAATCAAGCGCGATACGGCATGGATATAAGTTTGACGATAGGCAGGCTCAGTGCGCTCATCAGGCGCCAGCATGATATACACATTATCCAGTTTTGGTAATTCAGGCAAAGTATCGCTGACTTTGAGTAAATCACACTGAATATGCTTATCTGCCCATGCCTTTTCCGAACGCGATAAAGTGTAAGGCTGCTCGCCCTTGCTGACCAAGTAGTTATAAAAACGCTGACCAAGTTTGCCAGTGCCGACGATAAGTGTATTCATAATTAATCTAAGGAAAGGTGATATTTACTAAGAAACCAAAGAGCACCTAAAAGATAGGTGAGCCCAAGGACCATAAAAATAAAGTGTTCAAATGTAGCTTGGTGTACTGAATAAAAGATTAAACCTGACATTGCACATAAGACTGTAAGGAGGAAAAAGACTCTTCCTAACACGTGCTTATCGCATAGAAAACTAATAGCAGTTCCAATGAAAATCATTACTCCTGCGGTTAAAAAGCCAGATAGGCCTTCTTTAACATTTTCATTCCCAAGTGTGAATAACGAGAGTACTGCGAATGCTAAGCCAGCTATTATGATCCAACCACGAAAATTGCTAAGCTCGGTACTTTCTGAAGAGGCTGAAGCTTTAAAAGAATTTTTATAATAGCCCATGATTTATACCTTCCGTGAGCTTCGCTAAGCTCTTTTCAATAGTAATATCTTTGCCAGCCAACTTGTCTAAAGTTTTAAGCCCTTTGCCAGTCAGCACTAACACGAAATCGCAGCCAAAGTTCTGCGCGCAGTCATAGTCTGATTTGGAGTCGCCGATAAAGACCACTTGATCAGGTGTTGCGTTAAAGATTTCAGCAATCCGCTCCAGCATGGTTGGCTTTGGTTTGCGGCAGTCGCAGCCATCATCAGGGTGGTGAGGGCAAAATTCGATATGATCGATATGGCCGCCTTGCTCTTGAAGAAGCTGAGCCATCTTATGGTGCATGTTTGAAAGCACAGTTTCATCATAAAAACCGCGTCCAATCCCAGACTGGTTGGTGGCTATCGCGACTTTAAACTTTTGATTCAGTGTCGCTATGGCAGACAAGCTGCCAGCGATAGGTACCCACTCGTCGGCTGACTTAATATAAGCATCTGAATCGTGATTGATGACACCATCACGATCCAGAATAATGACTTTCTTCGTTGACCAGTCGATCATGCGTTAGTTTTGTAGCAAAGAAATATCGGCTACAGAACCAAACATTCCTTCCAATTTCTTGAGCAATGCAAGACGGTTTGCTTTGACCGCGTCGTCATCGGCATTCACCATCACATTGTCAAAGAAAGCGTCGACATCATCGCGCAGCGCAGCCAAGCGCGTTAAGCGTTCTTGATAGTTATCAATGGTGGCAAGCTCTGCCTCGACGGTGCCGATGGTGTCAGCTAGCGCTTTTTCTGCAGTGTCCTGTAATAAACTTGGATCAATTGTGTCAGGCACCTCAATATCAGCTTTAGCGAGAATGTTTTTCACGCGTTTGTTGGCTGCTGATAAGCTTTCCGACTCAGGTAACGTTTGGAAATGTTGCACCGCTTTGATGCGTTGATCAAAATCCAAAGGTTGGGTTGGACGAAGTGCCATTACCGCGCTAACTGTATTGGCGCTAACATTTTGATCAAGATACCAGGCGCGGAAACGATCAAAAATGAAGTTTAGTAATTTTTCAGCGGCTAATTCATCGGTAAGCTTGCCATCAAACTGGGTAAGCGACTGTTCCACCAATTGCTCCAGATCGAGGCTTAATTGGTTTTCTACAATGGTTCTTAATAAGCCGATAGAAGCGCGGCGCAGTGCAAATGGGTCTTTGGCGCCTTTTGGTGCCTGGCCAATGCCGAAAATACCAGCCAGTGTATCCACTCGATCAGCAATAGCGATACATTGGCCGACAGGGTTTTGCGCTAACGCATCACCAGAATACTTAGGCAGGTATTGCTCGGTCATGGCGATGGCAACGCTGTCGTCTTCACCGTCGTGGCGGGCGTAGTAAGTGCCCATAATGCCCTGAAGCTTATCGAACTCACCAACCATTTGAGTGGTCAAGTCACACTTCGACAATAAACCTGCGCGGTGGGCAAGCTCAGGATCAGCACCCACTTGCGGCGCGATCGTTTTGGCCAGCTCTGCCACTCGTTCAGCTTTTTCTTGTACCGAACCAAGCTGATTCTGGAAAACCACTTTTTTCAAGCGCTCCTGATGGCTTTCTAGAGTGCTTTGCTGATCTTTTTCATAGAAGAACATGGCATCCGCAAGGCGAGGGCGAATAACTTTTTCATTACCCTCAATCACCACACGAGGGTTTGAGCTTTCGATATTACTGATGGTGATAAAGTTGGGCATTAAGTTGCCGTCTTTATCTAAAACGTGGAAATACTTTTGGTGCTCAGCCATCGATGACACTAGACACTCAGCTGGAACTTTTAAGAATTCGGTATCAAATTCGCCAGTTAGTGCGACAGGCCATTCAACCAACCCAGTGACTTCATCCAGCAAGTCCTGTTCGATTTGTGCCACGCCCCCCAGTTTTTCGGCGGCAGCTTTGACCTGATCTTCAATCAGTTTCTGGCGCTGCTCAAAACTGACGATAACGTGTTGGGCTTTAAGCTTGTTCACGTAATCATCGGCATCATGCAAGGTAACATCGCCTTGTGCCATAAAGCGGTGACCACGGCTAACATTGCCAGTCTTAGTATCCAGAATCGTTGCTTCTAGTACCGAAGAGCCATGCAACAGCACGGTCCAGTGCACCGGACGTATAAATTGTGCGGAGCTATCACCCCAGCGCATTGGCTTAGGAATCGGTAGCTTCTTTAGCGCACTATTAAGGCTCTGTTCTATCAACTCGCTTAGAGGCTGACCTTTTTGCGAAAGGGTATAACCAAGGCGTTCGCCTTTGTCGGTCTCTATTCTTTCAAGTTGGTCCACTTCGACGCCACAAGATTTTGCAAAACCCACTGCCGCAGGCTTAGGGTTGCCGTCATCGTCAAAAGCCGCAACTACTGCTGGTCCAAGACGCTCTACTTCTTTATCAGGCTGGGCATCGCTTAACTGACGCACGATCAAGGCTAAGCGTCGTGGTGTGGCATAACTTTCAATCGACTCGAAGCTAAAGTCTTGAGCTGTTAAAGCTTCAGCAACATTCGCTTTTAAAGCATCACGCAGTGTTTTTAAACTGACTGGTGGAAGTTCTTCAGTTCCCAGCTCGAATAAAAGATCGGAAAAATGTTGATTAGAGGATGTCATTATTGTTCCTCCTTTTGTGCGCCTTGTGGCGATTCGCCATTAAGCATCGGGAAGCCTAATTCTTCACGAGCCGCATAATAGGTTTCAGCAACGGCGCGAGCGATAGTACGGACGCGCAAAATGAAACGTTGACGCTCAGTCACGGAAATAGCGCCACGAGCATCCAATAAGTTAAAGGTATGAGAGGCTTTCAGCACCATCTCATAGGCGGGTAGCGGTAGATTATTATCGATCAGGTTCTTAGACTCTGATTCATAGTAATCGAACAGCTCGAACAGTTTATCAACATTAGCGTGTTCAAAGTTGTACTTTGACTGCTCGACTTCGTTCTGATGAAACACGTCACGGTAATAAACTTTACCCAGAGGACCATCTGTCCACACGAGATCGTAAATGCTGTCGACTTCTTGCAAGTACATGGCGATACGTTCTAAGCCGTAAGTAATTTCGCCCATCACTGGTTTACACTCGATACCACCAGCTTGTTGGAAGTATGTAAATTGCGTCACTTCCATGCCATTGAGCCATACTTCCCAGCCGAGACCCCAAGCGCCAAGCGTTGGAGATTCCCAGTTATCTTCGACGAAACGGATGTCGTGTTCTAGCGGATCAATACCAATAGCTTTGAGTGAGCCCAAGTACATTTCTTGGATATCAAGCGGTGAAGGCTTGATAACAACTTGATATTGATAATAATGTTGTAGTCGGTTTGGGTTTTCACCATAACGGCCATCGGTCGGTCGACGACAAGGTTGAACGTATGCCGCGCTCCAAGGCTCAGGGCCAATAGCGCGGAGGAATGTCGCCGGGTGGAAGGTGCCCGCGCCAACCTCAAGATCAAGCGGTTGTTGAATGACGCAGCCTTGTTCGGCCCAGTAGTTTTGCAGGGTTAAAATTAGTCCCTGAAATGTTTTTGTACTTTCGTTAGCTTGAGTCACAAGTATGCCTTCGCTAAGGTGATGAATAAGAATACTAGGATCAGATCCTAATTAAAGGTCGGATTATACGGCAATTTGGGTTATTTTCTAACCTAGAAAGCCAACAAATTCAGGAGAATGCACAAATGTTGAAGATTAAAGCAATTAGCAACCTGATATTAGTCGCTGCGGTGATTTTTATTAGCTATTACAGCAGTATCGTTGGGATTAATGGTGAGACGCAAGCGACCGTTAGCCGAGGGCTTTCAACAGCATTTACACCAGCGCCCTATGCCTTCTCTATTTGGGGTATTATTTTCGTCATGTTGGTGGTGGTTGCGATAAAAGATGTTCGTTTGGCATTTTCCCGCAAAGAAGAGGGCGACTACAGCTATAACTGCTGGTTAACTCTAGCGCTAACCCTTACCGTGGCTTGGACTATAGTCTGGTCGTATTTGCTGATTGGTTGGTCTTTAGTGGTTATGGTGGGAATTTTTATCAGTCTGCTGTTGGCCGTGTTGGATAAAAGACCTCGTCCTGTGAGTGCCAACATTACTTTAGCGTTGTATTTTGGATGGATCAGTGTGGCGCTGGTGGCGAATGAGTCAGCGTGGTTAGTGAATATTGGGTGGGTTAATGACAATGGCCAAGGTTGGCTGAGCGATCCAAGTTTTAGCGTGATGCAGAGCGCGTTGAGCCTCGTGTTGTTTGCGTTGGTACTGAGCTTTAAGCAGGTAAAGAAAGGCTTAGAGCCAGCGATCTTTGTATATCCGATGGTTGGAGTGTGGGCTTATATCGCCATTATGGTTAAAAACGGTGCCGGAAACCCTAACTTACTGGTTTATGTGTCGGCGTTTTTTGCTTTGATTATGTTGGTGGTGGCTGGTTACTTCGGCACCAAGTGGAATGCCAGTTATTCGGCTAAGAGCAAAGACTAGCGATATAAAAACCTTAAGGAATCCTAATGACAAAAAAACGCTGTGGCTGGGTGAGTGACGATCCCCTCTACATAGACTACCACGACAACGAGTGGGGACGTCCTGAGTACGATGATCAAAAGCTGTTCGAGATGCTATGCCTAGAGGGTGCTCAGGCAGGTTTGAGTTGGATTACCGTACTCAAGAAACGCGAACATTACCGTAAAGTGTTTGATAATTTTGATCCGGTTAAGATTGCAGAATATGATGATAAAAAGCGCGAACAGCTGTTAAATGACGCTGGAATTATAAGAAATAAACTCAAAGTGAATGCCTTTATCGTCAACGCCCAGCGCTATTTAGAGATAACCAGAGAGCAAAGCTTCAAAGACTATGTGTGGCAGTTTGTGGGTGGTGAACCTGTTAATAATCATCGAAAAACCCTAAAAGATGTTCCTGCCACTACGCCCGAGTCAGATGCGATGGCGAAACAACTGAAAAAAGATGGCTTTAAATTTGTTGGCAGCACCATCTGCTACGCCTTTATGCAAGCCACGGGCATGGTTGATGATCATGTTGAAGAGTGTTTCGTTGAGAGCAGATAGGTAAAAAAAGCCACTGAATTGAAATCAGTGGCTTTTCATTATAGTGATAGGCTACTAGGAGTTATCCTAACTGCGCCAGAACGGCTTTAGCTGTTTCTGCCGATGAGGCTGGGTTTTGGCCCGTAATCAAGTTGCCATCGATTTGGACAAAAGACTCCCAGTCATTGCCTTTATAGTACTTTCCACCATTTTCTTGAAGCATGTCTTCAACAAGGAAAGGTACGACATCAGTTAACTCAACGGCTGCCTCTTCGGAATTACTAAATGCAGTGACTTTTTTGCCCGAAACAATGGGATCGCCTTGCTGATTTTTAGTATGTCTAAAGACCGCGGGAGCGTGACATACTGCGCCAACAGGTTTGTTGTCTTGGTACATTCTCTCAATAATAGCTTTCGAGTCAGCACTTTCAGCGAGGTCCCATAATGGACCGTGGCCGCCTGGATAAAACACTGCATCATAGTCATCAGGGTTAATATCCGACAATACTTTTGTGCTAGCCAAGTGTTCTTGGGCTGCCTTGTCATCTTTAAAACGATGGGTGGTGTCAGTTTGAGCATCATCACCGTCGCTGTTTGGATCGAGCGGTGGTTGACCACCTTTAGGCGAAGCTAAGGTTATTTCAGCTCCTGCATCTTTGAAGACATAGTAAGGCGAGGTGAACTCTTCAAGCCAAAAGCCGGTTTTGTTGCCAGTGTCGCCTAGTTGATCGTGCGAAGTTAATATCATTAGAACTTTCATGAATCACCAAAATTGATGTGTGTTACCTACAAAGATGGCGTCGCGAATGTGTTTTTCAACCATTGATAGTTATCGCTTGCTTTGAAACATCCCTTTAAGTTGTTTAACGATACTGAATAATGAGCCCGAAAGGCCAATAATGACAGCCGCTACAAGAAGACCCACGCGAAGCTTTACGGGGAATTCAAACCAGTTCCAATAGTCATTGGCTAAGATAAAGCCAATGATAATGACCGCGATGAGATAGCAACTAAGGGTAAATTTGGATAAAGGTCGGAATTTAGGCATGAGGTATTCTGTTATGTTTATTGGTTTAGATAGTGCCGAGGCTGTAAAACTGACCAGCAGAGACAACGCCTAAGTGTTTTTGATCGTCGATGAGGCGTTCTTCAGCTAACTCGACTAGTTGGTAAAAGACGTTGCGATGAATTAAAGCATGTAAGTTTTTGCGAACCACAACGTATGGCGAAGGCTCACCCGTTTTTGGGTCTTGTTCCACCCATAATGGATTATCGTCAGTCAGAAGTATGGTGTTATCGCAATTATCTGTGAAGACGATAACGGGGCCTTTGTCGGTTTCTTCAACCGCCATTTTAATCACTAAGAAAGGCGCATCTTCGACTTTAATCCCCAGTTTTTCGACCGGTGTGACTAAAAAATAATCGTCGTCTTCTTTTTTAAGTACGGTAGAGAACAGTTTGACCAGACGCTGACGGCCAATGGGCGAGTTTTCGTAATGCCAAGTACCATCGCGCTTAATGACCAGCGCCATATCACCACAGAAGTCGGGATCCCACTTATCGACAGGCGGCAGTTTATTATTATCTTGAGCTTTGGATATTTCGCTTAAAATCGAATTAAAGTCAGAACTGTGATCGTTGTCGTTACTCAATGTGACATACCTAATGTAACTAGCTATGGTTATGCGGCCTAAGGCAAGCCTTTGCGGATTAAGTATTTATAGGGCATCTCGTCAGTACTGCTGGCGAGAAGCTGGTGATCCATAAAGGTACAAAACTTAGGAATATCTCGCGTAGTGGATGGATCGTCGGCGATGACTAAGAGTGTTTCGCCTTGCTCCATCTTGCGTACATTTAACCGTACCATCATCACAGGCTCTGGACAACGTAGGCCAAGAGCGTCGAGTTTACGATCAAAGTTGTCGAAGTTGAAATCTGTCATGATGGCTCAATGTATATGGTATATGATTGGAAAAATTGTGCGAATTTTAGTCTTTTTCAGCTTTTTTCTAAAGCGAATTGGCTAATCATAGGAATAATATATTACATTCTTTTAAAAGATTAATTTTATATATTATTGATGGTTCGTTAAGATAGTAGCATAAGTTAAGCAAAGGAGATCGATTGAATGAATAAAGCGATTAATATCGGCATCGAAGAACAGGCACGTGAAGAGATTGGTCAGGGGCTTTCCCGCCTATTGGCAGACACTTATACCCTGTATTTACAAACACACAATTTCCACTGGAATGTTACGGGACCTTTTTTCCAGCAATTACACGTATTATTCGAAGAGCATTACGTCGAGTTAGCTGAAGCGGTAGATGAGATTGCTGAGCGTATTCGTGCGCTGGGTATTTTGTCTCCAGGGACGTACCAAGAATTTGCCGATCTTTCGAGCATTAAGGAAGTGAAAGGCGATATCCCTGCTGAAGAGATGATTGAGCGTTTAGTGGATAGTCATGAAACCGTAGTAAGAACTGCGCGTCAGGTTTTAGAAATTGCGCAAAAAGCGGATGATGAGTCGTCAGCGAGTCTAGTCGGTGATCGTTTGGTGGTTCATGAGAAAACTGCTTGGATGCTTCGCTCGCACTTACAAACATAGAGCCTAGAGCTAGGCTAGCGATACTTAATCTTCGCTAGTGCCATTAATAGAGGTCGAAACCACGCGGTTTCGGCCTTCTTTTTTGGCTTTATAAAGCAACCTGTCAGCGCGATTAATCACCATATCTAAGTTTTCATCATCGGGTGTATATTCTGTGACACCAAAGCTTGCCGTTAAGTGAATACCCTCAGCAAGACTCTCAAAGTCAGCATTGGCAAACTGCTCATTGAGACGGTTAGCGATTTGAATCGCGTCAGAAATGTTGGTATCGGGCAAAATGATCAAGAATTCTTCACCACTGATGCGACCGATTGTATCGTTATCGCGCAAGGTGTGGCGCGTGATACTGGCGAGGCGATTGATCACCTTGTCGCCAATACGGTGGCCGAAACGATCATTAATGGTTTTGAAATGATCGATGTCGAAAATAATTAAGCTATAAACGGTTTTATCGAGGGCC
Organism: Kangiella geojedonensis; assembly: GCF_000981765.1. Taxonomy (GTDB): domain Bacteria; phylum Pseudomonadota; class Gammaproteobacteria; order Enterobacterales; family Kangiellaceae; genus Kangiella; species Kangiella geojedonensis. The sequence continues at coordinate 2,387,334 of NZ_CP010975.1, read as the reverse complement.
GTGCGTTGGTGCTCATTATCTAATTTACGGAACACTTGGCGCCTGTTGGGTAAGTGAGTTAGATTATCCGTTAAAGCCATCTCTTCATTTTGTCGAGCAACTCGGCGGTATTTGAAGATTAGCCAGCAACAAATCAACAACAGTAGCAACATTAAAATAACCAGTGTAATGAGCCAAACACTGTATTCTTTATATTGTTCTACAAACTTACTGCTGATTTGATTTTCTTTTTCGAGTAGCTTGTTTTCAAAAGATAAACGTTCCTGATCAAGCTGCTCACGAGACAAGTTAGAAACATAAGTCAGGTTGTCGTTAAAAGCATCTCGATAGGTTTTAAAAGAGTCGTCCAGTAAGGTAAAAGCTTGTTCGTACTGACCGCGTTGAGCGCTGATATCCGCACGAAGTTTTTTAAGATAGAAGTCATCTAGTGCCGCTACTTTTTCAGCTTCCTCTATAGCGTACTCAATATGCTGCTCTGCTCGGTCCAGTTCGCCTAGTTTAAGGTAAGCATAAGCAAAATCAGTTTGTAACTCGTAGCCAAAAAGCTTTTCACCAACTTGTTCCTGTAACTGCTTTGCTTTCTGTAATTGCTCTATAGCGGCGGCATAGTTTTCTGTATCGGTGTTAATTCGAGCTTCAACTTGGTGAGTGAATGCTTGTAGAGGAATGTCATTTTCCTGAATCGATAAACGACGGGCCTTATGCGCAAATTCGAGAGCTTTATCGTATTGTTTATTAATGCGATAGGAGTCGCCAAGGTTAGCGTAAAAATAGATATTGCTGACTAATGCCGGGTGTTTTTCCATAACCTCAACCGCTTTTTCAAAGTACATGATGGCGGATTGAGTATCGTTGAGGAAATTATACAAAATACCAAAAACGTTATAGGTCTCAGAGATAAGATAAGGGTCGTTAGACTCCAAAGCATAATCTAGCGCAAGGTCGAGTAACTTAATGGCTTCTTTATAACGGGAAAGTAGAGAGGTGATGTAGGCTCGCTCTAAAATCAAATCACCAAGTTTATTCAGTCCCCAGGTATCTTTGACATCTTCATATAAATTCTCTGACTCAGATAGCGCTTTTTCGATATCCCCTTCAGAGCGCAAAACGAATATATTGACGTATTGGTATTGTCGGTTAAGTGATAACTCGTCAACATCTTGAACAAGCGGTTGTGCTATCGAAAGAAACTCTCTTGCACGCAAAGCATCGCCATTTAAGATGTGGTAATTCGCCATCAAGATATTGGCTAAAGCTTCGGAGTGGTTATCCAGATCGGGTTTATTAAGAAGGTTAGTGATTTTTAAATAAAATGCTTCCTGCTGACGTTCTGGAACGGACAAATTAGCCATGCCGTACAGCTGTTTCTGTAAAGCGCTGGAATTAATATTTGAAGAGGGATGAGCAGAGAAACTAGGTGATGCTGCTTTGTCAGGAATTATAAAAGCGAACGCATTACAACTAAGCAAACATAAAAATACAAACTGTATGCATTTCCTATAGATGTACACGTGTTCCCTTTTATTAGATTGATAGTTATAGACCGCACTTTACACCAATCCCTGTGAAAAATGAACAACCAGACAATGCGGGAGTGCATTGTCTGGTTAAAAGTTGAACAAACTCAGATTTGTACTTACTGATACAATCAGAACCTACGAGTGTTATTCGAAAAAGAAGGCTGGACGTTCTTTTTCTGTAGGTGCGACTTGGTTCATGGTTTCAGCCTCGTACAGCTTACCGTTTAGCATCACCATGTTCACTTTCTCTGAGTTTCGCAGGTTCTCCATAGGATCAGCATCTAGCACCACTAAATCCGCAAGTTTACCGGCTTTAAGTGAGCCTAGTTCATCGTCCATACCCAACATAATAGCGCCATCTATGGTACCAGCACGTAGCGCTTCTAATGGTGTCATGCCGCCTTGTTCAAACATCCACATTTCCCAATGCGCTGCTAAGCCTTCGCGTTGACCATGAGCACCGACGAGAACTTTAACGCCCAAGTCTTGTAGTTCTTTGGCAACCGTCGCGTTATTAACGTGGTTGTAGTCTTCGTGCGGCGCTTTCATGCGACGACGAGAGGCTGGTTCAAGAATTTGGCGTGGTACAAACTTGCTCAAAAGCGGGTGTTTCCAAACGTCTGTCTTGTCGTACCAGAAACGCTCGCCCCAAATACCACCATAAGCCACGCCAAGCGTCGGCACATAAGCGGTTTCAGCCTGACTCCATAACTGCTTCACATCATCATAGATATTAGCAACAGGAATCGAGTGCTCAATTGTGGTGTGGCCGTCGATGATCATGCTCATGTTGTGCATGAATAAAGAACCGCCCTCAGGAACCACTAACATGCCAGTATTGCGGGCAGCTTCTAGAACCTGCTGACGTTGATCACGGCGTGGTTGGTTATAGCTTTTTACCGAAAAAGCACCAGCCGCTTTCATGCGTTCTAAATGACCATTGGCATCATCCAAACTATCGACTTCGGCGGTAATGTAGTGGTTTGCCCCATACAAAATCGTACCCGTAGAGAAGATACGTGGCGCTGTGATTAAGCCTGCTTTTTGCATTTCGCTAGCCGAGAATACGGCTTCAGTATCAGCGGAAGGGTTGTGCGTGGTGGTGACACCAAAAGCTAACGAAGCTAACGCGTTCCAGTTGGTTTCTGGTTGAATTTGATCGTTAGCATAAGAACCGTGCCAATGATAATCCACGATGCCTGGGATAATGGTTTTGCCTGAAACATCAATCGTGTTCGCGCCAGAAGGAATGCCAACTTCGTCACGGCTACCGACAGCTTTGATACGGTTATTTTCAACCACAACCACACCATCTTCGATGACCTGCTCACCTTCCATTGTGATAACTTTAGCACCAACTAACGCTGTAACACCTTCAGGTTTATCCGCTTTGACTGGGAGCTCGATTTTCGTTTCGCGAGCAGTCCCTTCGCTGGCTTTACCGCCTTCGGCTAAGAAATCGAATTTTTCCGCTAGTTCTTGTTGGTACAGCGTAGGGCCAAGTGACCACGACAGCTCAGAACCATCTTCTGACCATGCAAGGTTAGAGCCGGCGAACGTTGAGAATTGCTTCACTGGCAAGTTGCGTGCTGAAGGGCCTGTATTAATCGCGCCACCACTCTTAACGAATGGTGTGACGTAAACCTGGTAGCGTTGCGTAAAGGCTAACCATTTTTGATCCGGCGAAACAGCAAAATCTGAAATCCAGTTGCCTGCGTAGTGCTCCTGCTTATTGTTACCACTTAAGTCAGTGCTTACTAGCTTACTCTCGTAGGTTTCGCCGTTGGCTTTAGTGGTTGAGAAGAAAACACGATCGTTGGCGCCTGCGAAGAAAGGATTTGAACCAGAGTTGCTGACTTTAGTCACTTCTTCTTCATCAAGGTTAACGCTGAATATCCCCGTATCATTCGAATAGAGCGGGCTGGTAATATAGCCACCACTAATCGCTTGATAAGTTGCGAACTCGCCATCAGGACTCAAGCTTGGATTAACGTAATGACCTGGCTTATCAGAAATCACCTCACCGCGACCACCGCTCGACGATACGATACGTACCGTGCCCAGCTTCTTATCGTCCCAAGTGGTGTAGATAATGTCATCGCCATCAGCAGAGTAGCTTGGGTAAAGTTCGAAATGGTCATTTTGGCGGGTTAAGCGCTCCGGTTTACCGTTCGGTAAATCGACCGTGTAAATCTTGCCTAAGCTTTGGAATACCGCTTGATCACCTTCTGGAGAGACCTGTAACCAACGTAGCATCTTAGCGTTAAAGCGATCTTCGCCCACAGGATTTTTTTGTGTCACTGCGGCACGCATTTCGCGCTTATCATTGACTTCAAAAGGAATCTGCGCGACTTCTTTCGACTCGATATCGATTTTATGCAGCTTTCCTTTAGCCCAAAACACGATTTCTTCGCTGTTTGGAGTCCATGAGAAGTTCGGGTAAACCCCATGAATCGCCCATGTTTCTTGCATATCACGCTCTAAGTCTTCGTAAATTGGGAACTCAGCGCCCGTTTCACGATCTTGCAAGAGCAAGGCTGACTTGCCGCTGATGCGACGCACGAAAGCGATGTACTTACCGTCTGGCGAAGGCTCTGGACGTACTGCGCCACCCGGGCCATCGATCCAAGTTTCGGTTTTACCAGTGTCGCGATTAATCGCGAACACTTTATAGATCTGCTTAGTTGAATCTTTGCTGTACTCGAAATAGCCGCCAGGGGTAGAGTCGCGGGAATACAAAACGTATTGACCGTCTGGTGTAAAGGCTGGTTCGCCTAAATCTTTCTGCTCGTTAGGGCGTTTATTTAATTGAACGCCGCTACCGCCTGATTTGTGATACAACCAAATTTCGCCCGCACCAAGAGAGCGCGTGCCAGTAAAGTGTTTGCGCGCCGCAATGTAATCGCCGTCTGGGCTCCACTTCGGGTTGTTTAGCAGGCGGAAGTTTTCTTTGGTGACTTGGTATTGATCGCTACCATCAACATCCATCACCCAGATGTTATCGCCGCCACCCTGATCAGTGGTGAACGCAATTTGTGAGCCATCTGGAGAAAAATCAGGCTGCATATCCCACGCCATGCTGTTGGTAATGTTAGTCGCCTTACCGCCAGACATCGGCATAGTGTAGATATCGCCTAATAAGTCAAAAGCAATCATTTTGCCATCCGGGCTAACATCAAGGTTCATCCAAGTACCTTCAGTCACATTCAACTCGGCGAATATCGCTTCACCGGGAGGGTTGTTAACGTCCCACTTGGCGTCTTCTTTCTTCTCCTCAGCCTGTGCTGCGAAGCCCAAAGAAACCGCCAAAAGGCCGCTTATCATGGAATATTTATACATTGTCACATTCTTATTAAAATGGTCCGAACCTAGCAATATAAAGACTTGACGCCAAAAGGGCAAAGGGTGGAAGAGGTAAGTGTTACGAAAATTGTAAGAAAATTTGAACGGTGGTGTCAGAGCAGTAATGATGTGGCTATTTGCTCGTAGTTTGAGTGGATTACGGTTACACTAGTCGTCTATTGCACTGATAAAGCCTTTGATGACCTTTTCCGAACTAAATTTGATCCAACCCCTTCTCGATTCGCTTAACAAAAGTGGCTACAAAACGCCTTCGCCGATCCAACAAAAAGCTATACCTTTGATTCTGAGTGGCTCAGATGTGATGGCGGCAGCGCAGACGGGGACGGGCAAAACCGCAGGGTTTTCACTACCCATCCTGCAAAAATTGTCAGAAGGCAAAAAACCATCGCCAAATTCGGCGCGTTGTTTAATTTTGGCGCCGACGCGAGAGTTGGCGGAGCAGGTGCATCAAAGCGTACAAAAATACGCATCCGATTTATCACTAAAGTCGCAAGTGGTATATGGCGGCGTCAAAATCAATCCTCAAATGCTGAAACTGCGTAAAGGCGCTGACGTGCTTGTAGCGACGCCAGGGCGTTTATTGGACCTGATGGAAAAGAACGCAGTTAACTTCAAAGACCTAGAGTTTTTGGTTCTGGATGAAGCCGATCGTATGTTGGATATGGGCTTCCTACCGAGTATTAAACGGATTTTAGCCAAGCTCCCGAAAAAGCGTCAGACTCTTTTGTTTTCGGCTACCTTTTCTGAGTCGATTAAAAAGCTCAGTCAGCAGTTTTTAAATAATCCAGTATTAATAGAAACGGAAAGAACCAATGCCACCGCGACAACGGTTAAACAGTGGATTCATCCCGTTGATAAAAAGCAGAAAGCGGCTTTGCTGAGTTACCTCATCGAAGAGAATCGTTGGCACCAGTTGTTGGTGTTCGTGAGAACACGCCGTGGCGCGAATCGCTTAAGCCTTGCGCTAGAAAAGCGTGGCATAAAAGCAAGCTCGATTCATGGCGGAAAAAGCCAAAACGCACGTAATCGTGCGCTAGCAGAGTTTAAGTCAGGCAAGGTACAAGCCTTGGTCGCCACTGATGTCGCAGCACGAGGGCTGGATATCGATCAGATGCCTGTGGTGGTAAATTATGACTTACCAAACGTCGCTGAAGATTATGTTCACCGTATCGGTCGGACTGGCCGTGCAGGAGAAAAGGGTAGTGCTATCTCCTTAGTCAGCGCCGATGAAGTGGATGACCTGCGGGCGATTCAAGACTTAATTCGCAAGCAACTCGAACGGATCATTATTGACGACTTTGAACCACATCATGTTGTCCCAGAAACCGAATTAAAAGGCGAAAAGAAAAAGAAGCCTCACAAAAAGAAGCTTGCCAAAGCCAAGTTAAAACAATCTGGCAAGAAATCAGGTGGCTCTCAAGATAAAGGAAGCCAACCGAAAAGAGGCAAGAACGGCTATAAAGGCAGGTCAGCGAATAAAGGGAAAACGGCTAAGAAAAAGCTGAGTAAAAAGAAACCGACTAGCAAGAGTGCGAATAAGATCTGGGATAAAAAGAGTTAATGTAGCCTCGAGCAGCGTCAGCGTGTTCGAGGAGTAATACCTCGAATTCACTCCATTCCTTCGAGGCTACGCTTGCTCACTTAGTGAAAACGTAATCACAAGAAAGCTTTCCTGTTAGCCCTCCTTCAAAACAATTCAGAGTAATTGTGTCACCAACTTTGTCATAGCGTGTGGGGACGTAAACATTCCTACCATCCTGTAATTTTACATTCATAATATTGTAGTAATAATTGCTACGTATAATGACTTCTTCTACAGTACCTTGAATATTCTTTCTATCACTAAAGGCAGTTGTGTACTCAAGGAGAATAAGTGCAGTAAGGCATACGCATAAAGATAAATAAATAATGGTTCTACCGAACCTAAAGAAGAATGTTTTCATTAAAATAAATGTACTATGACCGAATTTATTTAGCTGAAATTAATAACTTTTCAATTTCCACTTAGTCAATAAGATGTCAAAGGTCTGCTTGGCAGTATTGATCGTTTCGGGGTTGTATTTAACGGAAAAATCTACATCTAGTGCTCCACTCCCCCATTGTTCTTTAAAGCTCCAGTCTCCCACATAATTAACTTTACCTGCTTCAACAGAAAAGAAGTAATTAAGATGGTCTAAGCTTGGCTTTACATTGTTGTAGAGAAGGTACCTCGATAGTTTATATACGCCGGGTTCTAGTTTGAATACGACAGGCTTTCCTCTATTTCCGTGGCGAATCATATCGTTGAGGTGGGTTTTTTGCCCAGTTTTTATATTTTTAATCTCGACTGTAGCGGAGAGAGCAGCCTTTTGGTTATCCCCCTTAACTAGGAGAATAGCAAACTTTGGATCTGAAACCATTTGGATGTATTTTTGTTTTGTTGTAATACAACCAGATAATAATATTGCCGAGAGTAATATAGTTAAGCGTCTCATTATGCCTCTAAGAGTTCTAAAGATTTGGGAGGATTTCATTGGTTAAATAAATGGGGTCAGAGTGCATTTATGTATTCTCTGAACCACAAGTGTAACTGTTTTGTGCAAAAGGTAAGGTTAGTAGTAACAATAGTCCTAATTTTTTCATCCTGAATCCTTTTTATTTCTAGTTTTATCGTTTCTTTATTAGTGTTGTTTCTTTCAGCTATCTGTACGTAATATAAACAAGTGTGATGCATTTCGCAAACTGCGGAGCAACGGGTCTGAGCAGCAATGCAAGGGCGCATTGGTGTCGTTCTAAATCAAAAAAACACTATGGAGGTCTAACCAGCTATAGCCTACGCATGCGAGTGGATATAGCGGAGGGGGACTTATAACTTATTGATTTTACAGTTCTTTAAACACATCTTAATCTCATCTAGTAAAATGTTTAAGTCTCAAAACAATTAAAAGCTTTGAACTGAGGTTTCAATCAAGGCCTTTATTGTCAGGATAGACAATCGCTTTGGTTACGACGAAATCTTTCCATTACGGGGACTCACGTAGAACTTATGCGGAACCCTGTAAACCAGCGAACGATGCTGTTTTCTGGTGGAACGAGAACGAGGAGTAACTTATGTTTAATCTCATGAAACGACTATTAGCGATAAGCTCTTTAGTGTTCGTCATGTCAGCTTGTAGTGATTCTGACTCGAATGACGATAATTCAGATTCCGAAAACCAAAAGCCAGTAGCGGAAGCTGGCGATGATCAGGATGTAGCGGTCGGCGCCGAAGTTACATTAAATGGTGCGGCAAGTTCAGATCCTGATGGTGATACATTGACCTATCAATGGACTCTCTCTTCAGCGCCTGCGGGTAGTACGGCAGTGTTAGCCGCTGCAACCAGCGCAGAGCCAACCTTCACAGCAGACGTAGAAGGTTCTTATACTGCGGAATTGGTCGTTAGTGACGGTGTTCTATCGAGTGATGTCGATAGTGTAACGGTCGTGGCCGCAAGTGCGAATCAAGCGCCGGAAGCAAACGCTGGCTCAGATCAGGATGTGAATACGGGCGCAACAGTCATGCTCGATGGTTCAGCGAGCGTTGATGCTGATGGCGATACATTAACTTATCAGTGGGAAATCACGTCTAAACCTTCGGGTAGCGCCGCTGTTCTAAGCGATGCCGATGTAGAAAGTCCAACGTTTATTGCAGATGTTGATGGTACTTACACCGCTGATTTAGTAGTGAATGACGGCACGGTGGACAGTGATGTTGATTCTGTAACCATTATCGCAGCAACGGTGAATACAGCGCCGGTATCGAATGCAGGTAAAGATCAGAGTGTTAAAACCAATTCCACAGTGATGTTGGATGGTTCTGCAAGTACGGATATTGATGGTGATGAAATCACGTATCAATGGACTTTAACTGCTAAGCCTTCTGCGAGTGTGGCTGTATTGAGTGATAGCACTGCAACACGTCCGACATTTGACGCGGATGTTGACGGTACTTATACGGCTGAACTTGTGGTCAGCGATGGTACGGTTAGCGGTAGCGCCGATGCTGTAACAGTAGTCGCTGCTTCAGCAAACTCTGAGCCTGTGGCAGATGCAGGTGATGATCTGCACGTTAAAGCAGGCACAGTGGTGACATTAGATGGTACAGCGAGTTCGGATGCTGATGGTGATTTAGTAAATTACCAGTGGGCGTTAACATCTACTCCGGCGGGTAGTATGGCTGCATTAAATAATGTCAGTTTAGCCACGCCAACATTTGTTGCCGATGTCGAAGGTACTTATGAAGCTGAGTTAATTGTTGACGATGGTTCAGTAAATAGTAGTGCTGATGCTGTAACGGTTGTTGCTTTAGAAGCAAACACAGCACCGATTGCGCATGCGGGCTTAGAGCAAAGCGTTAAGACGGGTGCAACTGTTACCTTAGATGGCTCGGCGAGTGTTGATGCCGATGGTGATGCTATCGCCTATGAGTGGGCAATTATTTCTGCTCCAGCGAGTAGCGCAGCATCATTGAACAGCTCGACAACAGTTGATCCGAGCTTTACTGCTGATGTGGAAGGATCTTATACGATTCAGTTAATCGTGAACGATGGATCAATCAAATCAGAAGCCGACACTGTGACTGTAGTTGCCGCGACAGCAAACGCTAAACCGATTGCAAATGCTGGTTTAGACGCACGAGTTACGGCAGGAACATCTGTCACGCTGGATGGTACAGGTAGCTTTGATGCGGATGCTGATGTATTAACGTATCAATGGACATTTGTATCAAAACCAAGCGCTAGCTCAGCTACATTTGTTGATGCTACGGTAGCCACTCCAGTCTTCACTGCTGATGTCGAAGGCAGTTATGTGATTGCGTTGGTGGTGGATGACGGTACGGAAGCAAGTATCGAAGATCTTGTGTATGTTGAAGTGATTCAACCACAAGTAACCCTGAGTAAGCAGTTTGGCGCAGACGCAAACGCAACCTTTAATCAGGTCGCTATGCCTTATTCGTCAAGCGCGACAGTTGACGCTTCGGCAAGCGGCTCTACTGACTTTACGTTAGATACCTTTAGTATTGTGGCGGAAGGTCAGAATTATACGATTACAAATATTCAAGTAACGGATGATTCAGGTAATGTATCACCTTACTTCACAGTAATCTCTGATGGCTTCGTTTTGCTAGAAGGCCAGGCCGTAGAGTTTGCATTAATGTCACCGCTTACAGCAGGAGTAGAAACGAACTTAACCTTTAGTTTTGAAATTGCTGAAACAGGGCAAACTTTTGAAGCAAACTATACTTTTACGAGTAACTAAATAAATAGTGATGCGTAAACTAAAGCCGGGGTTCGCCCCGGTTTTTTTATGGTTATTTCTATGTCTGGTTCGGGATGATATTTTTTATGACAATCGCAGCATCCTTTCCTTATGCTTGAAAGCATAATAGCATCAAGATAGCTTGATTAAGAGACGGCGTGTAATGTTTTCAATAATACATAGTCTATAATCCAAGTGGTTAATGGAGAAGTAGAATGAAAATCAAGATTGTTACAGGGTTATTGGCGCTTATCTTCTTATTGTCAGGCAGCGCAAAATTATTGGGCCTAGAGTTTGAGGTTGATGCGTTTGAGCGTTGGGGCTATCCGGTGTGGTTTATGTATTTTACGGGTGCTGTTGAAGTTGCGGGTGCTGTTGCTTTATTGGTTCCGCGTTTGGTTTCGGTCGCGGGCTTGGGTTTAAGCGGTGTGATGGTCGGCGCTGTGGCGACACACGTCATGCACAGTGAGTGGATGATGTTAGTGATTGCCAGCGTAATTTTGCTGACAGCAGTTTGGCGTGCGTATGTTGGTCGACAAGATATTAGAGCGCTTATCCGAGCTATTACTGGCTCCTCGGCTGCAACATAAAATCCAACGCTTTTTGAAGTTCTGCTTCGGTGCAGTCGAAACAGCCGCCTTTCGGTGGCATGGTTTTATAACCTTCTAACATGCTTTTCATCAAAGCATCTTCGCCTTTATCAATGCGCGCTTGCCACTGTTCCAAATTTCCACGCAGTGGTGCGCCACCATGGCCACGTTCATGGCAACTAAAACAGGAGCGGTAGTAAATACTTTCACCATCATTCTTAGGCGGCTCTTGGCTACAGCCCACGAGGATGGATATCAAAACTATTATTAGAGAGATTTTAAGCTGCGGGCTCATGATCGTTTACCATATAGAGGCAATCAGCCAAAGGCATGATTTCTGGGTACTCTTGAACCTTAAAACCAAGTTTAAGGTAAAGCTTTTTGGCGCGGGTATTGGCCTTTAACACAAACAGTGAATAGCCTTTACTGTTGAACTCTTGATCGCCAATTGCCATGAGTTGTCTGATAAGTTCAGTGCCGACGCCTTTGCCTTGGAGGTCGGGCTTAACCACTAGCCTTCCAAGGTGTGTGTAACCAAGTCGTTGGTAGGTTTGGCCAAAAGCGACGACTTGTCCATTGTCGATCAATACTCGGCTGTGCAGTTCATCGAGTTTTAAGTCGTGAATAAAGGTTTCGGCAGTAAAAGGAAAGCGTACGCCCGGCCCAGCCCAAATATCGAATACTTTAGGATTTCGAACCCACTCCATGACTTCGAGTAAGTGCGGCTGTTCCGGCTTAATGCACTGCATAAATCGTAAATTTCAGGCACAAAAAAGCCGATCAATCGATCGGCCTTTAATAATGATTACTTGCTTTCTTCTAGCATGTAGTCAACAACAGCTTTGATTTCGTCGTCTGAACAGTCGGCACAAGTACCTTTTGCAGGCATTGCGTTGATACCGTTGATCGCATTGTTATAAACTGTTTCGATGCCTTTAGACATGCGCTCGTCCCAAACCGCTACGTCGCCCATAATTGGAGCGCCAGCAACGCCAGAAGCGTGACATGCTGTACAGTAGGTGTTGTAGATATCTGCTGGTTCACGAGGACCTGAAGATGCTGTTGTTGGAACTGTATTGGATACTTGTGGTACCTCATCGCCCTCAACATAAACTTTATGAACTGGCTCTAAACGATCTTTAACGTTTGAGTCACTCAAGTGTGTCGCTGCCGCTGCGCCGGCAAATACTGCTGCTGTGAAGCTCACAGCTAATACGAACAAGGATTTAACTTTAATCATGGTCTCTCTCTATCAATACAGATCATCGGCTCTAAGCTTACACCATCAGAGTAAACTTGCCCAAACACCCGAGGGCGAAAATTCAGTGCGCAAATTATAACCGTAATCTAGGCGTGATCAAATAGGCGATGCAAAATAACCCAAAGTTATTCCGAATATTCACTTTAAGGCATACTTTTTTTTAGGCAAATCAGGCACAATGGCTCTAAGTTCTAGGTGATGGACCATCTCTTTGGTCAACTCGGAGACGTAGCATGGGTTCTCTACAGCAAGATGCTTTGCATATGCTCGGCGAAGCACTCGTAAACAACATTCCTTTCAATCGACATATTGGCCTTAAATATCAAACGGTTAGCGAAGAAGAGTGCGTGATCACTTTTGACATGAAGCCCGAGCTTGTGGGTAATTATATTCAAGGTATTTTACACGGTGGCGTTATTTCCTCAGCGATGGATATGGTCGGCGGAACCATGGCTGCTGTGGGGATTTTGCACACTAATCCAGCCACACATCTGGATGAATTAAAAAAGAAAATTGCAAAATTAAGCACTATCGACTTACGCGTGGATTTCCTCCGCCCTGGGCGGGGAAAGACGTTTTATGCGAAAGCCGAGTTACTTCGGGCAGGCAAAAAAGTCGCGGTGGTGCGTACCGAACTAATTAACGAGAACAAAACCCAGATTGCTGTGGCAACGGGTACGTTTATGGTTGGTTAGCTCGTTCACACTCTATATTTTTCAATAGGTTATCGTCATGACAGCTGAAAACACAACAAATCAGCAATCAGCTCATTTGTCACAAAATAGCGATCAAGAGCAGAAAAATAACAAAGCCGGTTATTTATGTGGTCTCGGTGCTTTTGTGATTTGGGGCTTGGCACCGATATATTTCAAAGCGGTGCAACAGGTATCGGCTCTTGAGATCCTAGCGCACCGAGTGGCTTGGTCTGTGCCGGTGGTATTGCTAATCATGTTTATCATCAGGCGCCCATTTCCTAAGGGTGTGCTTAAAGATAAGAAAACCATGGGGATACTGGCGATAACGGCGGTGTTGATTTCGGGTAACTGGCTGGTCTTTACATGGGCGGTGACACATGATCGGGTACTTGAAACCAGCTTGGGTTACTTTATTAATCCGCTAATTAGTGTAGCGCTGGGAATTTTCTTCCTCAAGGAGAAGCTTTCGATTTGGAGTAAGTGGGCGCTAGGCTTGGCGATTGCTGGCGTGGCCTATCGCGTGGTTGTGCTCGGAGGTTTACCGTGGGTCTCTCTATTCTTAGCGTTTTCTTTCGGCTTCTATGGATTGCTTAGAAAGCAGGTTAACATTGGGCCGTTACAAGGCTTATTGGTTGAAACCTTGATGGTGCTCCCGATTACGGTAGGCTATATCTACTACTTATGGCATACGGGGACTGGTAGTTTCTTAAACTTATCACCAACCATAGATTGGTTGCTGGTAGCGGGCGGTATTATCACAACAGTGCCATTGGCGTTGTTCTCTGCTGGCGCGCGAATTTTGCCTTTAAATACCATTGGGTTTTTACAATACCTCGCGCCAAGTCTGACCTTTATTTTGGCCGTTTTTGTGTTTAAAGAGCCCTTTAATCTCGATTTATTGATGACCTTCGGCTTTATTTGGGCAGGTTTGGTGGTTTATACCATTGGCGTGATAAAGAATTCGAATAGACGCCGTATCGTATCCAATTAATATGAACTAACCATGGCGTGGAAGCTCATGCCATGGTTAGTAGTCAGGGGTTAATCATCAGCTCTAACGATGACCCATATAAAAACGCAGCTTGCAAAATACTGGAATGCGCCGCCTAACGACTGAGCGCCTACAGACGTTTGCCACAACTGAAACCAAGCGCCGCCAAGCACACCAAAAAATCCGAACCAGACAATGATGCCAATTCCTGCACCCAGTAAGGACAGCGATTTTGCTTGGTTAAACGATGCTGAGTCTGAACGACGTGCCTTAAATAGTGCTAGCGTACCTAGGAATAGTAAGACTCCTGCGGTTAGCTCAAGTGCAATAATGATGAATACACAGACCCAAACTAAGCCACTATTGGTAATAGCTGGAAACCAAGAGTTGGCATAATAAGTATGCTCTGACATGCCTAAAACGTACGATACTGACTGGAAGCATGCTTCTAAGTTGGCAAGGTTTTGTAGCCCATAAATAAGGCAAAGCAGTGATAGAAACAACACTAATATAATTTTTAAATAACGGATCCCCATAATCCCCTCCATTGTTTGTATAAAAAACATCCACTGCTAATATAGCAGAAAGTCGGGAGAAGAGGTGCTGAAGTTATTGAGGCGAACCGAGTAGAAGTAGAGCAGGGTTCGATTGGCCTCTTTCACTGCTTAAAGCTAGCGCGTGGATGACTCAACAGTTTCAAGCCACTCAAAGATATGGAAAGCTTCTAAAATAAATTCTAGTGACATGGCTGCGAGAATGAGTCCCATGACTCGAATAAGGATAGCCGCACCATTTTGTCCAATGACTTTTAGAATGGGGCTTGCTGCTAGCATAAAGAGAAAAGCAACGGCTAACACGCCTAACATGATCAAACTGGTTCCGACTTGGGTTTGGATATCGTACACATGATTATCGGTGAGCAGAATTGCTGCCATGATAGCGCCGGGGGTTGCAATTGACGGCACGGCCAAGGGGAAAACTGCAATATCGTGTCCTTGCTCCTTTTCGCCACTCGAACTAAAAGCTAGTGCATCACCAAAGATCATTTGAAGAGAAAATATAAAAAGAATCATGCCGCCAGCAACCTGCAAAGAAACTAGGCTAATGCCCATGGCGGAAAGCAGAATCTGTCCAATGACTACCGCGCCAATCAATATGATCGCCGAATAAATAATCGCCTTAACTGCAGTCTTAAAGCGCTGTTTAGGGGTTAAAGTCGCGGTAAGTGACGCGAAAATGGCTAAAGTACCAATCGGATCGATGGTAGCCCAAAGAATGAGCGCGTCTTTAATAAACTTTTCGATGGTAATCTCCTTAACCTGAGTGGCACTTTATGATCATTCAGCGGACACGGAACTGGTGTATGACAAAATAAAGGAAACTGAATTGGACGCTGTAGATATGGGGGTATTGCTTATAATTTCAAGGGGTTACTTTAGAAAACTCCCAAGGAGGTCGGCCTAGCGAGAAGGAACAACTAAGCCAACCTAGGGGTAACAGTAAGAAAATTTACAACTAACTTTAGGTTAGAACGTTAAACGGAATCCTGCAGAAAAAGTTCTCCCCGCACGTGTCGTGCGATCCTTTAAGAAGGAAGCATGGTCACGGATTTCTTCGTTGCCCATGTTGTCACCTTTTACGAATAACAAAAGGTCTGCATTATCAAGATAAACGTTATAGCCAACACTCATATTCACTAGGGTGTAACCTTCTGTAGGAAGTTCTTCGTCAGCGACTTGGTTTTGGTCGTAGGCTTTAATCACCGAAAAGTCAGCACTTAAGTCACCTTGGACAAAGCCGATATTACCGCCAAGTCGCTTGGCAGGTGTTCGAGGTAAGTAGCCACCGCTGTCCAAAGTCGCTCGGGTATAGTCACTAAACAATCCTGCTTTCCAATAAGAGTCGCCTTCATAACCAAAGGTCCAGTCGATCTCCGCTTCCAAGCCAGTGAAGGTTGCGTCACCTTGAGTGAATTCAAAGATTGGAAACTCGTCATGTTCTTCATGTTCATCATGACCGCCGCCAGCATCATGCTCTTCTTCGTGCTCATGGTGAGCGAGATAGATGTAGTCTGATACTTGGTTGTGGAATAGCGATACGGACGCGTGTACTTCGTCTGTGTGATAGCGTAAACCGATATCGATGTTTTTAGCGGTTTCTTTGTCCAGATTCTCGTCGCCCACTTCAATACTAAGGGTCGCTAAATGAGGGACATAGCTGTTTTCGCTGTCAGGGTCTTCTACACGACCAGCATTGGAATAAAGTTCTTCAACCGAGGGTAAGCGTTGAGCGAATGCTAAGTTGATCGGTAATGACCATTTATCATTCATGTGCCACACAGTACCAGCGGCAAAGCTATAAGCTTTGTCGTCTCGTTGAGCGCCTGTGAAATTAGCGGTGCTGGATACATCAATCTTTTGTTGATCAAGACGTAACCCAAGCTCTGTGTGCCAGTCACCTTGGTCCATTTCTTCTAACCAGAAAATACCGTAGTTTTTAGTGTTAGAAGCAGGAATAAAGGTCTCAGCGCCTACTGCCGAAAAGTCGCTATCGCTGAGCTGCAGGCCGAACGCGCCTTGCCAACCGTTCCATGAATTATGGACCGCTTCAATGCGAAGCTCTTGTGCATCGTTGGTGAAGCGTGTGCTGACCTCATCACCTTCGATTTCTTGGTGCTCGTAGTCAGTTTTTGAATAGTTAAACTTCAGGTTTTGAAAGCCTGCAAACGGCTCGCTTAACTGACCTTTAAGGTTGTAGCGCTTTTGCTCTAGATCGAGGAAAACATTTTCATCGTGCTCTTCATGTTCCTCATGTTCTTCGTGCTCCTCATGATCATGTTCTTCTTCGTGCCCGTGAGCATGCCCTGGTAAGCCGTAAGCACGCTCGAACTCGGTATAAGACATGCCAATAAAGCCACGGTCGCCAATGTAAGAAACGCCGAAACTACCACCCTTAGTATCGGTGCGGGTGTTATTTAAGATGCCACCGTACTCTTCCTCATGCTCAGCATGTTCTTCCTCGGTCTCACCTTCGTGCTCATGTTCTTCTTGTGCTCGTAAGAAAGAAGATTCAGCGTAAGCAGGGATTTCATAGTCATCGGTTTCAGACTTAAAGCCATCAATATTGAAGGCGAAATTACCTGCTGAAGCGGTAACGGTACCAACAGTACTGCGTTCGCCCGTTGTTGAGTCAGCAACTCTAGCTTCAAAACCACCTTCAATACCATCGGTTAAGTGCTGAGGTATGCGGTTATCGACCACATTGACCGCACCGCCAACTGCGCCGCCACCGTAAAGTAATGTTGCAGGGCCTTTTAAGACTTCAACACGTTCAGCCAAAAGCGGCTCGGCGGCAATCCAGTGATCAGGACTGGAGTTTGATGCATCTTGAGTGGAGCTGTTATTGCTGAGCACCGTAACGCGATTGCCTTGCTGACCACGTATCACAGGACGGCCAGCGCCAGCACCAAAACTGGAAAGGTTGATACCGGGAGTTTGGGCCAGTGTTTCACCAATATTGGCGCCACGATTTTTAACCAAATCATCACCACTGATAATGACGGCAGGTGAGGCCATTTCTAAACTGGAATGTTCAAGAGGATTACCCGTGATCACTAAAACTTCTGCGTTTTCCGGGGTTAGGTTAATCGACTTTTTGGTGCCATCATGACGTACGGAACGGTTGATGTGGCCTTCGGTACCGCCTTTGATGTCGAGAACATAGCGTCCTTCTTCAAGGTTTTCGAAAGTAAAATTACCGCTAGCATCCGTAGTCGTAGATAAATTCTGTGCGCGAAGGTGTACTTCGACACCTTCAAGTGGTTGGTTGTCGTCACCAGTAATGACGCCTGAAAGGTTCTTTTCAGCCGCTAATGCGCTCTGGGAAGCCAAGATTCCCGTAATTAATAGACTTAGTGTTCTAAGTTTCATTGTGGTATTTCCTCAAAATTTCTAGCATAAGCTTGAGCCCACGAACTTACCGTAGAGACAACTTCTCTCGGTTCAGCGAGGGACCAATAACGTAAAAGTAAGTTTTTAAAGTGAATGAATCGTTATGCTATTTGAGGCGGGGCGCGTCCATAGAAAGGACGGATGCTGCGCACAAAGACCGTGCTGCTATTGAGGGTGATCATTTCTGCGCTAATCTCGAGTGGTTGTGGAACCGTTATCTGATTAGGAGCTGTATGCAGTTGATTGCCAGCATGATGTAAACAGAAGGTACACTCGGGAAGATCGGTTGCATCCTGGTGAATCGGTGAAAATGCATGCGACACGCTAAGCAAAGCCATGCTTAGCAAGGCAGCTACCATAATTATGTGGCGTAACATTTTATTCATAGTGTATTCACGCAGCTCTTTATTAAAGAGTTAATGCAAAGTCCATAATGGATGTTTAAGAAGTCATTGCCCAAACAGGCAAAATACTTCAAGTTTGCAATGCTATTCTATTAAAAAGTAAGATGCAATCTATACGCTGTAGATATTTGTAACAGAGTTTCTCTCGTATTATTGAAAATAACTATAAATGATTAATTCATAAGGAAAAAGTTGCTATGGCCGACGATTTGCCGATTTCGATAGCCGAGCGTCGATTGGACAATGTGCCGAACTATCCTGACCGCCACGAACCGGTGGGATTTATGTTGCGTTTGATCAAAGCGCTGCATACGTATGGAGTGCCTAGTTATGAACTGGAGCGTTTGATGACTAATGTGGCAGACCAGCTGGGTTATGGTTTACAGGCTACAGTGGTTCCCACCAGTATTACCATGACCTTCATCCAAGATGAAGACAAACCCCGAACTTATGTCATTCGTTCGAATTCGGGTGAAGTGAATGTGGACAAGCTAAGTCGCACGATTGATGTGGCTTATGCGGTGATTAATGATGAAATCACAACCGAGCAAGGCGCAAAAGAGCTAACGGAAATTACCAATTCAGCGCCACTACATAGTAAGTCTTGGATGATTCTTTGCTTTATGCTGGTATCGACAGCCATTTGCCGAATTTTCGGTGGTGGCATCCCTGAGATTATTACAGCGTCAGTTACCGGGTTAGTGGTTGGCGTGTTTGTTAATGTGGGTGGCCTACGCTCGGAAACAGTGTCGAACTTGATGCCAGCTTTGTCTGCATTTTTAGCAACACTCATATCTTTCGCCTTCAACTATTGGATCGGACTGAGTTCGACCTATATTCCTGTAGTGTCAGGAATTATAGTGCTGGTTCCAGGCATGATGCTAACCATCGCTATGGCCGAGTTAGCAACCCAGAATTTGGTATCGGGTACCGCACGGCTGTTAGGGTCGGTGGTAATTTTTATTCAGATGATTTTTGGTGTGGCGATTGGTGCACAATTAGCAGCTTTGTTTTTTGGAGAGGCTTCAATCACAACCATGATTGACCACCAGCTGCCACGATGGACTGTCTGGATTGCGATCTTAGTCAGCTCATGGTCATTGATGATGTTATTCCAAGTTCGTAGCAGACACCTTCCGTGGATTGTTATTACTACAGCCTCATCATTCTTTGTGTCGCGTTGGGCTGGAGCCGAGTTAGGCGCTGCGACCGGTGCTTTCTTTGGGGCGTTAACCGTTGGTGTGTTTGCAAACCTAGCCTACCGTATAAAACAGGTACCCACTGCTGCAGTGATGATGCCCGGATTTATTATCCTGGTTCCTGGAAGCGTTGGCTTTAGAAGTCTGACCGAGATTCTAGACCATAATATCATCGGTGGTCTGGAGTCAGCCTTTAACATGATTATTGTGGGAATTTCTTTGATTACAGGTCTGTTGATATCGTCCATTGCTACGTTGCCAAAACCAAAAATTAAAACAGAGCCCTTGGAAGTCGAGGCGACAGCCACAAAAATCATAGAGAAAGATGATGAATAACTCCATGTGGCGTTTGGTACTGGTCTTTTGTTTGCTTATTGCGACAACTTCATGCAGTCAAGCTGGAGAGGCGGGCTACCAACTAGTGTACGTTCAAGATGGCGATAGCGCCGTTTTGTGTTGTGATAAAGGTAAACAATTTACGGTCAGACTACTTGATATTGATGCCCCTGAAAAACATCAGCCTTATGCCGAAGACTCTAAGGCAAGACTGGAACGGTTTTTAAAGGGAGAGTCATTGGCTCTGCGCGGCTCGAAAAGAGACCGTTATGGTCGTCGTCTAGCGGTTATAGAAGTCAATGGCGAAAGTATTAATGATAAGATGGTTGAGTCGGGCGCGGCTTGGGTCTGGAAATATAGCAAGAGTAAGCGCATGAGAGCGCTACAGCAAGAGGCCAAAGAGTCTGCTATTGGCTTATGGGCTTTGCCGGAAGCGCAGCGACAGAACCCTTGGGAGTGGCGTCAATCTCACCCTAGGAAATGATGTTAGGAATAGAGTTGGAGTATCAGCATGTCGAATGAATCGATTAAGCAAGTGGCTTTAGTCGGCGGTACCCATGGTAATGAATTGACAGGTATTTACTTGCTCAATAAGTATCGTCAGTTTCCAAAACTTTTGGGAAAGCATAGTTTTGAGGTGGAATTATTCACCGCTAATCCTGAAGCCCAGCGAGCTAATAGACGATACATCGATCGAGATTTAAACCGCAGCTTTAAGCAGGCCGATCTGGACGATAACTCTTTGTTTGGGCATGAGAATGAACTGGCCAAGCAGATTAATCAAAAGCTTGGGCCTAAGGGAAGCAGCCGAACAGACATGATTATCGATCTCCATACGTCGACTGCGCCTATGGGCGTTAATCTGGTGCTTACTAAAACCGATAGCTTCCATTTGATGTTGGCTGATTATGTACAGCAACGAATGGATAACGTCTCGATTACGTTAGAGAAAATGCTGGATCATCATTTTTTGATGTCTGTGGCTCCACAGCATGTGCTGGTCGAAATTGGTGCTACGGCGCAAGGCCAGTTACGACAGGATGTGTTTGATAAAACGGAAGAAACTACGCAACTTATCTTTAAGTTTCTAAACGAATATAACCAGCATCAATTGCCTCAACCATCTGAGTCGATAGATGTTTATCAGTATTTCGACGTTATGTTTTTGCCTACTGATATTAACGGTGATATTTCTGGAATGATTCACCACAGTATCCAAGATCAAGATTTCACAAAATTACGGTCAGGTCAGCCAATATTTAGTCTTTTTAACGGCGAAGAAGTACTTTACGAGGGCGAAGATTGTTATATGAGTTTTATTAATGAAGCCGCTTACTACGACGAGAAAAAAGCTTTTGCCATGTCGCAAAAGAAGACTTTTCATATTGGTTAAACATACGTGTTAAAAAATTCTAAACACCTAATACATGGCCACGCATATAGACAATAAATAACGGGCAAAAAAAACCGCCCAAAAGAGCGGTATAGCGTGAAGAGACCTATGATAGCAGTTTTATTATTGTTGGAATCTGGTTTCGCTGTGTCAGCCCTTTTGTAGTATGTAGAGGTGCGGGGCTATCCGACAAACACTACTTAAGCTATCACAGCGAATTACGTTGCAGGGCAAAATGCTGGAGACTTTGTGCCCTGACCTTGAAGTGAATCATACCGATAATATTTCTCAAATGCAAACGATTCTCATTAAAGATTGGCGAAAAGTTGAAAAAAGTGAGACCCGCATCAATATTTAGCTTTATGACGCCCCTATAAAAGAGTCCAATCACTGAGTGAAATGCTCGAGGATAGATGCTATGACGCAGAAAAAGATACAAGGTATTTATAAAGCACCTCAAGGCCATTGGGTCGGTGATGGATTCCCGGTGCGCTCACTATTTTCTTATCATTCGAAAGGTCAACAAATCAGCCCATTCTTATTGTTGGATCATGCAGGGCCAGCGAATTTTGAGCCGAGCAGTACGCCACGAGGTGTTGGTGAACACCCACATCGGGGTTTTGAAACGGTGACGATTGTGTACCAAGGAGAGGTGTCACACCGTGACTCAACCGGCAAAGGCGGCACTATCTTCCCCGGTGATGTGCAATGGATGACCGCTGGAGGCGGTATTTTGCATGACGAATTCCATTCACAAGACTTTACCGAACGCGGTGGGGTGATGGAAATGGCGCAGTTGTGGGTGAATTTACCAAAAGAACACAAGATGGTTGAACCCGGTTATCAAGCCATTAAGGCTGATGAAATCCCAACTTTTGGACTGGAAGCTGGCGAGCTGCGACTGATTGCGGGTGAATATAATGGAGTAAAAGGTCCTGCCAAAACCTATTCACCATTAAACGTTTGGGACTTAACCATGCGACCTAATAGTCAACAAGCACTGTCTATTCCAGCTGGCTGGAATGCGATTGTGGTGGTTTTGAAGGGCGTTGTCAGCATCAACCAACAAGGGCTTCAGCTCAACGACACAGTGATTTTCGATGCCGACAATTCTGATCTAATCATTGAGGCGGACGCACCCAGCACATTATTGGTTTTAAGCGGGGAGCCACTGAATGAGCCGGTGGTGGGTGCGGGGCCATTTGTCATGAATAGTGAGGAAGAAATCATGCAAGCCTTTGATGACTTTAAGCGTGGTAGATTTGGCGAAAGTTTAAACGAGAGTTAATAAGGTCTGGCACAAACCAGACCTCGCTGAGTTACTTCTTCATAAAATTCTTCATGAAATCTATCGGTAATGGGAAAACGATGGTGTTGCTATTTTCGCCTGCTAAACTCGATAAGGTTTGTAAGTATCGCAACTGAATAGCTTCTTCTTGTTGAGATAATACTTTTGCTGCCTCGAGTAGCTTCTGAGAAGCCTCCATTTCACCACGAGCATGAATAACTTTGGCCCGACGAGCCCGCTCTGCTTCGGCTTGTTGCGCAATGGCCCGAATCATACTTTCGTTTAAATCCACATGCTTGATTTCTACGTTGGCAACCTTGATACCCCATGCGTCAGTTTGGCTGTCCAAAATAGATTGGATATCGGTATTCAGCTGCTCACGAGAAGCGAGCATTTCGTCCAACTCATGCTGGCCGAGCACGGAGCGCAGAGTGGTTTGGGCGAGCTGACTGGTGGCATCATAATAATGCTCAACATTAATAATCGCTTTTTGCGGATCGATAACCCTAAAGTAGACAACGGCATTGACTTCGACAGAGACATTATCCAACGAAATAACGTCCTGTGTGGGCACATCCATGACCACGGTTCTGAGATCAACGCGTACAATTTGTTGTACGAAAGGGATCAGGATGATGAGGCCAGGGCCTTTGACTTTCCAAAAGCGGCCGAGCATAAAAATAACACCGCGCTCATATTCGCGAAGAATCTTAAACATGCTAGCCAGTAGTAAAACGACTACGGCTAGGATGATTGGGTAGAAAATGTTCATAATAAATCCTTCTATAATTAGTAAATAAAATCGTATTAGGCGCTGTCGTCTGTCAGTGGCACAACCGTCAACTCAAGATCGTTGACGGCAATAACTTTAACCTGCTGACCAGCTGTTAACGGTTGTTCACAATGCGCTTTCCAGCTTTCGCCACAGATATGAACCCAACCTTCGCCGTTAAAGTCTTGTTTGACGACACCCACCTCACTCAGTAACTCTTCTCGCCCGCTGACTACCGCTTGCTGTTTCGAGCGAATTGCGAGACTGAGCACAAAACTTAACAAGATGACCGTAATTACGGTGACGCTAAGCAGTATAGGGGTAGCGACGGCAATGCCCGTATCAGGTTCGTTAAACAACATGAATGACCCGAACAGAAACGCAATAATCCCGCCGACACCTAAAATTCCGAAGCTCGGAGCAAAAGCCTCAACCACCAGTAACGCAATACCTAGAACGAGCAAGCCAGCAGCAACATAGTTAATCGGTAGAATTTGTAACGCGTAAAAAGCCAGTAACAAACAGATAGCACCAATCACGCCGGGCACAAATGTACCTGGATTATAGCCTTCGAAAATAAGGCCATACACTCCAATTAAGAGAAGAATATAAGCAATGTTCGGGTCAGTGATAATACTCAAAAGTTGCATCTGCCACGTAGGTTCAACGCTGACAATACTCATATCACTGGTATCAAGTTGAGCTTGGCCTGAAGGTAGACGCACGGAGCGTTGGTCAATTTGCTGTAATAGTTGACGAGGGCTGTCGGCGATTACATCAATCACGCCAATCTCAAACGCTTCTTTCGAGGTTAAGCTTTCTCCTTCGCGTACAGCGTTCTTGACCCAATCGATATTACGGCCGTGGTAGGCCGCTAGACCACGTAAATATGCCTCTGCATCGTTAATGATCTTTTTATGCATGGCATTTTTATTGCTGCTTGTAGGTTGAGATTGCTCGTTATCAGCGCCTTTTGCCTTATCGTCTTTTTTATCAGAGGAGGGCGGATCAGGCATGCCACCAATTGAAACAGGGGTAGCGGCACCAAGGTTTGTGGCGGGTGCCATGGATGAAACATGGCTGGCATATAAAATATAAGTCCCTGCGCTAGCTGCTCGAGAGCCGGGAGGATAAACATAAGTAGCGACAGGAATGTCAGACGATAAAATTTCACGAATAATATCGCGCATGGCTAAATCCAAACCGCCCGGTGTATTCATCTGAATAATGATCAGATCATAGTTCTCTTCAGAAGCAGATTGGACATTTGAAACTAGATAATGTGCTGTGCCGGGATTAACAGAACCATCAAGCTTAAGGAGTTTTGCTTGTGGAGTTGATATTTCTTCGTTTTCAGTAGCACTGATAGCTGGCCACGCAAAAACCAACAGCGCGATATAAAAGAATGTTCTGACAATATGCTGCATAGAAAATCCCTCTACTCAGCTAGGCCCTAACTTAGCCAAAGCCATCAATACTAATGTAGCGCGAATACTGAAGGATTACAAAAAAGAGGCAGATTGCAGGGAAGACTCGTTAGCCATATTGAACGTGGTTCAATTCGTGCCGATTTTACTACAATCACAAAAAAGCCCGACTATTTCTAGTCAGGCTTTCTTAATATGGTGGCCCGGGGCAGAATTGAACTGCCGACACAAGGATTTTCAATCCTCCGCTCTACCAACTGAGCTACCAGGCCGAGGACGCGTATTAAACCGATTCTGTGGATTTAAGTCAAGTCCAAATTTGAAATTTATTATTTGCCTTCTGGGACGTAACCATCGGCTTTGTCGTAGTCGCCTCCGAACAGGAACTTATCCATTTGGTCGGCTAGGTATTTTTGGGTATCTTCGTCCATTAGGCTCAGGCGTTTTTCGTTAATCAGCATGGTTTGATGTTCTAACCACATTTGCCATGCTTCTTGTGAAATATTGTCATAAATACGTTCGCCTAGTTCACCAGGGAAAGGTTTAAAACCAATTCCTTCGGCGTCTTTTTGTAGTTTTTTACAAAAGATGGTACGTGACATGTATTGCTCCACTTAGGTTTTTAGACTTTGCGAATCAAGACTGGCTAGGACTTTACTGACTGGGGTCGGTAGTCCAATTTCTGCAGTTTTTTGCTGCGTTTTCTTTAGTAAGAAGTCGAGCGCAAAGTGGTTGAATTCGTTGGGCTCCATGATACCTGTGTTAGGCAGCTTTTTCACTAGTAATGGCTGCACTTCTAGGTCGTAATGGCTGAATTTATGGATAAAACTGTCTAGTTTTTGTTCATGTATAGGTTCTTCAACTGACTGTTCCATTTCAGGGAAGCACCAGAGGCCGCCCCAAATACCGGATGGTGGGCGTTTGTGCAGTATGACTTGTGCATTTTCTAAGCATATCAGCCAATACACAGAACGTTTGGGGCGCGTTTTTTTTGGCTTCTTGCCGGGAAGTTGAGCAACTTGATCATGTTGTAAGGCGTAACATTGCTCTGACAGTGGGCACTGATTGCACTTGGGCTTGGTGCGCGTACAAACGACAGCTCCGAGATCCATCATGGCTTGGTTATATTGAGCAGTATCTTTTTTCGGCGTATTCTCTTCAGCGCGTAGCCATAAAGCCTTTAACACTGATGACTTACCTGCCCAGCCGTCAATACCATAACAACGAGCCAGCACCCGCTTAACATTGCCGTCAAGAATTGCGCTAGGCTCGTCGAAAGCAAAAGCGGCAATAGCGCCAGCGGTTGAACGGCCTACGCCAGGCAGGGTCTCTATTTCGGCTGGATTCTGTGGGAAGTGACCGTTAAACTCCTCAACAACCATCTTAGCGGCTTGGTGTAAGTTGCGGGCACGGCTGTAATAGCCTAATCCGCTCCACAAGTGCATCACTTCATCACTAGTTGCTTCAGCGAGGTCGATAATGGTCGGGAAGCGCTGCAAAAAGTTTTCGTAATAAGGTATGACAGTGGTAACTTGAGTTTGCTGCAACATGATTTCTGACAGCCAAATTCGATAGGGATCTTTGGTGCCTTGCCACGGCAAGTGTTTACGGCCATGTTGGCGGTAGTAATGAATGACTTTTTGTTGAAAGTCTGTTGCTAGCCACATGAATATTAACGATTAGAAGTCGTAAAGAATCGGCAGGATAATCGACAATGATATCCACATCAAGACCACCAGTGGCACCCCAACTTTAACAAAGTCGGAGAATTTATAACCACCGGCATTCATCACCAGCAAATTAGTCTTGTAAGCCATTGGTGTGGCAAAACTCATGTTAGCACCGAACAGTACCGCAATAACGAAAGGCTCTGGCGGCAGGTTCAACTGGGTGGCCACGCTGACAGCAATCGGCGTGCCGATAACCGCTGCGGCATTGTTGGAGACCACGTTGGTTAGAATAGCCAGTAGCAACATTAAACCACTGAGCAATACTGCGGGTGGCGCGCCATGTAACACTGAGACGAAGGCTTGCGCTAAGTATTCTGCCGCGCCGGTTTCGGTCATGCCGATACCTAAGGCTAAACTCGCGGCGACGATTAATACAACAGGTGCGCTCAAGGCATTCATGGCATCACGCCAAGTAATGCAGTGGGTTAGGATCATTAGCAGAGCGCCGCCTAAGGCACTAACGGCAATAGGCAGTAGGCCGACTGCAGCAAGTAAAATGACCAAGCCCATAATGAACAAGGCTCTGGGCGCACGGTGTGAGCGTGGTAAATCGGTGGTTGCGTCGAGCACTAGAATGTCGCCACGCTTTTTAAATTCGGCGATTTCACTTTGCCCGCCCTGAACCAGCAATACGTCGCCAACGTGTAGTGTCACTTTGCCCAAGCCTTTGTTGTGCATATCGACCACGCGATCGGCGCGGTGTAGGGCGATGGCGACCAAACCATATTGATTCATAAAACTGACGTCTTTGAGCGAGCGGCCAGCGAGCGGAGAACCTGGCGTTACTACCAACTCGGACAGTTGTTGGTTTTCGGCTGTCAGCGGATGGTCGTCGTTAACTTCTTGGCCCGATTTATACAATCGAGCGCCAAGGACTTGCTCATATTCTTTTAAGCGTTCGGGGGAGTCGGTAACACGAAGCTTATCGCCAGCACGAATGATCGCGTCGGGCATCGGCATGATGGTGGCATCGGAGCCTCGGTGAATTCGAGTGACTTTCATCATGCCGTCAGTCTTGCCGATCACTTCAGCGAGAGGTTTACCGTCAGCAAAAGAATCCTCGTTGATATGCAGTTGCGCGGTAAAGATTCGAGGCGATGTATTTTTCATTAACGCTTGACGTTCAGGAGTGATTTTGGGGGCGACGAGCCATAAATAAATAATGGCAATTGCGCCGGCCATAGCGGCTGGTAGCATAAAATCGAACATACCAAAACGCTCGAGTCCTAGATCAGCAGCCACGGAAACGACCAATAAGTTGGTTGAAGTACCGATTGTAGTCGCCATGCCGCCGACAATGGTGGCGAAACCCATGGGTAATAAGAGTCCTGATGGGCTACGGTTTGAGCGAACGGCTACACTCATTAGAATCGGTAAAAGGAGTACAACAATCGGCGTATTGTTCACAAATGCGCTTAAAACACCAGCAATGAGCAAGGTCAGTAACAGTGAGAAAAGAGGGGCGGTTTTCCAAATTCGCGCCAAGAAGCGACCGATGGGTTCTAAGGCGCCAGTTCGAACCAAGCCCTGGCCAGCAACCATCAGTGCGCACACGGCAACCAGCGCCTCATGGCCAAAGCCACTAAAGAACTGCATTGGCTCAAGGTGACCGTTGAAGTTATGGAACGGTGCGAAGGTAAAGCCCATGGTCAAGACCAACAGTACGACTACGCAGGATGTCTCCAGCGGTATGTCATCGCGTCGGAATAGATACAAGGCAAAAACCGTCAGCAACAGCACAAAAAGTGCATGCCCATTCGGTAAATCCGGAAATGGCATTCCTCTCCTAACTCCTAATCTTTTTTCGTTATTTTTCTTGAGTTTGCCTATAAACAAACTCTAAAACCCGAATGAACCACCTTACTGATTTGACCATATTTTCGCAACGTCTTTGTGGTTCTCTGCACATAATTTACCTCAAACTTTTACAATATGGTAAAATCGCACGCAAGTATTATAGCGTTAATTGAAAAGAGAGCTATCCCTTTGAATTCTGAAGAAAAAAACAAACGTAAAATCCGTAGCTTTGTGCTGCGCAAAGGCCGTTTAACAAAGGGGCAGCAGCGCGCAATGGACCTTCATTTCCCGCGTTTAGGGCTTGAATATGACCAGCAACTCTACGACTTTAAGGCTATCTTCGGGCGTCAGGCGCCAGTGGTACTTGAAATTGGCTTTGGTATGGGTAAATCCCTCGCTGAGCAAGCCAGAGATCAACGTGAGCATGACTTTATCGGAATCGAGGTGCATAACCCCGGAGTCGGTGCATGCTTGGTGCTTGCGGAAGAGTATAACTTAGAGAATATTCGAGTGATTAATCACGATGCGGTTGAAGTGATAGAGCACTGTATTCCTGATCACAGTCTTGAGCGCATCCAAATCTTCTTCCCTGATCCGTGGCATAAAAAGCGTCATCACAAGCGCCGTATAGTGCAAACTGAGTTTTGCCAGAAGCTTCATAAGAAATTAAAACCAGGTGGTGTTCTTCACCTGGCAACTGACTGGGAAAACTACGCAGAACATATGCTCGAAGTATTGAGTCCTATGTCTGAGTTTAAAAACTTATCGGAAACCAATGATTTCGTACCACGCCCAGAATCACGGCCTTTGACTAAATTCGAAGTTCGAGGACAGAATTTGGGGCATGGGGTGTGGGATCTGATGTTTTCAGCCAAATAATACAAAGAAACGACAATGGAGTGATGACAATGAGAAGAGTATTATTATTGGGTTTATTAATCCTATTATCAGCGTGTACAAACAAGTATAAACAGTTAGAAGCAATCAAAATCACTATTTCTCATGAGATTCCATACGAGAATCCGCAAGAAGTTGCCGAAAACGTTAAAACGGAATGTTTTGACCTAGAGATGAATTTATCAAAGTTTATCTCTTTGCATGGGAAAGATTTTAATATCGATGTAGTTAGAAGCCATGATTTAAGTAACCTAAAAGAAGGTTTGGTATTTGATCTACAGATTAGCAATGTTTATAGCGGTAGAGGGATGTACCATAATAAAAATATGATGCTAAAAGGGGATTTATATAGAGATGGCAAGCTAGTAGATAAGTTCGCTGCCTCAAGAGACTCAAACGGTGGAATGTTCTCCTTGATGAGGAGCTCATGTAGCGTTTTGGATAAAACAGCGAGTGCCTTGGCTAAAGATGCAAACGTTTGGTTAAGAAGTAAATTAAAGTAAGAGTTTGGTGATAGTCTTCTAGCCAGAGCTCAGCACAGTGAAAGTCTCAATCGGCTTCCATTGTACTTAAACGAGTTAGTACCTTGCGGTAATTGTTTTCCCATCAGATGTAGTAAGGATTAAGGCACCGTAACCGTCGATGTCATATCGATTGACCTTTCCGAGCAGGTTCAAAAACTTTTGCTCTTGATTCATCAGTGCTGGAGCGCAGGCTTTTAATGTTCCCATTGGCGATTTAAAGGTTAAGGTTTCCCCAGTGTGCTCATAGGCTGCGCTGTAACTATTACACGAAGAAATACCATGGGTGCGACCTTCTGTGTCGAAGTTTATAGTGACACGGGAGTTATCGATAATGCCTGCCTTGGCGATATCTTCCACGACCCATTCTTTCTCAGTTAATAAATCCAATGGATCGCCACCACACCCTTCGTAGGTTTCTCCGTCGAGAGTGAGCGTCACGCGAGCTGGATAAGGTCTGCCAGACATATCGTCGTAGCACAGTTTACGTTGAACATCGATGATAGCGATGTGCGCCTCCGTTTCAGCGTGGTATTTATAACCGCCTTTGTAAGGCTGAGGCACTGGACGTGGTGTATAAACTTTGTTTTGACCGTAATTGGTCTGGATCTCAATACGGTCTTGCTCTACTTTTACTAACCAGCCAGGCTCATTACCTCGAGCGGTAAAAGGAAGCGGGTATTTTGAATCGACTTTAGGGCCTACGGTACCTGATTGGACACGCTCTAGCACGATGTTACCCATGTCATGCGACATGCCTTCGGTATTGATAGTATGGCGTGTGGTGGAAATCCACATAAGTTGGCCGTTAGCGTCTTCCAGCCTAGCGTGAAGCGAATAAATGTGTCGTGGATTTAATTTCTTTTTCGGTACTTCCAATGTCACGCTAAGAGGAAGCTGGACGCCATCGCCAAGGCCAATAATTTCTTCGCTTAACACTTCAGCCGCTTTATCGGCGACAGACACGTCCTGAACCGTCGCGGTTAGCGTGCTGCCAACAGGCGCGAGCATTTTTTCACGGTACATTAACTCGGCAGTAACCGTGAAGTTCGATGATTGGACTTGAGGAGGATTGTTGTTGGCGACTTCTTTTTTGCAACCAGCCAAAGCAAACATCGCTAAGGCTGCGACCATTAACGTCAATGTATATTTCATAATCATATCCTAGAGTTTGAAATAGGAATTGGTTGAACGCTTATTAGCATATCTTGCCATATTAACGGCTAGAGAAGCCAATAGGGTTAATTATTGATGAAAATTATAACTGCTTGAACTGTATGCTAGCTGAACCTTTCTCTGGCTTTGAGTTATCACTTGGAATAAATCGTTCTAATAACTCATTAAGAAACAGCGCGCCTTTGTCACTCGGCTTTAGTTGGGTTGTGATGTCTTCCAATAATCCATCGTCAACGGCCTGTTCGAGCGTGGCACGGATGCTAGAAAGGGGAAGTCCCGTATATTGGCTAAATAAATTGGTTGGAACACCGTCGATGAGTCGCAGCGCATTAAGCATAAACTCGAATGGTAGCTCGTGAGCAGGGATCGGAGTGTCCGTGCTGATTGATGCGGTGGAGCCGTTTAGATAATCTTTTGGGTGACGCTTTTTAGTCGTGCGATGGACTTCCCCAAGATCGAGACGAGTGATTTTTCCATGAGCGCCAGCGCCAATGCCTAAATAGTCGCCAAAGCGCCAGTAATTCAGGTTATGTTTGGCTCGAAGCCGTGGGGATTTAGCGTAAGCAGAGGTTTCATATTGCTCATAACCGTGTTGTGCTAACAACGCTTGTCCGGCTTCTTGAATATCCCATAAGACTTCGTCATGAGGCAGTTGTGGTGGTTGTTGGTGAAATAGCGTATTAGGCTCAAGTGTTAATTGGTACCACGAAATATGGTGTGGCTTAAGGCGAATGGCTGTTCCTAAATCATTAAGCGCCTGTTCAACGGTTTGGTTCGGTAGACCATGCATCAAATCTAGATTAAACGAGTCATACCCGGCTTCATGGGCAAACTCTGCCGCGGCTATCGCTTGCTCTGGGTTATGGATTCGGCCTAGTTGTTCTAAATGCTGTGCATTAAAGCTCTGTACTCCAATCGAGAGTCGGTTGATGCCTGCTTGACGGAAGCCTCTAAATTTTTCAGCCTCAAAAGTACCTGGATTAGCTTCCATGGTAATTTCGATATCATTCTCAAATGGCAACCGTGCTCGAACAGCGCTGATTAACCGATCGAGCGACTCAGGACTAAACAAACTCGGAGTGCCACCGCCGATAAAAATACTGTGTAAGCGACGCCCCCAGACCTTTGGCAGTTCATGTTCAAGATCTTCAATCAACCGATCAATATAGGCTTTTTCCGGCAGGTCAAACTCTGTCTGACTATCCGATTTAATGTTCTTGATAGCGTGTGAGTTAAAGTCGCAATAGGGACACTTGCGCACACACCAGGGGATATGGATATACAGTGATAAAGGCGGATTGGTTAACATTAAGCAATTGACTCGCTGAGCTTCTGCATGAGTTCTTGCAACGCTTTACCGCGATGGCTGATGGCTGCTTTTTGTTCTGGCTCAAGCTGTGCTGCGGAGCACTGATGTTCTTCAGACCAAAATAGCGGATCGTAGCCAAAGCCACCCTCACCAACTTCTTCGGTCATAATGCGGCCTTCCCAAGCACCTTGGCAAATCAATGGTGTCGGATCTTTGGCGTGTTGCATGAATACCAGTACACACTGATAGCGAGCAGTACGTTGCTCGCTGGGGACGCCTTGGAGCTTCTCAAGTAACAGCTCATTGTTAGCTTGATCATCACCGTGTTTTCCGGAAAAGCGCGCGGAGTAAATCCCCGGCTGTCCATCAAGATAATCCACTTCAATACCTGAGTCATCGGCAATCGCTGGCAGTCCCGTCACTTCAGCCGCGTGGCGTGCTTTTATGATGGCGTTTTCAACAAATGTGGTACCTGTTTCAGGAACATCTTCAACGTTTAAGTCGGTTTGTGGAATAACTTGCAGTTGAAATTGAGCTAATAACTGAGTTAGCTCGGCAACTTTCTTACGGTTTCCTGAGGCGAGGACGATTTTCTGCATGAATGTGTTGATCTTGGTTGGGACTGGAAACAATTATAACGTAAACCACCGCAGAATAGACTAGCTACGGTGGTTTTAATCTCGACGATTTAATCGGCGTAAAACTTTTGGCTCAAATTGATACTGACCGGTCTTTCGTAGCCTGGAATATTAATCGTGAACTGGAGATCCATATTTTCTTCATCACGGAACTGGAAGTCAGCTAAATAATAAACGGCATCGCCTTCGATTACTTCTTTAAAGCCAAGCTCTTGTAGCTGTGATAAGTTGTTGGTTGCTCGTCCGCGCATGGCGACTTTGAGCGCCTTGTCCTTGCCTTGTTCAACGACCTTGTGTACCGATACATTGAGTAACCCAGTGTACTTGCTACGCTGAACCTTGTACTGCACCGCCGTTTCTGGCTGGATAAAGGAGCTATTGAAGGCGTTATAGTGAATGATGTAATCATCGACTCTTTTTTCACCAGCGTCACTTTGCGGACTGCTGACTAACGCTATTACTCCTAAGGATACTGCTAACAATAAGCTTTTTGCTTTCAATAGGTATTTCATTGTGGTCTCCTATCCTTTCGCCTTAATTAACAGGCTGTCATTATAAGATAGCAAAAAGCCCTGAATGTTTCAGCGAATCTAGCTACTTTCATGAATTATATTACGCTTGGTTAGCCTGTAATTAAGCTGACGCCTAAGCGGTATAAGCCATCTTGTAAAAACCATAAGCCGAATAAAATAATCATCGGCGACAAATCAATCGAACCAGCAATTGGCGGTATGATTTTTTGTACAGGACGCAAAATTGGACGCGTAACCTGGTATAAAAATGCTACACCAGGATGATAGCGGCCACCGCTCATGAAGCTGGCTATCATCAGGCCTAAGAATAAAATGAGTAGCATGTTAGTAATAATCATCACTAAACCGCCCATTGCTGGTGCACCTTGCATCATCAGTCCGATAAGTATGCCTAGAGTCATGGCTTCCGGCGGAAGCGTGACATACACCGTGGAGATGATGACAAATTTAATGGCAATAATGACCATGGCGACCAAAAAACTGGCGGTACTAAAGCGCCCCATGTCAGGGATGATGCGTCGCAGAGGGTTAATCACCGGCGAAGTAAATCGATGGATAAACTGCGAAATTGGATTATGAAAATCCGCCTGCCCTAGCTGTAGTAACAGACGGATCAAAAACATCATCACCAAAATATTGGATAAATGCTCTAATAATGTGAAGGTAAAATTATTCATGAATGTATGGGCTCAAATAATATTAGTCAGGGTTTTACCACTATTGATTCGCAATTTCAGCTAATTCTTTGGCACGCTTGACGGATGCCTCGAGAGCTTTTTTTACGATGTCGGGAAGCTTATGCTCATTCAAGGTATCAAGAGCCGCTGCTGTAGTGCCGCCTGGAGAAGTTACGTTGCGACGTAGTTGCCCAATGTCCATATCATCATTTTGCTGAACCATGGCCGCTGCGCCTAGAGCTGTTTGTGCGGCTAATTCGCGCGCAGTTGCTTCGGGTAAACCAAGTTCAATGCCTGTTTGTACCACTGACTCCATAAACAAAAAGTAGTGTGCTGGGCCACTACCGGATACCGCTGTGACGGAGTCGATTAGGTTCTCTTCTTCAACCCAAACACTGATGCCGACGGCGTCGAAAATGGCGCTGGTTGCTTCGCGTTGCTGCTCAGTAACTTGATCATTAGCGTAAAGTCCTGTTGCGCCATAACCAATCAGACTGGGTGTGTTCGGCATGCTACGCACTACTGGTACGTCTGCCCCTAAAATAGTATTTAAAGTCTCGCAGGTAACGCCTGCCGCCACTGAAATAGCGCACTTTTGGCTTAAATCCATATCTTTAAAGTCAGCACAAGCGCTCGACATGATGTGGGGTTTTACGGACAGTAATAGATACTCCACATTGCTCGCGACTTCGGCGTTATCGTGGGTAATATTTAAGTTGGGGTACTTTTCTTTCAACGCATCAAGCTTGCCTGCGCTTGGGTTACTCACGTAAATGCTTTCGGCTGGTAGCCCTGATTGAATCAATCCTCCTAAAATGCTCGCAGCCATGTTGCCTGCGCCGATAAAACCTACTTTTGCTTTACTTAATAATTCGATGGAGTCAGTCATAAATGCCTGTTTTGATGGTTAACATTCGCCTCAAGCGAATTCGATGAATGTGAGTGATGATCTTATTTTATAAGTCATGAGGGTAAATGCATAGAATTCAACGTCTTGATGCAAACTAGTTTGACTGGCGCTATGAATCACGCGGTCCAAAAATTGCAGTGCCGACTCGAATCATGTTGCTACCAGCAGCAATTGCGGCCTCAAAATCGCCAGACATACCCATCGAAAGTGTATCTACTTGTGGGTATTTGTCGCTTAGTTGTCGGTAAAGTGCAGCAATTTTATCAAACTGCGCAAGTTGCTTCTCGTACTCAGTTTGTTTCGGTGGCAGCGCCATAATGCCACGTAGGGTTAAATGCTCGGCCTCTTGTATCGCTTCGGCGAGTTCGAAGCAGCTGGTGCTATCAACGCCGGCTTTTTGCTCTTCACCAAATAAATTAACCTGAATACAGACATTGAGTGGTGGCGAGCCTTCACGCGCTTGGTCGAGCTTTTTGATAACTTTGAGTCGATCAACGCTTTGCACCCAATCAAAATGTGTCGCGATATCTTTACACTTACGACTCTGTATAGCGCCGAGCATGTGCCATTGGATGTCACTTTTATCCAGTTTTTGGATCTTCTCGACCCCTTCTTGGACGAAGTTTTCACCAAAGTCACGGTGTCCACATTGGTAAGCTTCTTCAATTTTATCAAGGGGTTGGCGCTTACTAACAGCGATAAGGCGCACATTATCTGGAAAATTCACCCGTTTCTCGCGGCTTTTTGCGATTTCTTGTTGCAGAAGTTCTAGTTGAGAGGCTATGCTAGTTGTCATTAGTAAGAATAAATATCAATATTGGGGTCTAACCTATGGATATTACAGAGCTTTTAGCGTTCAGTGTAAAGAATAACGCTTCGGATTTACATATCTCTGCTGGTATGCCACCTATGATTCGAGTTGATGGCGATATCCGCCGAATTAATGTGCCGCCGCTAGAAGACAAAGAAGTCCACTCGCTGATTTACGACATTATGAATGATAAGCAGCGAAAAGACTACGAAGAGTTTCTAGAAGCTGACTTCTCCTTTGAGCTACAGGATTTAGCGCGTTTCCGTGTTAATGCGTTTGTTCAAAACCGTGGTCGCGCCGCGGTGTTTCGTACCATTCCTTCACGAGTCCTTACGCTAGATGACCTGAAGGCACCGAAAATTTTCCAAGATGTTTCGTTACAGCCACGTGGCTTGGTGTTAGTGACAGGGCCAACGGGTTCCGGTAAGTCAACGACGCTAGCGGGCATGATTGATTATGTGAATGATAATAAACACGACCACATTCTTACTATTGAGGATCCGATCGAGTTTGTTCACGAAAGTAAAAAATGTCTGGTTAACCAGCGTGAAGTACACCGTGATACTCATAGCTTCTCAAATGCACTACGTTCTGCGTTGCGTGAAGACCCCGATATTATTCTGGTTGGTGAGTTACGTGACTTAGAAACAATCCGCTTAGCTTTAACGGCAGCAGAAACAGGTCACTTAGTATTCGGTACGCTGCACACCACATCTGCAGCAAAAACCATTGACCGTGTAATTGACGTATTCCCTGAAGGCGAAAAGATGATGGTTCGTTCGATGCTATCGGAATCACTACAGGCGGTTATTGCACAGACACTGTTAAAGCGTAATGGTGGTGGTCGTGTGGCGGCGCATGAGATTCTGATTGGTACGCCAGCGATTCGTAACCTGATTCGTGAAGCCAAGGTTGCGCAAATGTATTCTGCGATGCAAACCGGTATGTCTTTAGGCATGCAGACTCTCGACCACAGTTTGAAGCAGTTGGTCAGCAAGGGTGTGGTGTCGCGTCAAGATGCGCGAATGAAAGCTAACAATAAAGAAGAATTTTAGAGGTTAGCATGGATATTACCCCATTATTAAAAGCGTTGATGGAAAACAAAGGCTCGGACTTGTTCATTACAGTTCATCGTCCGCCTTGTATCAAAATGCATGGCAAAATTCGCCCTGTTACTAAATCGATGTTAACGCCGGCACAGGTTGAAGAACTGATTCATTCATCAATGGATGATCGTCAGAGAAAAGAGTTCGCTGAAAATAAAGAGTGTCAGTACGCAATTAGTGTTGAGAATGTCGGTCGTTTCCGTGCCAGTGCTTTCTACCAGCGTAACCAACCTGGCCTGGTGGTGCGTCGTATTGAAACCAAGATCCCAACCACTGAAGAACTTAAAATTCCGAGTATTTTGAATGACTTGGTGATGAAAAAACGCGGAATTATCATTTTCGTTGGTGCGACCGGTACTGGTAAGTCAACCTCGCTGGCAGCAATGATAGGTTATCGGAACCGTAATTCTTATGGCCATATCATCAGTATTGAGGACCCGATTGAGTATGTACACCGCCATGATAAATGTATTATTACCCAGCGTGAGGTGGGTATCGATACTGAGTCGTTTGAAGTGGCGCTGAAAAACACTCTACGTCAGGCACCTGATGTTATTCTAATTGGTGAGGTTCGTTCTCAGGAAACCATGTCGCAGGCGATTACTTTCGCTGAGACTGGTCACTTGTGTTTATGTACTTTGCACGCCAATAACGCCAACCAGGCACTGGATCGTATTTTGCACTTCTTCCCGAAAGAAGAGCACACTCGAGTGTTAATGGATTTATCGATGAACCTTCGAGCCGTTATTGCACAGCAGCTACTTCCGACCGTTGATGGTAAAGGGCGTCGAGCAGCGATTGAGATTATGATTAACTCACCATTGATTTCAGATCATATCCGCAAAGGTGAAGTGCATCTGATTAAAGAGTTGATGGCACGCTCTACTGAACTCGGTATGCAGACCTTTGACCAAGCCTTATTTGAGCTTTACGTTAAAGGTGAGATTACGTATGACGATGCGTTAGTCCACGCTGATTCAGCGAACGACTTACGTCTACGTATTAAGTTGCATGAGAAAGATGCTGACTCACTTACGGATGGTACTGAAGGCTTGCAGGTTGAGATGGACGACGACCGCTCAAGCAATATGTTCTAAACGTTTGTTTGTCGCTAACGGCTACACATAAAAGCCCAGCAAAATGCTGGGTTTTCTTTTAGGCTAGACAAGAACGGTCGATAACGATTTTATCCTTGGGACTCAAAGTAACTTTTTAGGATTAACTCAGCAGCGTAAGCATCGAAGTCTGAATCCTTAATTTTTTTGTAACCACCCAGCTCAAAAAGATATTCACGAACTTCAGCCGTACTGAGTCGTTCGTCATGAGTAAAAGTCGGTAGCCCAAAGCGCCCATGCAGACGGTTAGCGAATTTCTTAGCCATCAGCGTTACAGGCTGCTCAGTGCCATCCATATTTAAGGGTAGTCCCACCACAAAGGCGTCTACTTGCCACTCTTTGATCAAAGCCTCAACCGAGTCCCAATTAGGCTGGTTGTTTTCCGCTTTTAATACACACAGAGCTTGTGTGGTGCCTAGTGTTTTTTGACCGGTTGCCACGCCGATTCGTTTCTCACCAAAATCAAAGCCAAGAAAACGAAGTAGAGGCTTCTTGTCTTCTGAGGTGTCAGGCATGTCCGCTGTGCTCAGTTAGTTGCGTCCAGTCGATGCCCAGCAATTTTGTGGCTTTTTGCCAACGCTGTTGTGGCGTGGTGTGAAAGATAATGTCTTTATTTGCTGGAACGATAAGCCAAGAATTGTCTTCGATTTCTTTTTCCAGCTGTCCTTTATCCCAGCCCGAATAACCGAGTGCAATGACGGCTTCTTCGGGACCTTCCCTATTGGCAATAGCCGCTAAAATATCTTCCGAGGTCGATAAAGCAATCTCGTCGCTAATCGTCATCGATGATTCCCAGCTTCCTAAGGGGCTGTGTAGGATAAACCCACGTTCTTTATCGACTGGACCGCCAGCGAGTAACGAGTAATCGAGAACTTCTTGGTTGGTGCTGGAAATCTTAAGGTGGTCAAATAACTCATGATAAGTCGCTTCCAGCGGCTGGCTCAGCATAATCCCCAGAGCGCCTTCTTCTGAGTGTTCGCAGATGTAGGTGACGCTACGTGAGAAGAACGAATCTTCTAATGTCGGCATAGCGATTAATAAATGATCGGACAAAGATTGAATTGATTCCATGATTAAATTATATCAGCTTTATTGTGAGTCGCTTAGTCTTGTTCTTAATATTAGGGCTTTTTCTCAAAATTCCAGAGGCGCACAATTTCTAAGACATCAGCAGTTTCACGAATAGAATCTGGCAAAGGCTCGAAAGGTGCGGATAGTCGGACAATTTGTAGTGCTGCCTGGTCTAAAACCTCTTTACCCGACGACTCGAGAATTTCTACGCTAACCAGTTCGCCTGCCTTATTAATGGCCACTTTGAGTTTAAGGTCGCCGTAAATTCCAAGGCGGTTAGCTTGTTCGGGGTAATGGAGGTTCCCGACTTGTTCAATTTTACGTCGCCAGCTTTCTAGGTAAGCCGCGTCAGCCGGAGACTGTTTAACTGCCGCAGAGATTTGACGCGTTCTGGTACCGCGTGTTTTTAACTTGTCGGTAGCATCTTGTTCTAGATTGCGCTTTTTCAAATCTTCTGGAGGTGGGCTAACAATCGTTGGCAAATCAATATCTGCCACAGTTTTATCGGGATCAATGCTGGTCGAAGCGTTCCAATCAGAGCTAATGCTGGTCACGAAATCGAGCTTTTGTTGTTTTTGGGTGGGTCTTGGTAGGACTTCCAGCGAAGGAGTATTCGTTGTACCTTCGGTGTTTTTAAAATGCTCAAGCTGAGTCGTTGGGCGGCTGGCTTCGGCTGCATCGCCTGCGCCTTCCTGGTTTTTCTGGCCAATAAAGTTAGCATCTTCGGGTGCTTTGAGACTTTCTCTTTGCGCTAGGGTAACATCAAGCGACAAAGGGATCTGACTCGACTGGGTTTCAGGCAAAGTAAAACGTATGCCGAGTAAAACAATCAAGTGAAAGCAAACCGCCATAAATAACGTGAACTTCAAGCGGTCACCCGATTTTATCGGGGACACTTTTAAAGTAACGGCGTCTTTAGACCGCGCCTGAGATTGAGTAGCAGCTTGATTCATGAAAGTTATTTATCGCCCAGCCCTAAATTATGCCATGAGTTGTTGTTCTAATGCGGCAAACAGTTTTTCGCCAATATTAATATGGTATTCGTTTTCTAATTCTCGCATACAAGTTGGACTGGTAACGTTAATTTCTGTCACATAACGACCAATCACATCCAGCCCGACAAATAATAAACCTCTTTTCACCAGTTCAGGAGCAATAGCCTCGCCAATAGCCTTTTCTTCTTCTGTGATGGGCATTGGCACACCGCTTCCTCCGGCCGCTAGGTTACCGCGGGTTTCGCCTTTTGATGGGATTCGTGCCAGCGTGTAAGGAATCACTTCACCATTCACAATCAAAATACGCTTGTCGCCCTCAGTGATTTCAGGAATAAACTGCTGGGCCATAGCTAAGTCTTGGCCATGGCTGGTTAACGTTTCGATGATGACTGATAAATTAGGATCGTCAGCTTTAGCCCTGAAAATGGAGGCGCCACCCATACCGTCAAGCGGTTTAAGTATGACGTCTCCCAGCTCTTTGGCGAATGCTTTTAGCTTGTGTGGGTTGGCGCTTACTAACGTTTTAGGAGTGTGTTCTGGGAACCATGCTGTGAACAGCTTTTCATTGCAATCTCGCAGGCTAGCCGGATCGTTGACTACTAAAGCACCCTGATTCTGAGCCAGCTCAAGCAGGTAAGTGCTGTAGATATAATTCATATTGAATGGAGGATCTTTACGCATCAAAATCGCCGAAAACTCCCCACAATTAACCTCAACAGGAGCAGCGTCAATATAACTAAACCAATCGTCAGGATTGTCTTGCAACTGAACCTGCTGGCAGTTTGCAAAAACGTGACCTTTGGTTAAATAAAGATCTTGAGGTTGGCAGTAATAAACTTGCCAATGACGACGTTGAGCCTCCAACATTAGCGCAAAAGTCGTGTCTTTTTTCGTTTTGATGGAAACAATAGGATCCATCACCACAAGCACAGAATGGGACATATTAGAAAATAGTTGTCATTTTGTAATAAATTACCACGTTATTGTAATAAGCTAAATACATAATATTAGGAGAAAAAGCTTGCAAGCAATTGGCAAGCGAATTAGTCTGGAATTGTGATCTACTTTGCGACTTTGCTACTTTTGTGGTAAAAGGTAGCTATAAAGTTAAAAAACAGTTGAAGAAAGGTCGCTAACTTATTATTAAATAGTGGATTTTCACTATTCATAGGTAACCAGTAGATGAGTGATTTATTTAATGGATTAAAAGTGATGGTGGTGGACGATAGTAAAACCATCCGACGCACCGCGGAAACACTTTTAAAGAAGCAAGGTTGTGATGTTGTAACGGGAGTCGACGGCTACGATGCGCTCTCAAAAATTGCAGATTACAAGCCTGATATCATTTTTATTGATATAATGATGCCAAGGCTCGATGGGTATCAAACCTGCGCCTTGGTCAAGAGTAATCAAGCTTTCAAGAAAACCCCGATAATAATGCTTTCTAGTAAAGACGGGGTGTTCGACAAGGCGAAAGGCCGAGTTGTAGGTTCGGATAATTATTTAACTAAACCTTTCAGCCGTGACGAATTATTAAATGCTATTTCCACACAATTAGACGGTAATGCAGCAACTGCCGTGTAATTGTTTGTGGCTGTTATTTTAAAGAGAGGTAGAAAAAATGGCGCGTGTACTGATAGTTGACGATTCTCCAGCAGAAGCGCACAGTTTGACCAAGATTTTAGAAAAGAATGGTCATCAGGTAATTACGGCTCCAGATGG
The DNA here is from genome assembly GCF_000981765.1 of Kangiella geojedonensis. Taxonomy (GTDB): domain Bacteria; phylum Pseudomonadota; class Gammaproteobacteria; order Enterobacterales; family Kangiellaceae; genus Kangiella; species Kangiella geojedonensis. Next base: position 2,345,860 of record NZ_CP010975.1, on the reverse strand, counting down.
TGAATCTGGTATCGCATCAGCAAAAGCTAATACACCAGATTTAATTTTAATGGACGTGGTAATGCCGGGCCTTAATGGTTTCCAAGCGACTCGTCAGCTGAAAAAAGATTCTAGCACTTCAGCCATTCCTATTATTATTGTCTCCACCAAATCACAAGCGACCGATCGTGTTTGGGGTATGCGTCAAGGAGCCAATGACTATATTACTAAACCAGTGGATGAGTCGGCGTTAGTCGAATCAATTAATAACGTACTAGGATCATAAGAGCTTATGCCTGAAACACACATGAGCAGTGTTGTCCAACTACTTGACGATATTCGTCAACGTGGACAGGATCATAAGGATTCATTGCCTCAGCGTGATGTTCGAGGCGAAGCCTTTTGGAGCGGGATCGGCTTTAGCTTAAGTGGGGTTAACTACATAGTTCCAATTGATGAAATTGTTGAGCTAATCCCTGTTCCGCAAACCACGAAAGTTCCAGGAACCAAACCTTGGCATAAAGGCGTCGCTAATCTTCGCGGTGTCTTACTTTCGTTGGTCGATTTACAAGAATATCTCGGGCGTTCAAGCTCACGAAGCATCCTCAAACAACGCGTACTGGTCGTCGATCAGGACGGTTCTTATTTGGGGCTGGTTGTGGATGATATTCGTGGCTTGCATCATTTTGATGAAGATGAGCAAGTTGACAAGGGCTTGACCGCTGACGCTGTATTAGCACCCTACATCATTGGTGCTTTTGAGCGTGACGGAGAACTATGGCGAATTTTTGGAATTAAAGAACTGTTTGAAAGTCCTGAGTTCCATCAGGTCGCCGTCTAATTTTTACAACAATATGAAGTCAAGAAGTCTCGGGAGCAACCTATGAGTGAGACCACTAAAAACAGGAAAAAAGCAGGCCGTTCTGGTATCGGTATTTATGCGTTTCTTTTGGTCGTAATTTTGATTGCGCTAGCGGCAAACGCTGGTTATGGCTTTTTACAAGGTCAAAATCAGAGTAAGCGTATTGAGCTAGCATCGGATATGAAGGTATTGTCGCAGCAGATCGCGACCAACGCCTCGGAGGCCGCACAGGGTACACAAAGCGCTTTTGGCGATTTGGAGTCGGCGGCTAGGCAGTTTGGAGGCAACCTGCGCGATCTAATTGATGGCGAAACGGTTAGTAACCTACCACCTGCACCGGATAATATCCGTAATGGTGAGTTAGCTGCTCTAGAAGAAAACTGGAACAAGGTTCAACCTCAAACCACCTCGATTCTTGCGAACCGAGAAGTAGTTAACCGCATGTTTACCGCGGCTGACGAGTTGGCTGAACAAATCCCAACCATGCAACGTAAGTACGATAGTGTGATCGATATTCTGCTTGATAACCGAGCCAATGCAGAAGAGGTTCACCAAGCAACTCGTCAAAAGTGGTTGGCAGAGCGTATTTCATCAGGCATGCAGAAAGTACTGCGTGGTGGTGAAGAGGCAGAGATTGCAGCAGAAGACTTCGGACAAGACGTGGGTACCTTCGGTGTTTATCTTGAAGGCCAGTTAAATGGTGATGATTTATTAGAAATCCGCCAAGTTAACAACGCAGAAGCTCGCGCTGCATTAGAGTCTATCGTTGATGATTACCAGAGCGTTAACGAGAAAGTTGATTACATTGTATTTAGTACACCAAAACTGTTTGAGGTGCAAAATGCATCGGATAACGTTTATGCAAACGCACAAGCTCTATTAGCCACAACCAGTGCGGTTGAAGCTGCCTTTGCAGGGGTATCAACGAGTTTTACAGATTTTGGTAGTGTTTACATCTCAGCGGCACTATTCGGCCTCATTATCTTGCTGTTGATTGGTATGTACTTATCGCAGCGTAAAGCTGAGAAGAAACGTTTACAAGAATCGGTTGTATCCGCAGAGCGCGAGAAAGAAGAAAACGCTCAGAACCAGGAAGCGATTATTCGACTACTGGACGAGATTGATAGCTTGGCGGATGGTGACTTGACGGTAAAAGCAACGGTAACCGAGGACTTCACGGGTGCGATTGCTGACTCCTTCAACTTAACCATTGACCAACTACGAGGCGTGGTGAGTGCGATTAACGAAGCGGTAGACCAAGTATCGAAGTCTGCGGAAGAATCGCAGCAAACGTCGACAGCACTTGCTGATGCATCGCGTCAACAGGCACAAGAGATTACAGGCGCATCTGCCGCGATTAACGAAATGGCGGTATCGATTGAGCAGGTATCTGCAAATGCATCTGAGTCCTCTCAGGTTGCGGAAAAGTCGGTGGAAATTGCGAAGAAAGGTGGCTCGGTGGTACGAAACACCATTCGAGGCATGGACACGATTCGTGAGCAGATTCAAGAAACCTCGAAGCGTATTAAGCGTCTGGGTGAGTCATCACAAGAGATTGGTAACATCGTATCTTTGATTAACGATATTGCTGACCAAACGAACATTCTGGCATTGAACGCGGCAATTCAGGCATCGGCGGCAGGTGAAGCCGGTCGTGGTTTCGCGGTTGTTGCGGATGAGGTACAGCGACTGGCGGAGCGTTCTGGTAACGCAACTAAACAGATTGAAGCGCTGGTTAAAACGATTCAAACGGATACAAACGAAGCGGTAATCTCGATGGAGGATACGACTTCTGAGGTTGTTCGCGGTGCTCGTCTAGCACAAGACGCGGGTGTTGCACTGGAAGAAATTGAGTCAGTATCAACCAACCTCGCTGACTTGATTCAGTCGATTTCGAACGCGGCACGTCAACAAGCTGCGTCTGCTGGTCACGTATCCAATACGATGACCGTAATTCAGGAAATTACGACTCAGACGTCAGAAGGTACACAAGAGACTGCGAAGTCGATTGGTCAGTTAACCTTATTGTCAGATGAGCTACGTCGTTCAGTGTCTGGTTTCAAGCTAGACTCAACCAACGATGATATCTTCAGTGGCGACGATTCAAGCTACGAAGAGTTTAATGATGACTTTGCTTCAAGTGAAGACGAAGTCTCAGAGACTGCATTCGCTGAAGAGTCAGCAGACGATGATGATACATCGTTAGAAGATTTCTTAGAGCAGGGCGAAGAGTCAGACGTAGATAGCGAGTCTGATGACAGTGATGAGTTCAAAGACATAATTGATTCTGATGACGACTCTGATGACGATATCTTTAGCGAAGAAGAGTTGAAAGACTTCAATGACGACGAAGAAGACTTCTTAAAAGAGATTGACGAGACATTGGATGGTCTTGATGAGAATGAGGATGATTCTACTGACGGTGAAAAACCTCGTACATAAGGTAGAAGCATTTGAGGCAGAACTCACTCACTCATGTTCCTGAGATGAAGTCTGGCAGCTTTAAACGCTGGCAGGCTTTAATCAGGCAATACTCAGGAATCTGGATTCCGACAAACAGAGCACTCTTCTTAAAAACAAGTTTATTAAGAAGGATCAGAGCTCTAGATTTGTCAGATTATGAAGAGTATTACCAAAAACTGCAGGACAAAAACTGGGCTTCATTGGAATGGTTTCAGTTAATTGATGCTTTAACGATTCATGAAACCAGTTTTTTTCGGCATAAGGAATCTTTCGACTTAGTTCAACATGTATGCCAGCAAAAAATAATACAATCCGCGAATGCGAACAGTGATTGTAATATTCAAATATGGAGCGTTGGCTGCTCTACAGGCGAAGAACCTTATAGTTTAGCAATAGCATTGGAAGAGTTAGCCTTAGGTAGTTTAAATGAAAAAGGCTTACGTTTTTTCTACGGCATTACTGGGGTCGATATTAGTTATCCGGCTCTGACTGCCGCAAGAAAAGCAATTTATAGTGAACGAAAAATTCACATGATTGCTCCAGAAATTCGTGAGCGATATTTTAACCGTCACGATTCGGAACACTGGCGAATAAAAGAAAAAATTCGTAACCGTGTGCTTTATTTGCAAAGTAACTTAAATCAGTTAACTAAAGCACCAAAACGTAATTACGATGTGATTTATTGCCAGAATGTATTGATCTACTTTAGACCAGAAGATCGCGTTGAGATCTTAAGCGAATTGGTCGAGCGATTGATACCAGGGGGTGTGTTAGTGTTGGGGTTAGGTGAAATCATTAACTGGCAGCATCCTGAATTGGTACGAATTGACGAAAAGAATTGTTTGGCATTTCAGCGACAATTATAGCTACAAAGAACGGTGTAGGCATGAAAGATAATCAAACAAAAGTAGCTTTTAACTGGGTAAAAGAAGAAGTCGAAACGACTTTGGAGCAGGCTCAACAAGCGATTAACTCGTTTGCTGATGATGAGTCTGACAAAACTCAGATTCATTTTTGTGCAAACTGTATGCATCAAATTAGCGGTACGATGCAGATTCTTGAGTTTGCCGGAGCCTCTTTACTGGCTCAGGAAATGGAAGCTCTTGCAGAAGCTATTGGCGATGAGACTGTTGAGTCGAATGAAGCTGCTTATGAAGAGTTTTTGTCGGCCGTTATGCGCTTGCGTAGCTATCTTGCTCGTTACAGTGAAGGTAAGGCGGATTTACCTGTCTTGTTATTACCTACAATTAACTCTATTAGAACCTGCCGCAAAGCGGAGCCATTAGGTGCTGGAGACTTAATTAAAATCGAAGTTGAAGGTGTTACAGCACCTGAAGCGCCGCAAACTACTCAGCTTGATGGCGATATTGTCGCTGAAGTCAAAAGCATGCGGATGAAATTCCAGCAGTCTCTGCTTGGGGTAATGCGTGAGATTGATACTGGCGCTAATATCCAGCAAATGGAAAGCATCACTCAAAAACTATGGGGACTTGGAGAAAGAGTTCCTTATAACTCCTTGTGGTGGGTAGCAACAGTATTCTTGAGTCATGTGGAACCATTATTAACCGAACAAAAGAACTCAATTAAAGGTCTTTTTGGTCAACTGGACCGTCGAATTCGAGAACTTATTGAGCAGAATGTTAATGCTGAAGGCGAGAAAAAACTGCTCGCAAATATGCTCTTTTATGTTGCTCAGATGGATAGCGATGACCAAGCGGTAAAAGATGTACAAAATAAGTTCAAACTTAATCAATTGTTAGAGTCATTAGGTGACTTTGAAGCTGAAACAGAGCAGCTTGAAGGACCTGGTGCAGAAAGTCTTAAGATTGCACTAGGTGCTATCAATCAAGACCTCACAGAAATCAAAGAGTCATTAGACTTATATATCCGAACCAAATCTTTGGATGATGAGCCACTGGAAGAAATGCTACCAGTGATGCAGAAAATTTCTGACACATTAGCGATGCTTGGCTTAACGGAATCTCGCGATATTGTTGAGCAAAAGATGAAGGCAGTGTCGGATTTAGTGGATGGAACTCAAACTGATCGACATCAAGGTTTGGTGTCGATTGCTGAAACTGTTTTAAAGCTAGAAGACTATATCCAGCGCGCCATGTCGATGGATAGTCATCAGTTAGCTAAAGAAACTAAAGGTTCAGATATATCCGATTCATTACAGCTGGTTAATGCACGTTATCAGTTGGTTCAAGAAAGTCGCGGAAATTTATACAAAGTAAAAGATGCCATTACAGACTACTTAGATGAAAGTCACAACATTAGGCGTTTAGAACGAGTTCCAGAGCTGTTATCTGATGTGGAAGGTGCTTTAAACTTTGCACAATTGGATCATTTGCATGAAGTCGTGCAGAAAACTAACCGTTTCATTAGTAAGTATTTAATCAGCGAAAAAGTAGTATTAAGCGATAATGAAGTAGAAACATTAGCGGATGCTTTAAGTTCGGTTGACTACTACCTTGAAGGCTTGATGTCATCTGGCTTACATGGGTTACCAATCGTTTTGCAGCGGGCAGTTAATAGTATTGAAGAGCTTGAAAATCATTACGGAAGTCTTGAGTCAGACGCACTACCAGTGCTTGAAGACTCATTGGATATGCCTGATATCGAAATGGTCGGTAAGCAAGAGCCGGAAGAAGATCTGATTGATGATAATTATGGATCAACTGAAGAATCTGTTGAAGAAGTCGCTTCCGGTGATCAAGACGATGATGACGACTTAATTGATGACGAAGTTCGTGAAATATTTATTGAAGAAGCAGAGGAAGTGCTGGAAGAGATGCATAGCCTGCTTCCTGTGTGGAAAAATGATCAGACAAACGAAGATGCTTTGACTACGATCCGACGCAACTTCCATACATTAAAAGGCAGCGGCCGTATGGTTGGTGCTATGGATGTTGGTGAGTTAAGTTGGTCTGTTGAAAATATGTTGAATCGACTCATTGATAACAGCATTGATTTCAGCCAAGAATTAATGGAAACCGTCGAAGCTGTGGCAGATAAGTTGCCAAGCATGGTTAAAGACTACGCGGAAGGAAAAGCAACCGACTTCCCACAAGATTTAGCAGAGCGAGCGGATAAAATCAGCAAGGGTGAATTGGTTGCATCTGAACCTGTAGAAGAAGGTGCAGCAGAAGAACCTGTTGAAGAGATTACGGAAACGCCAGAGGTTGAGGAAGAAGTCGCAACTAGTACGGATGACGCTGAAGAACAAACTCCTGAACAGGAATTGTTTGAGGTGTTTAGACAAGAAGCAGACGACCATATCGCAAACTTAGATGCATTTGCTAAACAGCTTGAACAAGGTATTACTCAGAGCCACATAAGTGATAATTTGCTCCGTTCTTTGCATACCCTTAAAGGCGTTGCCCATATTGCCGATTTGAAATCGTTAGCTAATGTAATAGGGCCAGTAGAAAGCTACTTCCAGGAGTTGAATTCTCGTGGAATCATGGCTGAAAAAGAAGATATGGCGCTAGTCGCCCATACAAAAGAATTGCTGCAACACATTATAGCCGCACCAGAAGATGATTCGGTTATAGAAGCGCATGAAGCGGCTTTACTTGAACAATTAGCTAAGGCTAGAACACGCTTTGACAGTGATGCTTCTAGTACCGATGAGGGCAGGGATCCAGAGTTATTGAAAGACGTATTTAATATTGCTGCTGATGTTTTGGCTGATATTGATGCAACCAACTTGCATGAAACCCCTAAGGCAGAACGGACTGATGCTGTCGGTAATATTTTAGCCTCGGTCGATCGATTATCGGGCATCCTGATGGAGCTTGATATAGATGAAATTCAAGCGGTTGTTGATAGTTTAAGTGGAGCACTACAGCGCAACCTAGCCGCTGCTGAAGTTGATACCTCGTTAGGTGTACTGCTAACAGAAAGCTACTCGCAGTTAGAAAATCAATTTGACTGTTTAGCGGCTAATTTATCAATCCCTGCTGCTAAAGATTTAGTACAGGCTCTTGATACTTGGGCGCCACAAGATATTGAAGAGAAGTCTGACTTTGACTTCATTGATTTAGAACTTGAAGATTTAGACTCTTCAGAAGACACCGATGAATTAACATCAGAAGACTCTACTGAAGATACTGAAGCAGCTGCAGAGAGTGACTCAGTTAGCGAGAGTGATTCTAGCGATGGCCTCCAATTATTGGATGATGCTTTATTTGATAGTGGTAGTGAAGACGATATCGACATTGTTGACTCCGGTGACAGCGATACATCAGATGCTGAAAGCGATGAATCATCTGAAGACCTTGAGCAAGAACTCGATGGTTTAGAGTTGGTTGATTGGTCAGCTGGAGAGAGCGAGCAAGAGCAGCCTGTGGACGAAGCCACTAACGAAGCTCAAGAAGAAGATTCTGAGTTGGACTGGGATCTTGATCTTGAAGGAATAAGTGAAGAAGAATCTTCTGATGACACTGAAGTTCCAGAAGAAGCTTCTACTGATAGCCCAGAAGATAATATTGTAGAAGAGAGTGATTTAGATGAAGACGTCACCCTTGAAGAGCCGGAAGAAGAATCTTTAGAGCTGGACTCAAGCGAAGAGCAAGACGACGTTGAAGTTGAAGTAACAGAACAAGACGCTGAAGGTATTGAGTCAGAACTTGATGAAACTGTCATTGAAGAGTTGTCTGATGAAGAAGCTCAGGATTCAACCGAAGACGAACCTATCGAGACTGAAGCTCTTGATTCTGACTCTAGCGATGCTGTGGAAGAGACTGCTCAGGATGAAACTGATTCAACTGAATTAGATGACGTTGATGAAGAACCTGTAGAAGAAGTTGAGCAACCTGCCGCAGCCAAGCACAGTATTGATACGGTTAGTTTAGATTTCGAAATGGATGATGAGCTACTTGAAATCTTTACAGAAGAAGCCGAAGAATTATTTGATAGCGATGCACAGCTATTAGAGCAATGGCGAAGCAAACCATCAGACATAGCGCCAATAGGTGAGTTGCAGCGTAATTTGCATACCTTGAAAGGTAGTGCGCGTATGGCTGGATTTACACCGATTGGTGACTTAGCGCATGGGTTAGAAGACCTTTACACTGCGATCATGGAAAAGCGGATCAGTGCTTCTCCGCAAGCTATTCAATTAGCGACCAAAGCAGAAGATAAGTTGATGGAGATCTTTGCATCAAGAAATACTCCTGAAAGTATTCCATCGCCTCAGTCTCTGCTGACTGAAATAGATAAGTTCATTGAAATAGAAAAGTCCGGCGGTACGGCTACTGTCGAAGAGGCAGAGTCTGTAGATGAGGTTGAAGAAGCTGTAGTTGCAGACGACACTGAAACTTCAAGCGTTGAAACAGCAGAGCCAGTAGAAGAAGAACAGAAAGAAGATATGTGGGAGCAGGAGCTTGTTGACCTGTTCTTAGGCGAGGCCCCCGAATTATTAAATGGCTACTATGCTTCTGTTGAAAGTTGGGCCGATAACTTCTCTAAATCAGAGCCACTTAAAGAGGCTCACCGAAGCCTGCATACCCTGAAAGGTGGCGCCAAACTGGCTTTAATTAAACCAATAGCCATCTTGTCGGATTCTTTAGAAGATTGTGTTGAGCTCTTACAACGAGATACTCGTGCAGGACAGCAGCGTTGGGTGGAGTTATTAAAGGCAGGACATGAGCAATTGACCAACATGGTCGCTTCTGTCAAAGACGGAAAAATGCCAGTAATACCACATGATTTTGAGCGTCGTTTATCCAATGACCACGACGCAATTCGAGCGCAACTGGATCAGCTGGATAAACGAGACCTTGCAGAGTCTGACGAGCAAGCAAATGTTAATGTTGTTTCACTGGTTGACCGTCAGAAGGAAAAAGAAGAGGCTGCGAAAGACGCTGCTAGCCGAGACGTAATTCGTGTCCGTTCTGAAATCCTAGATAACCTCGTGAACTTATCTGGTGAAAGCTCGATTTTCCGCTCGCGATTAGAACAACAAGTCGCTGACTTAAACTTCAACTTAGGCGAGATGTCGTCGACAGTTGATCGTTTACGTGACCAATTACGTAATCTTGAAATTGAAACGGAAGCCCAGGTTTTATATCGCCGAGAGATTTCAGGCGACTTTGATGACTTCGATCCTTTGGAAATGGACCGATATACCCGTCAGCAAGAGCTAACCCGAAGCTTACTTGAGGCTGCGAGTGACTTAGTTTCGATTCAGGAAACATTAGATACTAAAGTTGGTGATGCCGAAGCAACCTTATTGGCCCAAGGTCGAGTAAATACCGAGTTACAAGATCGCTTAATTCGTACGCGAATGGTACCGTTTAACAGTATTGAGAGTCGCTTGCGTCGTATGGTTCGCCAAATATCGAGTGAACTGAATAAAGAAGTTGATTTGATTCTGACATCAGAAGGCGAGATGGACCGTACGGTAATTGAACGTATGGTAGCTCCTCTAGATCATATGCTGCGTAATGCGATTGACCATGGTATTGAAAGCAAAGCTGACCGTAAGCGTGCGGGTAAGCCAGAGAAGGGACAGGTAAAACTGAACTTGAGTCGTCGTGGTAATGAAGTTTATATCGAAATTGCTGATGATGGCGCAGGTATCCGTAAAGACAAAGTAAAAGCACGTGCCGTGGCGCAAGGAATGATCGACGAATCTTACCAGCCATCGGATCGTGAACTGTATCGTTTGATTCTACAGCCTGGTTTCTCTACTGCTGATAAAGTCACGCAGATTTCAGGTCGTGGTGTTGGTATGGACGTGGTACACAGCGAAATTCTTCAGCTGGGTGGTTCCTTAAACGTGAACTCTGAAGATGGTCAAGGTACAACCATGACCGTTCGTTTACCGTTTACCTTATCGTCTAACCAAGCATTAATGGTTAAGGTCAAAGGCGAGCCGTACGCAATTCCATTGTCGAATATTACGACGGTAGCGCGTGTTAAAGCGGATGAGTTATTAGAAATTTATCAAAGTAAGAAAGACACCTTTGAACATTTAGGTGAAGAGTTTGAGTTACGTTATCTTGGACAAATTCTCGAGCGTAATTCTGAAATTGTACCGCCGGTTGATGAATATGTACCAGTATTAATCATCCATGGTGAAGGTAAGCCAATTGCCGTACACGTGGATGAGTTATTGGGTTCAAGAGAAGTTATCGTTAAGAACGTTGGCCGTCAGATTTCGACAGTCCCAGGTATTTCAGGCGCTTCGATTACTGGTGATGGTACCGTTGTTTTAATTCTTGATATGCAAACCTTGGTGGATCGTTTCCACGAGTGGGATTTCGCCCACGAAGCGGGTCTGGTCGAGGAAGTGACTCAAGAAGATCGCATTCCTACGGTTATGGTTGTGGATGACTCGATTACGGTACGTAAAGTTACGGCGCGATTATTGCAGCGTCATCAATATCAAGTGCTGACAGCGAAAGATGGTGTCGATGCGATTACTCAGCTACATGATGATATTCCAGATGTTATGTTATTGGATATTGAAATGCCGCGTATGGATGGTTTTGAGTTGGCAACGATTATACGACACGATGAACGCTTGAAGCACATCCCAATTATTATGATTACGTCGCGTACGGGTGAGAAACACCGTGAACGTGCTCAAGAAATTGGTGTGAATCAATATTTAGGTAAGCCGTATAATGAGGAAAAACTCCTTTCAACTATCGAGGAGATGTTGGAGCTAGACATTTAGCAAAGGGACGCCAATGAATACAGTATTAGTATTATTAGGAGGCTCGACAGGAGGTCCGGCGGCAGTTAAAGCATTTATTGATGCTTTACCAAACGAGGCTTTGCCAGTGTGCTTTGTGTTAGGGAATCATATTACTCAAGAGTTTCTACCTAGCCTTGAGGCGATGTTAAATGAGCACCCTTTTTTTAGTGCAGAAATTATTGATGGCAACAAACAGATTCTTCCGGGCAAGCTTTATATAGCGCCTATTGACCGGAAAATCAGCTTTAATCCTGAAGGACGGATTTACCTCTCTGAACAATCTTGGGACGCACCTTACGCCCCAAATATTAATCAGATGTTTGAGTCGTCCCTAGAGTTGCCAAACGTACAAAAACTGGCGATAGTATTTAGTGGGATGGATGATGATGGCGCTGCCAGTGCTGATGCTCTTGACGAGAATGATGTTGAGATTTGGTGCCAGACGCTGGAAACGTGTGTGCAGGCATCAATGCCGTTAAATATGATGCGGACGGGAAAGGTCATTTATAAAGACAGCCCCGAAGGATTAGCGAGACAATTGTGTGATTTCTTAGAGAGTCACAGTTCACTTGATCAATATGCGTGAGAAGTTGCATGACTGAGACAGTTAAAGATGTATACAGTTTTTTAGTACCGATGCTAGATGATAGCTTGTTGTTACCAAATACTGTAATTGCAGAAATTGTACCCTTTATGAATGTATCGTTGGACGATGATATTGAAAACAATGATCATTGGAAAGTCGGTACCGTAATTTGGCGCAACCAAACGATTCCGGTTGTGGCTATTGAGCGTTTGCAAGGAAAAAAAGATCTAGGTGATATCAAACGGTCACGAATTGCTATTTGTTACACGCTTAATGGTAATGAAGAAGTGCCCTTTGTAGCGTTGATGGTGCGAGGTATTCCGCGTCTGGTTCCAGTAGATGAAGAAAACTCGGAATTCATTGCCGACGAAATCCAAGGTCAAGATGATGGTGTTAAAGCTTGGGTGAAGGTTGATGGCAAGAAAGCTTTGATCCCCGACTTGGATTTTATTGAAACTAAATTAGCTTCAGCCTAAGTTTGATATTCAGCCAAGAAAAAAAAGCAGCTCATAAGCTGCTTTTTTTGATGGTATGCCATTTAAGAGTCTCACGGTTAGACTTTATTCTTATTTAAAATCACCCCATAAGGTATTCATCACCGAAACAGCGGCCAGGGCAGCAGTTTCTGTTCTTAACACTCGTGGTCCTAGTTGGACGGCTGTAATATTGTTATTGAGGGCTTGTTCGATTTCTTTGTCACTAAAGCCTCCCTCAGGACCTACCCACAAAGCAATTGTGCCAGTTGGTTCTGCATCCGAATAGGCACTAAAAGAGTGCTTGGCATCAGGATGAAGAAAGAAGTGGTGGGAGCTATTCGTTTGTTCTAACGCACTAGATAAATCAATAACAGGATTCAATTTCGGCAAGGTTGAGCGCCCACATTGTTCACAGGCGCTTTGAATCACTTTTTCCCAGTGCTGAACTTTCTTTTCCCAACGCTTCGGGTCGAGTTTCACGCCACAGCGTTCGGTTAGCAGTGGCGTAAACTCCTTAATGCCGAGCTCTACACCTTTCTGTAAGGTTAAGTCCATCTTGTCACCACGGGAGACACCTTGGTATAGATGAATGTGAAGCGGTGACTCGAGATTTTGCGATTGGCAACTTTGAATATGGACACTGACTTGGTTGCGCTCAATGGCCTCAATCACGCCATGGTAATCGACACCATCACCGTTAAATAAAGTAACGGGGTTGCCAGCTTTAAGACGCAATACACGGCTTAAATGATTGCTTGCTTCATGATCCAGCTGAAGCAGTTGGCCTACGTTTAATTCTTCAGCAGTATAAATACGAGAAATACGCACGGTAAGCCCTTATGGTGAATTAGTCTTTAGTCGCCAATTGAATGCCTTTCCAAGCGATATCAGCCAGTTTATCAATCTCTTCAGGCGTGATTACATAAGGCGGCATAAAATAAACTACATTACCAAGAGGACGTAGTAGGGCGCCACGAGACAAGGCGTATTCGTAAACGCGCATACCGCGACGTTCTTTCCAGTCATAACCTTGGCGAGTCTTTTTGTCTTGCACCATCTCTGCCGCCAGAATCATGCCCGTCTGACGCACTTCAGCTACGTTTGGATGATCAGCGAAGTGAGCAGTTGCTTGCGCCATGTGCTTGGCTAACTCTTGGTTATTTTCAATAATCGGCTGCTCGCGGAAAATCTTTAATGTAGCATTAGCCACCGCGCAACCTGTGGCATAGCCTGTGTAGCTGTGTGAATGAAGAAACGCTTTTAGGGTTTCATAATCATCGTAAAATGCTTCGAAAATTTCTTCACGAGTCATCATCACCGACAAAGGCAAAAAGCCCGCGGTTAAACCCTTCGACAGACACATAAAATCAGGCGTGATATCAGCCTGCTCACAAGCGAACAAAGTGCCCGTACGACCAAAACCAACGGCAATTTCGTCGGCAATTAAATGCACGCCGTATTCATCACACAGCTTGCGTAACTCGGTTAAATACACCGGATGGTACATACGCATGCCGGTAGCGCACTGAACCAGTGGTTCAAGTATGACTGCTGCTACTGTTTCATGCTTTTCCTCGATCAACTTGCGCATATGCACAAATTGACGGCGTGAATATTCTTCCCAACTTTCGCCTTCCTCGCGGTAATAGCAATCAGGCGAAGGAACCGTCATCACATCAAACATCATGGTTTCGTAAGGCTCTTTATAAAGCCCCACATCAGAAACTGCCAAAGCACCGGTAGTTTCGCCGTGATAACCATTTTCTAGCGTCACGAACTGAGTCTTTTCGGGCTTATCCATAAGCTGCCAGTAGTGAATGCTCATCTTCAACGCAATCTCGACTGCTGACGAGCCGTTCTCGCCGTAAAACACACGGTCTAAGCCTGGTGGCGTAATCTTTACTAAGTTCTCCGCCAGCTCAATCGCAGGCTCGTGGGTAAAGCCAGAGAAAATAACGTGCTCCAGCTGATCGACCTGATCCTTCATCGCCTGCGCAATGGTTGGGTTGGCGTGACCAAAAATATTGACCCACCATGAGCTCACCGCATCGATATAGCGATTACCATCAAAGTCCTCGAGATAGACGCCATCACCTTTCTTAATCGGCGTCATCGGGTATTTCTCGTAGTCCTTCATCTGACTACAGGGATGCCATAAAACGGCCAGATCGCGCTCTTTCAGAGTTGCGTTATTCATAATATAAACTTTGTGATTGAATCAATCGTGGCGCTATTATCGCGTATTTGAGGATAAGTCTCAAAGGGTGGTTTGGTTGGCTGATTTTCTTTGAGCGTCTTAGACATTAATTGTAGGCTGTATTATTCATGGATAAAAAATATATCAGTTTCCTTACCATTATCAACCATCGGCACCTCTATTGACTTTAACGCATTGAGTACCGATAGGAATTCCTCTTCGGACATAATATACCCAATTTTGGCACAGAATAGTTTGTGTAATTCTTGTCTACTTACTGTTATTTTATCTAGGCTTAATAATTTATTTTCGTGAAGCAATTCAGCAAGAAGTAGTACTTTATCCGACGGGATATCATATTCTTGAGCATGCCATACAAAGTCTTGAGTTTCTTCTGAGTTTCCAATCTCATAAAACACTGTTCCAGCAATACTTGTCTCTGATTCAGTTTTCCAGTGTATTTCTTCGGCACCAATCGCGCCTAAGAACTCAATTAAGAAAGTCTTTCTTTTCATAATCTTTGAAAACGAAGTTAGAGTATAATTCGAAGTAAACTAATATACTCTGACCTCATCAATTTTCCAAGCGGAGTGTATTGGGTCGCGGTGCCTAAACTTGTTAAATATTTACTCTGCCTCAAGCTCATAATAGATGTGGTTATCTTCATCGTTAATTTGCACTTCTTTTACTACTTTTAATGCGCCGGCCTTAACTAGTAAAGAAAGGTCATCATGTAATGAATCAGGGCTACTTGGTTTAATTTCTTCGCCATCAACCTCAACCCAATGGTATAGCCCATACGGCAAGTAACCGAGCCATTCAGACTTATAAATGATTTCCCTCGTGCTATGACGTTTCACGGCCATCCTTAGCGAAAAAAATAACTCTTCTTGGTGCTTCAGAAGATTCATATTCGATTACATTTAACATTTTATTATAAGAATTCGTTCGGACTCTATTATCATTAGTCTTTATTTACAAGTGTCCATTATAGAGATAACCCAGGGATCAGCGGACGTGTTGACCGCTATATCCAGTATCTTTAAGGCGTAATGGGTAGTTATATTAGGAATTTGTCACCGCTTTTTACGAATAATGATATTTTTATAGAGTTAGTGTTTATTCTTAGTTTGCAAGTTTAGGTATTTGAAAAAACTAGGTGAGGTGTTGCTGGTTGGTGGGGTTGGTTAAATTGTTTAGGTACAAAAAAGCCGGCAACTGCCGACTTTTTTGCATCACAGCTAAAAGTGATTAATAACGATAGTGTTCAGGCTTATATGGGCCTTCGACTTCAACGTTGATGTAAGCTGCTTGCTTGTCGGTTAGCGTGGTTAGACGCGCGCCGATGCGCTCTAGGTGTAACTTGGCAACTTTTTCATCCAGGTGTTTCGGTAGGATGTAAACGTCGTTGTCGTATTTGTCACCATTCTTCCAAAGTTCGATTTGCGCTAGAACTTGGTTAGTGAACGAGTTCGACATGACGAAGCTTGGGTGGCCTGTAGCACAACCAAGGTTTACTAGACGACCTTTTGCTAACAAGGTAATACGCTTACCGTCTGGGAATACCACTTGGTCAACTTGGTCTTTAATGTTGATCCATTCGTAGTCTTCTAAACTAGCGATGTTAATTTCGTTATCGAAGTGACCGATGTTACAAACGATCGCTTGGTCTTTCATGCGTTCCATGTGCTCATGGCGAATGATGTCGTAGTTACCGGTTGCTGTCACGAAAATATCTGCTTGCTCAACCACGTTCGGATCTTCTAGATCGACCACACGGTAGCCTTCCATCGCTGCTTGTAATGCACAAATCGGGTCGATTTCTGTTACCCAAACGGTTGCACCAAGGCCACGTAGCGATTGCGCAGAACCTTTACCGACGTCGCCGTAACCACAAACGATTGCGACTTTACCCGCGATCATCACGTCAGTTGCACGCTTAATACCGTCGACTAGCGACTCACGGCAGCCGTACAAGTTATCGAACTTAGATTTTGTCACTGAGTCGTTAACGTTAATCGCTGGGAATGGTAGTTCGCCAGATTTCTTCATTTGGTAAAGACGAGCAACACCTGTTGTCGTTTCTTCGGTCACGCCTTGAATCTCAGCAAGCGTTCGTGAGTAGAAAGTGTCGTCTTCAGCCAGCTTCGCTTTGATTGACTTGAATAGAGCAACTTCTTCTTCGCTACCTGGGTTATCCAATACGCTGATGTCTTTTTCAGCACGGCTACCTAGGATAAGTAGCATCGTCGCGTCGCCACCATCATCTAGGATCATGTTTGGAGAACCGCCGTCGCCCCATTTCATGATGCGGTGCGTGTAGTCCCAGTATTCGTCTAGCGTTTCGCCTTTGTACGCGAACACAGGAATACCCTGGTCAGCCATCGCTGCCGCAGCGTGATCTTGCGTAGAGTAGATGTTACAAGAAACCCAACGTACCTCGGCTCCAAGCGCGATGAGTGTTTCCATTAACATGGCGGTTTGGATCGTCATGTGCAATGAACCTGCGATGCGCGCGCCTTTTAGTGGCTGTTCGCCTTCATATTCTTCGCGAATTTGCATCAAGCCTGGCATTTCGCTTTTCGCCATTTCAATTTCTTTGTGACCCCATGAAGCGAGGCTGATATCTTTTACAATGTAATCTGTCATGTTGTTCCCAATAATTGGTTACGTGTATTTAAAAACGAAAATCTATAGACCAGCGGCAGCTTTAAGCGCTTCGGCTTTGTCAGTGCGTTCCCACGTGAAAGTATCTTCAGTGCGACCGAAGTGACCGTAAGCTGCTGTTGGTTTGTAAATAGGGTGCAATAAATCCAGCATTTGGATCAGGCCGCGTGGACGTAAGTCGAAATGCTCACGAACGAGCTGAACTAACTTGTCTTCGCTAATTTTGCCTGTGCCAAATGTGTTGACGCTGATGGATGTTGGTTCAGATACTCCAATCGCATAAGACACTTGAATCTCACAGCGCTCCGCTAAACCTGCGGCAACAATGTTTTTCGCGACGTAACGGCCAGCGTATGCTGCACTACGGTCTACTTTCGACGGGTCTTTGCCCGAGAAAGCACCGCCACCGTGACGCGCCATACCGCCATAAGTATCGACGATAATTTTGCGGCCAGTTAAACCACAGTCACCCATTGGGCCGCCGATTTCGAACTTACCGGTTGGATTGACGAAGTATTTGGTGTCGCCAGTCACCCATTCAGCAGGTAATACTGGTTTAATGATCTCTTCGATTACCGCTTCTTGTAAGTCTTTCTGCGTGATGTCTGGCGTGTGCTGCGTTGATAATACGACAGCGTCAATGCCCACAGGCTTGTCGTCTTCATAACGGAACGTCAGCTGGCTTTTTGCATCAGGGCGTAACCATTTTAGGCTGCCGTTTTTGCGCAGTTGCGCTTGGCGCTCAACTAAGCGGTGCGAATAAGTAATTGGAGCCGGCATTAAAACGTCAGTTTCATTACTGGCGTAACCAAACATCAAGCCTTGGTCGCCGGCGCCCTGTGCGTCTGGATCATCACGGTCAACACCCTGAGCGATATCAGGGCTTTGTTTGCCGATAGCGTTTAATACGGCACATGAACTAAAGTCAAAGCCCATATCGGAGCCTGTGTAGCCGATATCTTCGATGGTTTTACGGGCAATACCTTCGATATCAACCCAAGCTGTGGTCGCGACTTCACCAGCGACAATAACCATGCCTGTTTTTACCATAGTCTCAACAGCGACACGGGCATTTGTGTCCTGCTCTAAGATGGCATCAAGCACAGCATCAGAAATTTGGTCAGCGATTTTATCTGGATGGCCTTCTGAAACAGACTCAGAAGTAAAGACGGAATAATTGCTCATTGCGTAACTAATACCTTAATTTGTGTGGGATACACTTACAAAAAGGCCGTCAGGTAATCCATGACGGTCAAAAAGTAATCGAATTTTACATCTTTTGGACGTCTAAAACATCTATTTTTACATCTTTTGCCGTGAAAAACACATGAATATAAATAATTAGGGCAAAGTTTGAATATTGCAAGTATCGGTTTATGATGACACTACTGGGAAATAATTCCAAAAGTAGGGCAAAAAATATCAATGAGTCGACAGACAATCCACAAAAGATATAACTTTGATGAAGGCGAACCGCTGGCGCCGTGGCGCGAAAAAATTCATGAAATTATTTTCGAGGCTGATACGGGCTGGGGCAAAACCTTTGATGTTTTCTTGATCATCAGTATTTTCGCTAGTGTTTTTGCAGTGATGCTGGATAGTGTTGACTCTATTTCCACCAAATATCAAACGAGCTTGTTTGTGGCTGAGTGGAGCTTTACGGTCCTTTTTACCATCGAGTATATTTTGCGCTTAATTTGTGTGCGCAAGCCCATGCTGTACGCCAGAAGCTTTTACGGTATTGTTGATCTCTTATCGATATTACCGACCTATTTAGCCTTGTTCTTGGCCGACGCCAAGTATTTCTTAGTCATTCGAATTTTACGTGTGTTACGCGTATTCCGAATCTTTAAACTCGCCAGCTATATTGGCGAAGCCAGCATGATGATGAAAGCCCTGCGTAACAGTCATGCCAAGATTAGTGTCTTTTTATACACCGTTATACTGCTCGTTGTGATTTTTGGCTCATTGATTTATGTGATCGAAGGCGCTGAAAACGGTTTCACCAGTATCCCAACCTCGATTTACTGGGCGATCGTAACTTTAACCACGGTAGGCTACGGCGATATCTCCCCGCAGTCGCCGTTGGGCCAGTTTCTGGCATCCTGCATCATGATCATGGGTTATGGCCTAATCGCTGTACCGACGGGCATTTATAGTGCAGAAATCACCCGCCAAGCGATTAAAGAACATAAAGAGAAAGAAATTACTAATAACGCCTGCCCATCATGTTCCTACGAAGGCCATGACGCCGATGCGGTGCATTGCAAGAAATGTGGGGCAGAGCTATAAAAGCTCTGCTGGGAGTTTTGCCTGAGTTCTACTTTTTATCGGTATAAAAAGCGGCGTCGTCTAAGTAGAGTTTGCCGTAAATCTTGGCTTTTTCAGTTTCCATGCGCTCAGAAGAAAGGTGTAGCTCTTCGAGGTTGCGCTGAGTGATCTTCAGCGACCCTTCTAATATCTTTAAGGCATTCTCCATGCTGTAAGTCATTTCGTGGATTTTGCCCATGTCTTGCGGCTTTAATTCGCCTGATTCTAATAACGCCTGTAGCTTAGGGTTATATTCTTTCAGTACAGCGATGGCTTCATCAACCGTGTTGACGTCTTGGCCTTTGTAATGACGAACTTCAGAGGCGTAAACGGTACCGCTTAACGTGACTATGAAAGCCAAAAGGCTTTTGCTTAATAGATTCATGGATGTCCCTCATATCTGTAAATAATAATCATTCACATTATAAGGTATGTAACGACTACTAGGAAACTATAGAGTGATATTTATTAGAACTAGTCTCTACTAAATGTAATAAACCGTTCTCGTCATGACTTTGGACATGGTTTTCATGCCAAGTTTGACCGGTGTGGGCAGCTCGGCGGCACCATTATCGATAGCGGTGGTGGCGTGCTTGAGTTCTTCGGTGTGCATCTGCGATAAGATCGCTTTGCTTTTGTAGTCTTGCTCGGGCAGTTTGTCGAGATGACTTTCAAGGTGCTTACAGACTTGGTTTTCGGTTTCCGCGACAAAGCCGAGGCTCCATTTATCGCCGACTAATCCTGCTACAGCGCCGATGGTGAAAGAACCTGCATACCATAGTGGATTCAAGTAGCTTTCGTGACTATTGAGTTCGTCTAAACGCTCGCTACACCAAGCGAGGTGGTCTACTTCTTCTTGCGCTGCATGTTCCATTTCTTGGCGGGTTTTTGGCAGTTTGGCGGTCAGGGCCTGGCCTTGATATAGGGCTTGGGCACAGACTTCGCCGGTATGGTTTATGCGCATTAAATTAGCCGCACGCTTTTGTTCATCAGCTGTCAAATCCTGCTCAGCAATATCCTCTGCCGGACTCGTTCGCGGAGCCGCGTCATAGATCCCTTGAGTTGTTTTTAACGCTGAATCGGCTACCATACATAGGCGATCAAAAAAGCTGTATTGGCGCATAAATAAGTAGTGCTTGAACCCGTGTTATGGAATCATTTTAGCGCTAAATGAGAAGAAATAGAAATGATGGGGTAAGTTAATTCATGGCAAGTATCACAGAGCAAAATGATCTTCATATCTTAATCCGGTCAAAAAATCCTATATTGGTGATTGAGACACACGAAGAGAATCGAGCGATGCAACTGATCAATCAGGTAGCCTTCAATATGAACAAGCCGGTGTTTGGTTGGCACTTAACCGAAGGTCTGAGACGTTTGGAAGTTAAGGGCGATCATTTTGCACCGCTGAAAGATACACAAGCCGCTGAGGACTGCTTATCGCACATTAAACGTATGGAGCGGGAAGGTCTGTATGTTTTGTTTGATATGCATCCCTTTATTAACGCAGAGCATCCACAGAATACGCGTTTATTACGTGATATTGCCCTTAATTACCCTAAAGCGAAGCAAACTATCATTTTGATTAGTTATAAGCTATCACTGCCTGACGAGCTTAAACGCTTATCTCGTTCGTTCAGCTTAAAGCTACCTGATGCAGAGGAAATTGAAGGGATAATTCGGAAAGAGGCTGCGCGCTGGGGTGTGAGAAACCCTGATAAGCGTGTTCGAACCGATAAGAAGCTGTTAGCAAGATTGGTTAAAAATTTAGGCGGACTAACGTGGGCCGATGCTGAGCAAATGGTGCGTAACCTCATATATGATGACGGTGTTATTTCAGAAGCTGAGGTCGAAGAAGTTAA
Organism: Kangiella geojedonensis; assembly: GCF_000981765.1. Lineage (GTDB taxonomy): Bacteria > Pseudomonadota > Gammaproteobacteria > Enterobacterales > Kangiellaceae > Kangiella > Kangiella geojedonensis. The sequence continues at coordinate 2,324,747 of NZ_CP010975.1, read as the reverse complement.
CCAAGCGCGTTATAAGCTTCTGGATTTAGACGGAGCGGTTCATTATGAATACGAAACCGCCCACTTTGCGGAAGTGGGTGGGATGGTGAACCTAAAAAAATGGCTCCAGTTACGACAAAAAGTATTCCTTAGCGGTGGGGATGGAAAGTTAGAAAAAATCGGACTGGATATCCCGAAAGGGATTTTACTGATGGGAGTGCAGGGCAGCGGTAAGTCGCTGGCAGCTAAAGCTGTAGCAGGCATGTGGGAAATACCATTGCTTCGTTTGGATTTTGGAGCCCTTTATAACAAATGGCATGGCGAGAGTGAGAAGAATTTACGAGAAGCATTGAGCTTGTCGCAAACTATGTCGCCATGCGTTTTGTGGCTGGATGAAATCGAGAAAGGATTAAGCACGTCGGATAGCGATGGTGGTACTTCTAAGCGGATGCTGGGGACTTTACTAACCTTTATGCAGGAAAATGATTCTCCCGTTTTCTTTGTGGCAACCGCGAACGATATCAGCGCGTTACCGCCGGAGTTGATTCGTAAGGGGCGTTTTGATGAATTATTCTTTGTCGATCTGCCTGACTCAATGGCTAGGCAGGAGATTTTTAGAATTCACTTAGAAAAGCGTAATCTGTCGGGGGTGAACTTCGACTTGGTGTTGCTTTCAGATAAAACTGAAGGGTTCAGCGGCGCTGAAATTGAGCAAGCGATCGTGGCAAGTATATACGCAGCTCATTATCAAGGCTGCTCGCTGACAACGGACATGATTTTAGATGAAATTGCTCAAACCAAGCCGTTGTCCGTGGTGATGGCGGAAAAAATATCAGCTTTAAGGGCATGGGCTGACGAACGGGCGGTTAAAGCTAATTAATTCGCACAAAAAACAATAGGAGCGAATATGAAATTGATTTATTCTGATGCATCGCCTTATGCGCGAACAGCGAGAATGGTGGTGCGAGAGTTAGGGCTCGGTTCAAAGGTTCAGGAGGTCGCGTATCATCCCTTTGATAATCCAAAAGAGCTCATTGATGCAAACCCATTGTGTAAGGTTCCTTGCCTAATTGATGATAATGGCATGGCGATTTTTGACAGCCAGATCATGGGTGAATATTTGGATGATTACGCAACCATCGACAAACCGCTTTTTGCAGATGTTAATAACTCGTGGCAGTTAAAAACATTGTATTCTTTAACGCGAGGTTTGTTGGATACTGCGGTTGCCTTACAGCAAGATAAAATGCGTGGCGAAGGGCAGTCAGAGTTTTGGCAGGAGCGCTTCTATAGTGCGTTAGATAGGGGGCTTGCTTATTTACAAAAACACTTGGCCAGCTTTCCTAAGCAATTTGAAATACTGTCGATCAATACTGTGGCTTTAGTCAGTTATCTAAAGTTTAGACACCCTGAGTATACGAACTTGGAGGGATTCACCAAGTTGAACATGTGGTTTGATGAACAACAAAGCCGCCCGAGTGTGAGTCAGACGGCTCCAAAATAATTGGTTAGAGGTTTGCTTGGCGGCTATTTTTTCTGCCAAGCGCCACCGATTTTAATGTAATGACCTGATTGAGTCCGATCAATATTGCGTCTGGCAGCAATGGCCTCGATTTCTGCTAATGACTTGTTATTTTGCTTGGCTTGATTCGCGTAAATTTGACGACGTTTGTCATTCACCTCTTCGACTAATGCCTTCATATCTGGCGTTGCCTTAGCTGGGGTGACAATACCAACATAGCCGTTAGACAATTCGCCTACGACTCCTTGATCTTTCAACTGACCAAGGTTAGCTGCAAACGCTTGCGCTGCCAGTAAAAGACTCGCGGTAGTGATAAGTATCAATTTAGTTAGAGTGTTCATGTTACTCTCCTAATTATTCACCTGATTTATGACCTATGATAGGTAGTTAAATCAATGATCCTTGTTAATAGTTACGATTACTCTGGCCTAAAATAAACCAGATTCCTCAGTTAATACTTGGTCTAATGCTTTTTCAACTTTAACCACTACTTCATGCTTAATGGTGAAGTCACCAATAATATGAATGGGTTTGTCTGGAGCTTCTAGTTTTACTGTGCAACCGCTGACTGCAAATACCGCAGCGCAGAATGCACTGAAAGCAATACTTTTTTTCCTGCTCATAACCAATTCCTTTATCAATAAAAGAGTGCTATACGCCATAGTTCATAGTGTAAAACAATAACATGAATTATTGCTGAATGTTGAGAACTTTTCTTTGTTCCAAGTCATCTAGAATAGGCTTCATCATATCGCCACTGATGATCATTGAATAGAGCATCTCTGGTAAATGGCCTCGTAACGTTAAATCGAGTTTGATCGGAAAGCCATTGTATAAATTAGGGTTTGACCCTAGAACATTAAGTTCAATGGTGTAGTCTCCCTTGGCATCGTAATTGATACTGCCTGAGAACTCTTGGTAATGGAAATTCTCTAAGGCTTGGAATGCAATATTGGCCTCTTTGCCTTTGTCTGACTTCAGTTTAATAACGCCTTCTGTTAAAGCTTTAAAGGTTCCATGAGTAATTTGTTGGCCTTTTTTGCTGATAGTCAGAGGTAAGGTAAAGTCAAAGCGTCCGGTCAGTGTCAGTTTTTCACTATTCAGTGCACTTAATAATGCATTGATATCAACGGCTTTCAAATAAGCCGTAAAAGGCGGAATACCTGATTCATTAACCGTTAACTGGGGTATTTCAAGACTTCCTTTAAGAAGGTTGCCTTTGAGGTTAGTAATGACCAGACTATTGATGGTGTGTGGCATTAAAAACGACACGTTGGTAATCGCAATGTCGGTTGCCAGTTCAATGCTTTCAATGTGACTCTTAAGGGTGCCACCAAGTTTAGAGCTGGGTGTTAGAGAGTCTTCGATGGTCCAGTTCCTAACATAGAACTCATCATAATTGAGGTTGAAATTATCGAGTTTTAGTTTGCCATCAAACAATAGCCCTATTGGGTCGCCATCAAGTGAGTCAATCTCTAGTTGCCCAGAGTTAAAGCTTAATTGAGGGTAATTCTTTAGAATATTCACCCAACCAGTGATGGTTGATACTGGTAGGGACGACTGCTTAACTTTTAAGTTGTGTCGTGAAGTTTCTAAATTAAATTCATAGGTGAATGGTACCTTTGAGTTTTGGTGCTGAAGGTGACCTTGGGCAACGAAATAACGAGTGTTTTTATGCCAGTCTAGTTCTCCGGAGATATTAGAGACACCAATTTGCTGATTATTATAGCGAGCATTTGCAAAGGTAAGTTTGCCCTTGGGTGTTTTCTTTAGGGCAAACTGGAGTGTTCCCTTGAGTGTGTTTAAGTGCAAGGGCTGCTGGGATAAAGAGGCCTTTGAAGCTTGGTAATTTCCAGACAACACTCCATTAGGTGTTTGGTCGTTCTGAATGAAATTAAACTGGGCGGTGATGTCGTTAGCGGAAAATTGCTCTTTTTCGAGGCTAAGGGTGCTATTGAACGTTTCGTTAGCACTGAGTTTCCATTTATGGGTTGGATGGACGCCCTGTTTGAAGCTAATAAAAGAATCGCCCACTATGTCCCAACTGTTTTTCGTGATTGAAGCTGTGGAGTTATTGCCCTGGTAACTCACTGGAGATAGTTTCAACTGTGCTTTGGTACTCTTGATGGTTAATGCTGAGTTCGCTAGAGCTAGGCTCGCTTGAGCCGTCAGCTTGATATTGTTGCTGGACGCTTGATGTTCAGGGGAGTTAAGTTTTGCTGATAAGCTATCAACATCAAGGGTCACTAAAGCTAGCAGCTGTTGCATATTAGCTGAAAGAGGTTGATCAAGGCTCAGGTTGAGCGCAGAGATTGTTGCCTCTGTCTTAATGGCAGGGTTTGTTGCTTTAACGTTGAGCTGACCATTAGGGACTGTTACGTGATTATTGTCGCTTCGATACATGATATGTGTCGTGTCGCTCGGTGAAATCGAAAGGTCATATGTTGGTTCAAAGCTCTCGATATTGGAGCTGATGTGGTTTTGCTGCAAAAAGTCTTGTAGTGCAGGTAATAGTCCCAGTTGTTTGGCGTTGATTTGTGTGGTGACGTGGCTTTCAGGTTCTAGTGTGAGTTCGAACGCTTCGGCAACAGTTACAGTGCCACCTAAAGAAAATTTGACTGGCTCAATCCCAGATTCTGGATAAAGATCCTCTAAGCCTACCGTCCCATTGGTTACAAGCTGCCAATGGTTACTGTTGTATGGTGTGGCTTCAACTATGAGACTGTTTTCAGCCTGCTGAATAGTTGCCTTGATAGTAGATAATTGTTGCTTGTGGCGATTGGCTTGAGCGGTTATAGCAAAGGTCTTATCAAGAAAAGCGACTTGAGTGTTAATGCTGAGGGTTTTGTCCCGATCGCTGAGTTGTATATTTTTAGCGATGATATCTTGTAGCGTTAACCCTTCAACCGTTAATTCTTCAATGGTTATTGTCGATACAGGCAGTTGAGGTAACGGAATCTGCTGTAATGCTTCTTTTTTGTTGGGTTTTGGCGTAGTTTCTGGCCATTTTACCAGCGCTTTTTGTGCAGATATTGAAGTGAGCTTTCTTTGCCACAAGGAATAACCCAAGTCGACATCATGAAAGATCAGTGTGTATTGTGGTTCGGTGCCGACGGTAAGCGATAAGCGATCTATATGAGTTGAGGTGAGGCCGGGGCGTTTAAAATCAAGATCGTCTAACTTAATGGTTGCAGGTAAAAATTTCTGGGCCTGTGCTGGAACCCAAGACGGAGCCGTCCAATAAGCCACACCGAACGCGAGTGCTAGAACGACGCTTGTCCACAGCAGTGTTTTTATCGATATCTTAAGCCAAGAGCGTTTTTGGGTTGTTTCTTGCTGCACTCGAAAACCTATAAGTCCTTGTTATTCCATGGGTAGTGTAACATGGTCAGTGTAGCGAGTTAGACTGAATCTATAATGAATCGTTTCAAGAAACCCTGAGATAAAAAGAGTGGGCAATAAAAAAGGCGCCGAAGCGCCTTTAGTAAACTCATAGAGATTTATTGTTCACGAGCAATCGCTCGGTGACCAATGTCAGTACGATAATACACTTTGTCCCAAGTGATTTTATCAACTGCTTGGTAAGCTTTTGCTTGCGCTTCGGTCACGCTATCTCCTAGTGCAACAACACACAATACGCGTCCACCGCTAGTGACGATATTACCATCTTTTTCAGCAGTACCTGCGTGGAAAACTTTGCCGATAGTATTGATATCATTGACTGCATCTAAGCCAGAAATAACATCGCCTTTTGGATAGCTTTCAGGATAACCACCAGCTGCCATCACCACACCAATCGCAGCGCGAGGGTCCCAGTCTGCAGTAGCCGTATCTAACTTGCCATCGATAGCTGTTAGACATAGTTCAACCAGATCTGAGTTTAGACGGCTCATAATGGGTTGCGTTTCTGGATCACCAAAGCGGCAGTTGTACTCAAGTACTTTAGGCACGCCATCAGAATCGATCATGACGCCAGCATAAAGGAAGCCTGTGTACGGATGACCTTCAGCAGCCATGCCTTCAACCGTTGGAACAATCACTTGCTCCATGATGCGGTCGTGCATCTCAGCAGTAACCACTGGCGCTGGAGAGTAAGCACCCATGCCACCGGTATTCGGGCCTTTATCGCCATTATCGCGAGCTTTGTGATCTTGCGATGATGCCAGCGGCAAGATGTTTTTGCCGTCGACCATAACGATGAAGCTGGCTTCTTCGCCCTGTAGAAACTCTTCGATTACCACACGGTGACCGGCATCGCCAAACTTGTTGCCAGCCAACATGTCATCAATCGCTGCGTCGGCTTCGGCTTCAGTCTGTGCAATGATGACGCCTTTGCCAGCAGCTAAACCGTCAGCTTTAATCACAATCGGCGTTCCCATGTCGCGAACATAAGCCTTTGCTGGCTCAATATCCGTGAAATTTTGATACGCCGCTGTTGGTATTTTATGACGCGCTAAGAAGTCTTTGGTGAAAGCTTTAGAACCTTCAAGTTGTGCTGCGCCTTTGGTTGGGCCAAAGCACTTCAGACCAGCGTTTGTGAACGAATCCACGACGCCGATAACGAGTGGCGCTTCAGGACCCACAATCGTTAGCTCGACGTTATTGTCTTTGGCGAAAGCGACTAGTTCATCGACAGCTTCAACGCCGATAGAGACGTTCTCAACCTTAGCTTCAAGTGCCGAACCAGCGTTTCCTGGCGCTACAAATACTTTCTCAACGTTATCCGATTGAGCCGCTTTCCACGCTAATGCATGTTCACGACCGCCGCTACCGATAATTAATACGTTCATATTCGGAACCCTCAACGATTAGTGACGGAAATGGCGCATGCCAGTGAAGACCATCGCCATATCGTTTTCGTTAGCTGCTTCAATAACTTCGTCATCGCGAATGGAGCCACCTGGCTGAATGACTGCGGTGATTCCTGCCTCAGCAGCAGCGTCAATACCGTCGCGGAACGGGAAGAAAGCGTCGGAGGACATGACCGAACCACGTACTTCCAAGTTCTCGTCAGCGGCTTTAATGCCTGCAATTTTTGCACTGTAAACACGGCTCATTTGGCCTGCGCCAACACCGATAGTTTGGCCATTTTTGCAGTAAACAATCGCGTTGGATTTGACGAACTTCGCCACTTTCCAGCTGAACAATAAGTCGCGCATCTCTTCTTCAGTCGGCTGACGTTTAGTCACGATACGCAAATCGTCTTCAAATACCATGCCTAAGTCACGGTCTTGAATTAATAAGCCACCGTTAACGCGTTTGTAGTCATAAGCTGGAACGGCTTGTTCCCACTGACCACACTCAAGTAAACGGACATTTTTCTTTTCAGCAACAATAGATTTTGCTGCATCATTAATGCTTGGTGCGATAATCACTTCAACGAACTGACGATCGACAATGGCTTTCGCTGTTTCAGCGTCAAGTTCACGGTTGAAAGCAATAATGCCACCGAAAGCAGACGTTGGGTCCGTTGCAAACGCTAAATCGTAAGCTTGACCGATAGTGTCCGCAATCGCTACGCCACAAGGGTTCGCATGCTTTACGATAACGCAAGCTGGTTGTTCGAAGCTTTTAACGCATTCAAGGGCCGAGTCTGTGTCAGCAATATTGTTGTAAGACAATTCTTTGCCTTGTAACTGTTTTGCTGTTGAAACGCTGGCTTCTTGAGGGGTGTGCTCAACATAAAAGGCTGAGTTTTGATGTGGGTTTTCGCCATAACGCATATCTTGTGCTTTTTTGTATTGCACAGAGTAAGTTGGTGGAAAGTCACTATCAACTTCAGCGGCTTGAACGCCTAAATAGTTGGAGATTGCTGCATCGTAGCGTGCAGTATGAGCAAAAGCTTTCGCCGCTAAGCGGAAGCGAGTCTCTTTATTGACGGCACCTTTTTCTTCGATTTGAGCTGCCACCAAGTCAAAATCTTCGTTTTCAACGACGATAGTAACGTCTTGGTGGTTTTTAGCTGCTGAACGAACCATTGTTGGACCACCGATATCAATGTTCTCTATCGCGTCTTCGAGCGTAGAGTCGCTTTTAGATATGGTGCTTTCAAATGGGTACAGGTTCACCACGACCATATCGATACCAATAATGCCGTGTTCTGTCATGACCTCATCATCCATGCCACGACGGCCTAAAATGGCGCCATGTACTTTTGGATGAAGAGTTTTAACGCGGCCATCCATCATTTCAGGAAAGCCGGTGTAATCAGCAACGTCAGTCACTGTAATATCATTGTCGCGTAAAAGTTTTGCAGTGCCGCCCGTTGAAAGAATTTCAACGCCTTTATTAGCAAGGATTTTGGCGAATTCAACTACTCCAGTTTTATCAGAAACGCTGATCAGGGCACGTTTCACCGGACGATAGTTTGACATGTTGTAGCTCCTTAAAAATTAAGGGTTCTGCCTGCAGTTACAGACTCAAGAACCCTTATTTTAATTGGTCGATTTTACAGTAAGTTGTAACGCTTTAACTTTTTACGCAAAGTACCACGGTTTAAACCTAATACTTTGGCTGCCTTTGTTTGGTTGTTACGAGTGTGCTCCATGATGGCGCGCAGAAGAGGCTCTTCAACTTGTGATAAAACCAAGTCATAAACATCGTTTAAAGGCTGTCCCTGCATTTGCTTGAGGTACTGTTGCATAGAAATGGCAACGTGCTCACGCAATGTTGGGTTAGATTGGAAGCTTACAGAGTCGCTTGGCGTTCCTTGGTTAAGAGACGCTGTTTGGTTGTTTGTTGTCGTATCAAAAATTGTCATGCTGCTTTAGCCTGTTGCTTTTGTTCAAAATAAAGGTTTAAAACGTCTATCTGCTCAGCACCATCATCAATACGATTGAAGGTACTGCGGAATTCTTTGCTGTCAGCTTGTTCTTGCAAGTACCAAGAAACATGCTTACGAGCAATTTTAGGTCCCATATGATCACCATAAAACTGATGAAGGCCAGCGACGTGACGAATCATCACGCTTCGAACTTCCTCAATACTAGGTGCCTCTAGGAACTCTCCTGTCTGCAAATAGTGCCAAATTTCACGGAATATCCAGGGATTCCCCTGTGCCCCCCGACCAACCATCAAAGCATCCGCACCGGTATACTCCAGTACAAACTTAGCTTTTTCAGGATTGGTGATATCGCCATTCGCAATCACAGGGATATCAATCGCCTGCTTGATTGCTGCAATGGTGTCGTATTCTGCAAAGCCCTGATACTTACAAGCACGAGTTCGGCCATGTACGGCCAAGGCTTGAATGCCATTATCTTGCGCAATTTTCGCAATATCGACACCGTTGCGATTATCAGGATTCCAACCTGTTCTTATTTTTAGAGTCACTGGCACATCCACTGCGTTGACCACGGCCTTAATAATGTCTTCTACTAAGTCCGGATACTGCAGTAGTGCAGAGCCAGCGGCTTTTTTACAAACTTTTTTTGCCGGGCAACCCATGTTGATATCGATGATCTCTGCACCATTCTCAACATTGTGCTGGGCGGCTTGAGCCATCATCTCAGGTTCTGCCCCTGCAATTTGAACCGAACGAATACCAGGCTCACCCGTATGATCACTACGCATCAGGCTTTTCTTGGTATTCCATAGCTTTGGATTTGAGGCAATCATTTCGGAAACCGTCATACCGGCTCCTAATTCTTTGCACAATAATCGGAACGGACGATCAGTAACACCTGCCATTGGGGCAAGTATTAAAGGGTTATCGAGTTCGTATTGAGCAATTCGCATGATTCCGACCGCTTCCTAATGGTATGAGCAAAACTTCTCTGTTCAATTGCTCAAGGTTAAGAGCAATCACGACGCAGTCATGCCAGACGCTTAGGATTTACACTGCAGGTTCAAATTTAAGGTCGCCGATCATACACTTTTTCAAAGCGGTTTTGAACGAAAATTGTTTAAAAAATCATCAATATTTTGCTTGACAATCGAACAGCGATAACTAAAGCACTGAATATATAAGGCTTATTTCACAAGCTCTACTTGATAGCCGCTATAGTCACTGATTTCATTGGTGAAAGTGAACGCTATGTGGACTGATTGGTTGGGCTTTATCAGGTCGTTATGATTGAGCTCCGGTAAATAGTGCTGAGGCTTATAGGTTGGGCTCGGGAATTGGTTGCCCTTGATATCACTGAGAATAACACGCACTTTAGGATAAGGTTGAGCGAAGTTAGCGACATTTTTTAGCACCATGCTGACTTCTTTTTGTCCACTGCGAGTAATATTGACTTCAATCGCATTAACTCGGTATTGGGCAATATCTTGGCGGGGAGCTAACTGACAACCAAAAATAGAACAGGAAAACTGGTACATTGGGCGCCAGCTAGGATCCTGTGCTAGGGCATTTTTGTTGGGCCACAAATAGAAAAACCAAATCGCAAGATAAATCAAGATTAGCCCGGATAGGCTATAAAACATCCACTTCAGTGTTGAGGAGTCACTGTTCACCTCAGGCTCGTCGTCAACGTCTAATTGGTAATGTTCGGATTTGTCGATTTCTGTGAGCTCTGGAATGGACTTTGAAACAACCTGCTCTTCAGCTTCCTCTATGGTGTCAGACATCTGAGCTTTTTGGCTTTCTTTATCAAGTGACACCAGTGAGTCCGTGGCCAAAAATAACGAATGGCAATTGCCACAACGCACGTGCCCGGAGGCAACTTCTAGATGCTCTCGACGTAGCTTAAACACTGACTTACAGTGTGGGCAATTGGTTAAAAAGGTTTCACTCATAATGCGTCATTCAATCATCAAGCCAATATTAGGGCATGTGTTAGGGCGTTTTATTATATCGATGCTTATAAAGATCGTTTTTGTCCAGAAAGCCGAGCCCAATCTTCTTCTAGCCCCACGGGGTCCATGCTAAACCATTGACTATAAAGTTGTTTTAATTCTTCTGCCTGACTTTCGAGCAGTCCCGATAATACCAGATTTCCGCCGCTTTGCACTGAGTTTGCGATGGATTCTGCCAACTGGCGCAAGGGTTCCGCTAAAATATTAGCAACTAAGATGTCCGCTTGAGGCAGCTCGACTTGATCCGGTAAACCTAAAACCAGTCTGTTGCTTTGAATCTTGTTTCGCTCAAGGTTTTGCTTGGTCGCTTCAATAGCTTGTGGATCGATATCCACCGCATACACTCTTTCCGCGCCTAGAAACAGTGCCGCGATGGCCAAAATGCCTGAGCCACAACCATAGTCGATGACGGTTTTACCGGTTAAGTCGGCGCCGTCTAGCCATTGCAAACACAAAGATGTTGTCGGGTGGGTTCCCGTACCAAAAGCTAAGCCCGGATCCAGTTTAATATTGACCGCATTCGGTTCAGGCGCTTCGCACCAACTCGGCACGATCCAGACACGTTCGCCAAACTGCATCGGTTTAAAGTTATCCATCCAGCTTCGCTCCCAATCTTGGTCGCGAATGATTTCCCACTCGTAACTATCGCCAAAGTGCTGATAAAAGTCGCTATCTTTGAGCAAGCTATCCATCATTGACGTATTTGTCTCTGCGTCAAAGAGCGCTAACACGATCAAATGTTCCCACAAAGGTGTCTCACCTGGTAAAGGCTCCAAAATTGGCTTGTCTTCGGCATCAAGAAAGGTCACCGCAAGCGCTCCAAGCTCCATTAAATGGTCGCTTAAGCTATCAGCATCGGAGTGTTTATAGTCGAATTTGAGTTGGATCCAAGCCATGGGAATCTTAAGGTTTTGCAATTTGGGGGTATTATAAGGGGAAAGACAGGAATCTACTAATCGGGATATTTCTTTGGCTACATGTTTCGCTTATCTGCGAGTTACTTTTCTTACGTGCCTAAGAAAAGTAACCAAAAGAAGGGCACCCCAAGATTGAGACCTCGCTTTGCTCGGTTTCCTTCAAAGTAACCAAGTCACTTAACGTACCGTGACATACATTCCATCCATGGCTTGTATGCCACTATTCAAAACGTCCTGTTTTGAATTACTATGACTTGCTCACTCTTCAGCTCAATCTTATGGAATATATGGTGCTATGCTGTTAGCTTGGTAAATAGAGGTACTTGCTAACTAGAGATGGGGTACATAGAGATGAATAAACCACCAACAGATTTAAAATTATTAAAAACAATATATAAGAATTACTATGATGAGTTTATTAAGTATGAAAAGGATAAGTCATCTAGAGCTTCGTGGAACTATATACCAATTGATATTAATTTATTAGCAAATGAGTTAAAGACAGATCCAGACCTTTTATTTGGGCGTTTATATTATTACTTAGATAAAAAATATAAGTATAAACAAGATGATGGAAGTAGTGTTTACCTTTTCACGAAAAAGGTAGGTGAGGACTGCAATGCTATAAACTTTACGATGTTGGTCGGTGTTCTAGCTGACCTTCAACAAAGCCACTTTAGGTTTTTGTTGCCAATGATTTTGTCAACAATCGCTATAACAACTTCAATAATAAGTTTGGTTTCTTAGATGGAAAAAAAGCCGGCGGATGCCGGCTTTTTTATTACTTATTAAGACATTAGTCTTTTTCTGCGAACATTTGACGTTCCAAATAATGGATGTTGGTTCCACCTTTTTGGAAGTTGGCGTCGGCTAGAATACGTTTTTGTAGCGGTATGTTGGTTTTAATACCGTCAATAACGATTTCTTCAAGGGCCATTTGCATACGCTGAATCGCGACTTCACGAGTTTCGCCATAAGTAATCAATTTACCGATCATTGAGTCGTAGTAAGGTGGTACTTTGTACGACGCGTAAATGTGCGAGTCGATACGGATACCTGGGCCACCTGGAGCGTGGAAACGCTTGATCACGCCTGGAGATGGGATGAAGGTATCGGGATCTTCGGCGTTAATACGGCACTCAATCGCGTGGCCTTTAAGCTGGATGTCTTCTTGCTTAAAGGAAAGCGGTTGATTGCTGGCGATGCGTAGCTGTTCTTTGATGATATCAACACCAGAGATGAGCTCAGACACTGGGTGCTCTACCTGAACACGGGTGTTCATTTCGATAAAGTAGAATTCACCTTTCTCGTATAGGAACTCAAAAGTACCTGCGCCTCGATAGCCCAGTTGCTTACAGGCTTGAACACAACGCTCACCAATATGCTTACGCATTTGGTCGGTAATGCCTGGAGCTGGTGCTTCTTCCACCACTTTCTGGTGACGACGTTGCATCGAGCAATCACGTTCACCTAAGTGAATCGCGTTACCATGGCCATCGGCAAGCACTTGGATCTCGACGTGACGCGGTGTTTCAAGGAATTTCTCCATGTAAACCATGTCGTTGCCGAACACCGAGCCTGCTTCTGACTTGGTTAACGAGATAGCTTTAAGCAACTCTTCTTCTTTGTGCACAACACGCATACCACGACCACCGCCGCCGCCGGCAGCTTTAATGATGACCGGATAACCGATGCGCTTGCCCATTGCTAGGTTTTCTTTCTCATTGTCGCCAAGGGGACCATCAGAACCCGGTACGCATGGGACGCCTGCTTTTTTCATGGCAGCAATGGCTGATACTTTATCGCCCATCAAGTTGATAACGTCTGCGCTTGGGCCGATGAAAGTGAAACCGCTTTTTTCAACTTGTTCAGCAAAGTCAGCATTTTCAGCCAAAAAGCCGTAACCTGGGTGAATACCCACGGCATCAGTAATTTCGGCAGCAGAGATAATCGCTGGAATATTGAGATAGCTTTCAGTCGCTGAAGCTGGGCCAATACAGACTGATTCGTCCGCTAAGCGAACGTGCATCAAGTCTGCGTCAGCAGTCGAGTGAACTGCAACAGTTTTGATTCCCAACTCACGACAGGCTCGCAATATGCGCAAGGCGATCTCGCCACGGTTGGCTATGACCACTTTTTCTAACATAACTATTTCCTACTCGTTAGGGAGTTTACTCAATGATGAACATTGGCTCGTCGTATTCGACAGGCTCGCCATTAGAAAGCAGAATCGCTTTAACCGTACCTGAAACATCAGCTTCAATTTGGTTCATCATTTTCATGGCTTCAACGATACATAAAACGTCACCAGCTTTAACTTGCTGACCAACTTCCACGAAGTCTTTAGCGCCTGGAGATGGTGCCGCGTAGTAAGTACCTACCATCGGTGAACGAACCTGATGGCCGCTGACTTCTTCTTTAGTTGGCGCAGAATCCGCAGCCGGAGCAGCCGCTTGTGGTGCTGGTGCTACTTGTGGTTGCGGTGCCGCAGCGTATTGAACAGGAGCGGGAGCAGGAGCTGTTGAAGAGCGAGAAATACGTACCGACTCTTCGCCTTCTTGGATTTCAAGTTCAGCAACGCCTGACTCTTCTACCAACTCGATCAATTTTTTAATTTTGCGTAAATCCATAATCTCTACCTACGTTTTCTTGGTGATGGTTTTAATTGCAGCATCGAGAGCATATCGATAACTATCAGCGCCAAAACCAGCGACCACAGCTTCAGCAATATCACTGAAGTAAGAGTGGTGACGAAAAGGCTCTCGGCGATGTGGGTTCGATAAATGCACTTCGATAAAAGGAATCTCAACGGCTAACAAGGCATCACGCATGGCGACGCTAGTATGGGTATAAGCCGCTGGGTTAATAACAATTAATGACACTTTATTGGCTTTTGCTTGCTGAATGGCGTTTACTAACTCTGACTCTGAGTTACTTTGAAACGTTTCTAACTCAAAATCGGCATTATTAACCTGTTTTTTTGCAGCACTATTAATGGCATCTAAGCTTAAATCGCCGTAAATGTCAGTTTCACGCTGGCCCAAAAGGTTAAGGTTAGGGCCGTGTAGGAGTAGTATTTTTGCCATAATAGTCATTAAATGCTGTTAAAAGATGATAAAGTTCAGCAAAAAGCATTAAGTTGTAATTTTTACTGCGCTCATCTCTAAAAAACATCCCCGAGGGGGCGTTTTTTAATGTTCGCGCATTTTACAGTAAGTTACCAACAAATAACTACTTTTTGCAAGCCTGGTCGGACTTGATCGTCATTTTTTTGATGAGAACCTTAAATGTACATAGTGGCATTTTACATTTCTTTAAAATCTGATAGCTTTAGAGAAGGTAGTATATACGGGCTTAATAGATTGGAGCTAACGGCTTTCGATAGTTCGAATAATAATAAATTATTGGAAAGGAGACATCATGTCCCAAGATTTAAAGCTGCTTTATCTTGAAGATGATCAAACCCAAGCAGACGCATTACTCGCAATTTTACAAGATTCTGGTTACGAATGTACCCATTGCCAAAACGCAGAGTCCTTTTTAGAAGTATTAAAAACGGATGATTTTGATTTGCTCATATTAGATTGGGAGCTCCCGGATATGTCGGGTATTGAGGCTCTTGAGCGTGTTCGTTCATTTATGGATTGGCGCGGACCTGTCCTATTTGTGACCAATAGAGATGCGGAACAAGATATCGTTGCAGCACTAGAAAAAGGTGCTGACGACTACATGATCAAACCTTTTAGACGTTCTGAGCTATTGGCTCGACTTAGTGCTTTGGTTCGTCGTGCAGGTTTGCTCGATGACAATGACCAAGTTGAAGTGGGTCCTTTTACGGTAGATCAGCAACATCGAAGAATTCTGGTCGATGGCGAACCTGCGACTTTGACCACTAAGGAATATGAGTTAGCGATCATTTTGTTTAAAAATGTGGGGCGCTTATTCTCGAGAAAATATCTGTTGAAGCATATTTGGGGTATTGAGTCGGAAATTAGTACGCGTACAGTGGATGCACATGTCAGTTCACTGCGCCGCAAGTTAAATATTCGTGCTGAAAGTGGTTACCGAATTAAAACGGTTTACCAACATGGCTATCGTTTGGAAGAGCTTATCGATACAGACGCTGTTGTATAAAGAGTTGTATTGACGGTTCAGAGAGTCCCTCTGAGCACTTCTTTTTTCTTATGAGGATGATTTGATGAAGCCTTTGCGCTCCCTGTCGTTTTATTGTGTGGCTTTTTTGATGGTGATGCTAGTGACTCCACAGTCGCTGGCTGAAGACTGGCTGTATACGGTTCGTAAAGGCGATACAATTTGGGGTTTGTCCCATAAATATTTGAAAGATCCTTTAAAATTTCAAGAAATACAGAAGTACAACGGTGTTGAGTTTGATCGCCGAGTCCCGCCAGGTGTGACGTTAAAATTTCCAATGGAATTTCTTAAGTTTGCACCAACAGAGGTTGAGGTGTCGACAATTAATGGTACTGCGCACTTTGTCCGCAGAGGGATCAAGCAACAGCTGAGCCTTGAGCATAGTCTCGTGTTAGACGATATTTTGATGACTGAAAAGGATTCTAGCGTCGCTTTGTCGTTTGCGGACGGTTCTGAATTATTGCTCGGAGAAAATTCTGAATTAGTGTTTGATGTTCAGACGAAGTGGGGCGAAACCGGTATGGTTGATAGTCGCATGCGTTTGATGAAAGGTTCGGCGGAAGGTCGAGTTAAGCCGCTAATCGGTCCGGGAGCTAACTTTGAAGTGCAGACGCCTTCAGCGGTAGCGACTGTTCGCGGTACGGAGTTCCGAGTTCGTGTTGATGAGAATGATTCTGGCGTTGTATTTAATGAAGTGGATGAAGGCACCGTGTCGGTGCAGCTGCATGAGAATAAAGCTTCTGTGAAAGAAGGTTTTGGTCTCAAAACAGCTTCCAATTTACCGTTAGCTGAGCCCAAAGCTCTATTGCCAGCGCCAATCTTTGTTAATCCTCAGTCAAAGTATCCAGGTCATCCTGTGACACTGACATGGCAGTCTATCGATGGTGCTAGAGAGTACTATTTAGAATTATTTGAAGATGCTGCCATGACTAAATTGGTTCATAAAGCTATGGTGGACACCAATCAAGCGCAGTTGCCTGAGGTTGAACTAGGCGACTACAGTGTTCGGGTCCGAGCGGTTGATCGAGATGGTTTGCAGGGCTTGAACAGCTCACGTCGTTTTACGATTTCGCCAGTGCCGTCGAGCCCAGAATTGACACAAGTGTCAACGAAGTATTTAACAGGTGAGCCTATCGGGTTGAAATGGTCAGCTAAAAGTGACGCGACTAAGTATCGTCTATTACTCGCGAAAGATCGTCAGTTCCGTAGCTTAGTTATGGAGCAAGAGTTGGTTGCAACTCAACAGCCGCTATCCGAAGGTTTGCCTGCTGGAACCTATTATTGGAAAGTTGCTGCGGGTAATAACAACGGTTTTGGTTTATTTACGGAGCCATTAAGATTTGATGTTGCGTTGCCAGATGCGCCGATTATGATGCCACTGGAAGATGAGTTAGAGTCTGATCAGACACTAACTTTGAGTTGGAGTCAGGTGCATATGGCGACCAGTTATGAATGGCAAATCAGTTCAGATGCAAACTTTAGTCGCATTGTTGATGAAGGTACGACGGTCGATAATCTTGTTGAGGTCAATGATCTACCAGAACAGCAGCTCTATATTAGAGTTGCAGCGAATGGGCCTTATAACCAAGCCCGTTATTCAAAAACAACGGAAGTAAACGTTATTGAACCAGGAAATGGCAAAACGTCATTTAGTATCGGTTCAGTTCTTTTATTTATTTTGATGTTATAAGGTTTTTTGTGCTTGAGAAGCGTCGGTTTTTCACCAAAGGTGGTATTGTTTTTGCCGCTCTGTTGGCAGTCATTACTTTTGTTCTATCCTACTTTAAGGTTTTCCAGCCTGTAGAGTTATTGGCTTATGATCGAATGCTGAGACTTCAGTCTCCGGATTATTCGGAGACTGTGGTTATCGTCGCCATGGACGAAAAAAGTTTACGCGAGTACGGGCCGTTACCTTGGCCACGAGAATTGCATGCCAAAGCCATCCAAAAGCTGACCGAAGCAAAGGTCAGAGCGATTGGTTACGACGTGTTGTTTAATAAAGAGAAAGACGATGGCGATAAAGCGTTGACCCAAGCCGTCGCCGAAAATGGACGCGTTGTCTTCCCCGTAGTGATTGACGAATTGAAGCAAGATGGGCAGTTAATTGAACTACAACCGTATCCCGAATTATACCAAGCCAGTGCCCAGCTAGGGATGGTTCACTTCGAGCTGGATAGTGATAATATTGCACGCTCTGTGTATTTGAAATCAGGTTTGGGCGAGCCTTATTGGCGGGCATTTGCCGCTGAAGTATTGGATGTTGCAAATGGTGAGGAAACGTACCAATTACCCTTCGATGACTCTCGTGAAAAAAAACCTTCCTTTAATTTGACTAAAATTGAAAAGACACATCATGCACTAATCCCTTTTAAGCAGAACAAAGATTACTTTTCAAAAATTAGTTTTACAGATTTGGTGGAAGGGAAGTTAGAACCCAGCATATTACAGGACAGAGTGGTATTTGTAGGTGTGACTGCGACAGCTGCAAGAAACGCAGACTTTTTGCCAGTGCCTGTGAATCGTGATGGCCAAATTATGTCCGGCGTAGAGATTAATGCCATGCTCTACGATGGATTAAGTAATAATCAATTAATCAGGCCGGTTGATAACCTATTATCGAGTGTTATTTCGGGCATTTTAGTGTTAATTCTATTTATGCTCATTCCGCGCTCGATGCCTCGGCACAATGTGTACCTGGTATTTATTCTCGCATTTACGTTATTGTTCGTGAGCTGGGTGTTGTTGCAAGGAGCCTATCGTTGGTTACCCATGGTGACTCCGGCAGTCGTCATGTTATCCGGCTATTTTCTTTGGGTATGGCGAGCGGTTGTCACTAATATGGCTTTCTTTAGACGTACCGTAAAGCGCCTGCAGACCGAAGCCAGCAATAGTTTTGAGCCTGCAGTACAGGCAACCTTCGAGCAGCACTTTCAGTTCTGGAAGCGACTTAAGTTGATCCGAGGCTGGTCTAATAACGAAAGAGATATCGTCGACTTTCATCGTGGCGTTCCTGTGGAGGTTAATAATAAACCATGGCTGGTTGAGCTAGAAGCTCATAGTGATGAAGAAAAGAAACTGTTTTATAAACTGTATCAACAGTCAACATTAACTGAAGAGGTGGCTGAAGAGAAAGGCAGCGTCATTGAAGATAAGGTCGCGCAGGTACAGATGGCGATCACTAAGATCAACTTTTTACGCCGGTTTGTTGAAAAGACCATGGACAAAATGTCCGATGGGATAATGCTGTTAGATATGTCAGGTATAGTGTTCTACGCTAATTTAGAGGCAAAGAAATACTTAGAGCTGACGGAAGGCGAGGATATTTTCAAAGTTCTGTCGCAGCTTAGTTTGCAATCGAGTACGGACTGGGCGGAAGAAATTAAATCAGTGATGCTGACGGGAATCGGCCGTGAAGTGCAGGCAATCAGCAAAAACAAAAAATATTATAAACTTGGTTTTACCTTGTTAGACAACATTGAAGGCCAGGATTTTATCATCATCAACTTTGTTGATATTACTTCTGTTAAGCGTGAGCAGCAGCGACAGTTAGAAATGATTGACTTTATATCGCATGACCTGCGCTCTCCGATGACCTCTGTATTGGCATTGTTAGGTCAGTACCGGAGCAAAACCAGCAACCTTACGATTGAGGAACTTAATGCTGAGGTGGAGCGCTTGACTCAGTCCAGCTTATCCTTAGCGGAGCACTTTTTAATGTTATCACGGGCTGAAAGTGGTATTGAAATGCCCTTGTATCCTGTTGAACTTCTTAACAGCATCGACAACGCACTAGCTGTCGCTAGGCCTTTAGCGGTAGATAAAAATATAAAGCTAAGGTTTAAGTTTACTGACTATGAGGACACTTGGTTACACGCTAACGAAGATTTGCTTGATAGGGTGATATTAAATTTATTAACCAATGCTATTAAATATTCTCCGGCCGATAGTGTGGTAGATATTAGTTTGGAGGAAAATGAAAAGGGTGTGTGCTTAATGGTAAGGGATCAGGGAGAAGGGATTGATGAAGAACAGATGAAGACGATTTTCAAGCCGTTCTCGAGAATAAGGCGGCATGAACTAGCTAAAATTAAAGGGATTGGTTTGGGTTTACGCTTTGTGAAAGCCGCGATGGAACGTTTTTCTGGTCACGTTTCTGTGGAAAGTGAGGTAGGGAAGGGCTCTTGTTTTATTTTAACTTTTCCTCACTCGGCTGTGGTAGATGATTAAATAATAAAGCATTAGCTAAAGTTATCATCACAATGAAAAAAGATCGTTTTTCTTATCTAAAATAGCCATCTAGAATACCTCCAGTTTATTTATTGACCTCATGGGGGGTGCGGCATGTACAAGAACGTTCAAAAGCATTTGGCAATGATTGGCCTTATCAGTGCTATTGTATTGTGGGCGGCGTCTTTTGTGGCGATGAAGTACGCCATTGAAGAGTTCGGCCCGATCCTTACTGTATTCTTGCGCATGATCTTAGCTGCCGCCGTACTGATATTCTTTTTGCCCCCTATGGCGAAGAAGCAGAAGTATCAAAAAGGTGACTGGTGGTTACTGTTATTATTAGCGCTGTGTGAGCCTTGCCTTTATTTTATTTTTGAAAGTTATGCGCTGACTTATACCACGGCATCTGAAGCTGGCATGATCACTTCTTTGCAGCCGATCATGGTTGCAGTAGCAGCTTATTACCTGCTTAAAGAAAAACTCAACAGCCGCTTAATTGTGGGCTGCTTGATGGCCGTTGTCGGTGTTGTGTGGTTAACGCTGAGTGGCGACAGCAGCGAACATGCTTCTAATCCTATGTTGGGTAATGCGTTAGAGTTTGGCGCAATTACGGCCGCCGCCGCTTATTGTTTATTAGCGCGTAAGTTGTCGCAACGTTATTCACCGGTGTTCTTGACCTTGCTACAAATGATCATGGGAACGATATTCTTTTTACCATTTTTATTAGTACAAGATACGGTTATCCCTACGGACGTTTCAGCGGAAGGCATAATGGCGATTCTCTTCTTAGCGTTTGGGGTCAACATTTTTGCCTTCACTTGTTATAACTTTGCGTTTAAGACCATGCCTGCAAGCAAGGTCGGCAGTATGATGAACTTATTACCGATAGGAACACTATTTTTTGGTTGGTTAATATTGGATGAGCAGTTGAATGGCACTCAATACATAGCCGCAGGTTTGGTGCTTCTGGGGGTGATTTGGTCGCAAACTAAACCTCGAAGCACGGTCTTTGTCGAGCATTATGTGGTGCGAAAATCAATGCGTGAGCGAGCTAAAAATCGTATCTTACGTGGGTTCCGGTTAGGTAAAACTGAACAAAATGTGAAAGAGAAGTCTGGCCCTAAGATATAAGCATAAGCCTTGAGCTTATCGCTCTGAGTTTAAAAAAGCCCTGATTATGTCTGAAAGAGATCGTCAGGGCTTTTTTGTAGGTTAGGCAGTCGAATAATTTATAAATTAAATGCTGCACGCACTCTCTGCTCGAAAGCTCTTGCATCTTCAAAGCCAGTGGCTCGGAAGCTCGGTAACTCCTTACCTTCTTCATCAAAAAACATGATGCTAGGTAAGCCAAGAACGTCGTAAGCTTGAAGTAACTCGATATCGTTGGCGTTATTTTCAGTGACATCGGCTTGTAGTAAAACGGTATTGCTCAATGCTGAAATCACAGTCTTATCAGTAAACACTTTTTCTTCAAACTCGTAACAAGCGGCGCACCACTCAGCGAAGAAGTCCAACATCACGGTTTTACCTTGTGAGTTAGCTTCAGCCACTGCGGCATTCAGTTCCTCTAGAGTTTTAACACGCTGGAAAGTTAAATGCCCAGACTGTTGTACGTCTTTACTGGTAGTCGCGGGTGAGCTAACGGCTGCTGCATGCCCTAAAGGTTGCAGTAAGTTCTTTTGACCTTGAGCGCCGCCGATTAAAAGCAAGACACCGTAAATCATGGTTACTAAGCCAAGTCCTTTGAACAGCTTGCTCCAGCCTTCGCGAGGTAACTGGTTGCTGAATAAGTAATAGCCTGGAACGATGGCTAGGATTCCCCAGCCATACATGTACAAGTAGCTTGGCAGCAGGTGTTTAATCAAGTACAGCGCCACGCCTAGCATGGCCACGCCAAAGGTCGCTTTGATGCCATCCATCCAAGCACCAGCTTTAGGCAATAGCTTACCTCCTGTGACGCCAATGACGATCAGTGGAATACCCATGCCGACACCGAGACCGTACAACGATACAGCACCGAGCAATACATCGCCTGATTGTGCAATGACTAGCAATATAGCGATCAACGGCACCGTCACGCAAGGCGATACTATGAGTGCTGAAATCGCGCCCATGATAGCAGTACCGACGTAACTGCCTTTTTTTTGTTGATTACTACGTTCGCTAAGTTTTGCCTGTAAGCTTGCTGGCAGTTGCAGTTCATAAAAGCCAAACATAGATAATGACAATATAACGAATATAACGGCGGCGGAGATGACTACCGCGGGGTTTTGGAAGTAGCCAGAAATTGACTGGCCCGCTAACGCCACCACAATACCCAAAATGGTGTAAACAATCGCCATAGCTTGGGTATAGGTTAATGACAAGCCGAATGCTTTGCGTGTGGTAATGTCTTTACCTTGCCCCGCGATAATTCCCGAAATGATCGGCATCATCGGGAATACGCATGGGGTAAAGGCCAGTCCAATGCCAAGCAATAAGAAGTAGAAAAAGTTGGAGAACAAGTTGGCGTTAAGCAGTTGATCCGAGTGCTTTTGCTGTTCACTAACGTAACCCGTTGATTTACTCGTACCTGCGGACGCAACAGTTTCTGCGCTTGAGCTGGTCGTGGAGGCGCCTACAGCATGATTGAGCTCAACTTCTGTTGTTGTTGGTGGGTAGCATAACCTGTCTTCTGCACACCCTTGATAATCTACTACGAGGGTAAAGTCTCCATCGGATTGCTTAATTGGTACAGAAGCTTCAAGGAAAGTGTAATGCACTTGTGTCAAACCTAGGTAAGGATCATCTTTTTCTTTACCTTCAGGGATATTGGCATCCCCCAAAACGGCGTCAGGGCTAGATAGCTTGAGACGCTCAGAGTACATATAGTATCCGTCAGCAATCTCGAATTTGACGAGTGCTTTATCATCCACAATATCGACGCTTAGCTTAAACGCTTCGTCGACTTTAAGTAACGCTTCTTGTTCACCCATGATCTCACTAAGATCAATGGTATTGGTCGCTTGAACACTGGCTGAAAAGATCAGGGTGAAAGCTGCGAGTAGCTTAATCAGGTTCTTCATATATCGCATTGTCATCATTGGTTAAAAATCCATCGTATAATACCAGTTTATAGGGCGAAATCTTAAGGTTTACAATGACTTTACAAAAACGGCAACATCACAGCTTGCCTATAATTCATCATTAAGCCATTGTAAGTAAGCTGCTGAAGCTTGTTCAATATCGCAACTAATCAACTCAAACACCTCATAAGGATGTTCTGTTTCAAGCAAGTCACCTAAATCAGCCATCAGTTCTTCGGCTGTTTTTATGATCAGCAGAACTTCAGAATCTTTTTCGATGTCTCCCTGCCACTGATAAACACTGGTTATTGCAGGAACAATATTGACGCACGCGGCCAGCTTTTGTTTCACCATTTTTTCAGCGAGTGATTCTGCAGTATCAATGTCAGGTGCAGTGCATAATGCGACTTGGAAGTTTCGTTTTATGTTTTTAGAGGCTGATAACGCCATGAAAGGAATCCTTTGCTGAACTTGTGATTAAGCGTATTGTCCCCATTATAACGGTATCTATAGCTTTGATAAGCTTTCCATGAATTTGACTTCAGCGACAGCTGAGGGGAAACGAGTACATTATGTGGTTTCGAAATTTTTTCTTACTTTTCATTGTCTTAGCAGTCGCTGAAATTTATGTGTTACTCAGCGTTGGCAGCTTAATTGGTGCCTTACCAACAATCGGGCTGATCCTGCTAACCGGCATCATTGGTGTTGGCATGCTTAAACAGCAAGGCTTTAGCGTCTTCGCAAGACTGCAAGAAAAAATGCGTCAAGGACAAGCGCCGGCTCAAGAAATGGTCGAAGGTGTCTTGTTGATTATTGCTGGCGCCTTCTTAGTAACCCCCGGCTTCGTCACGGACACCATTGGCTTTCTTTGGCTGATACCGCAGACGCGAGAGTATTTTGCTAAGCTATTGATTAGTAAAGGTATGTTTAAGGTTCAGAGTATGCATGGCGGTGGCTTTACCGGTAGTGGTAACGACCCTTTTGGACAGCAACGCTCCTATCAAGACGATAATACCGTTGATGGCGAGTACGAACGCACCGACGATAAAGAGCATAAGCGACTTGAGGAGTGACGTTGCTTGAATGCTTTTTTTTTAAAAAAAAGTGAAAAAATTAGCACTTGAACCCCTTGAGTGCTAAAAAAAAGCCCCCATATCTTCCCCAAACGATTTTTCGTAGTAAGTAAAACACTTTCTATTAGGAGAAAAAACATGAGCTTACGTCCATTACATGACCGCGTTATTGTGCGTCGTTTAGAAGAAGAAACTACAACTGCTGGTGGCATCGTGATACCAGACAACGCTAAAGAAAAGCCAAGCCGCGGCGAGATTCTCGCTATCGGTAACGGCAAGCCGTTGGATTCAGGTGACGTTCGAGCCCTAGACGTGAAAGTTGGTGACAAAGTCTTGTTCGGTAAATTTGCCGGTACAGAAGTGAAGGCTGATGGCGAAGAACTTCTCGTATTGCGCGAAGACGACATCATGGCCGTCATCGAAGCTTAATAAGAATACACTCAACGAATTTTAGAGGAATTTAATCATGGCAAAAGACGTACGTTTTGGAGATGAAGCACGTAAAGGCATGCTAAAAGGTGTAAACACGCTTGCGAATGCTGTTCGTGTCACGCTAGGACCTAAAGGTCGTAACGTAGTGTTAGACAAATCATTTGGCGCGCCAACTATCACTAAAGATGGTGTTTCTGTGGCGAAAGAAATCGAACTAGAAGATAAGTTCGAAAACATGGGCGCGCAGATGGTTAAAGAAGTTGCATCACAAACCAACGATATCGCTGGTGATGGTACAACAACAGCAACCGTATTGGCGCAATCTATCGTCAATGAAGGCTTGAAATCAGTTGCTGCTGGCATGAACCCAATGGATCTGAAGCGCGGTATCGACAAAGCGGTTATCGCTGCGGTAGAAGAGCTGAAAAACATTGCAGTTCCATGTGAAGATCAAAAAGCGATCTCGCAAGTAGGCACAATCTCTGCTAACTCTGATGAGAATGTTGGTAAGATCATTGCTGAAGCGATGGAAAAAGTAGGTAAAGAAGGCGTTATCACGGTTGAAGAAGGTTCTGGTCTTAACAACGAACTAGACGTTGTTGAAGGTATGCAATTCGATCGAGGTTACCTTTCTCCATACTTCGTCACAGACACAGAAAGCATGGTTGCCGATCTTGAAAACCCATTCTTGTTATTGGTGGATAAAAAGATCTCAAACATCCGTGAGTTGCTTCCAACATTAGAAGCTGTAGCTAAATCAAGCCGTCCGCTATTAATCGTAGCTGAAGACGTTGAAGGCGAAGCGCTAGCGACTCTAGTTGTGAACAACATGCGTGGTATCGTTAAAGTGGCAGCAGTTAAAGCTCCTGGTTTCGGTGACCGTCGTAAAGCAATGTTAGAAGACATCGCTATATTAACGGGCGCGACAGTAATCTCAGAAGATTTAGGCATGAGCCTAGAAAACACTGAGTTGGCGCAACTGGGTGAAGCGAAGCGTGTACAAATCAGCAAAGACAACACAACTGTGATTGATGGTGCTGGTGATAAAACGCAAATCGAAGGCCGCGTTAAGCAAATTCGTGCGCAAATCGAAGAAACGTCTTCTGATTATGACAAAGAGAAACTTCAAGAGCGTGTTGCTAAATTAGCTGGCGGTGTTGCGGTCATCAAAGTTGGCGCAGCTACTGAAGTTGAAATGAAAGAGAAGAAAGACCGTGTTGACGATGCATTGCACGCAACTCGCGCAGCCGTCGAAGAAGGCGTTGTTGCCGGTGGTGGTACTGCATTAGTACGCGTACTGTCACGTCTAGGCGAGCTTCGTGGTGACAACGAAGAGCAGAACGTTGGTATCAAAATTGCACTACGTGCGATGGAGTCACCATTACGTCAAATCGTTGCCAACGCAGGTGCAGAGCCAGCGGTAGTTGTTGCGAAAGTTAAAGAAGGCGAAGGTAACTTCGGCTATAACGCAGCGACAGGTGAGTTTGGTGATGTGATGGAAATGGGTATCCTTGATCCAGCAAAAGTAACGCGTAGCGCGCTACAAAATGCAGCATCTATCGCAGCATTAATGATCACTACCGAAGCGATGGTTACCGACCTACCGAAGAAAGATGAGCCTGCTGCTCCAGATATGGGCGGTATGGGTGGTATGGGTGGCATGCCAGGTATGATGTAATTTAACTTGTTACTTTACTTCATTTCTTTGTTAACTTGGTTTTTTCGTTCGGTCATTTGCTTGTTGCAAACTCCCTCACTTAAAAACCAAGTTGCCTCGAACTGAAGCAAATTAACTGCGTTAAATAGTTATAAAAAGCCTCGCAATCGCGGGGCTTTTTTTATGTGGAAAAAATATCATCAACCGCTAGAATACGGTGCAAAATAAGAGAGGGAACCCCCATGAAAACCATTATTCTAATTATAGTGGCGTTTTTGATCACTGCTTGTGTCCAACTGAAAGCACCTGAACGAATCATTTCGGACACCTACCGTACGGGTAAAGAGATTTACCACGATATCTCTAGCTCCGATGGTGAGAGGCATTTTGTGCATGAGATTGTGTTGGCGAAGGGTGCTGAGGTTGCTCTAGAAAAAGAGCGCTGCATTGATGAATTAGTATCGAAGGCGCGTGAAAAGGATGCAGTTGACAGCTATGAAGTCAAAAAAGTGGTTCATACCGAAGGTGCGACTGACACTATCTATTGTGAAGTAAAGGCAATGACATTGTAATAATAGACATAGAAGCTTATGGCCAAGCTTCTGGTGTAGGTTAAGAGAGCCTTTTTTCGTCCAGGCTGTATCTGGTTTAAGGATATTGCTGAGAACTGAATAAATTCCATGTTATGATATAGGGAAGTATTAACCAGCATTTATAAAGAAATATGAGCGACATTAAAAAACTACTTGAGCAAAACCGTCAATGGGCTGCTGACACTGTTGAGCAGTATCCGGATTTCTTTAAAGAGTTATCAGAGCAACAGTCCCCAAAATACTTATGGATTGGCTGTGCGGATAGTCGTGTTCCTGCAACTCAAATCACGAATTTGATGCCAGGAGAAATATTCGTTCATCGAAATATCGCTAACCAAGTGAGCACGACTGACCTAAACTGCATGTCAGTTTTACAGTTCGCAGTTCAAGTATTGCAGGTTGAGCATATTATTGTCTGTGGACACTATGGCTGTGGTGGTGTGAATGCTGCATTAAGCAACCAGCAGTTGGGTTTGATCGATAACTGGTTAACCCAGATCAAAGATGTGTATATTAAGAATGAAACTAAATTCACGGCTATTACTAACGAACAAGAGCGTTCTGATTTAATGTGTGAACTGAACGTTAAGGATCAAGTTCAAACGGTTTGTAATACGACGATTGTGCAGGATGCTTGGAAACGTGGACAAAAACTCAGTGTGCACGGGTGGTGCTATAGTCTAAAAGATGGTCATATTAAAGACCTTGAGGTGTCGACTGACAGTGTTTCAAGCAATCACAGCGTTTACCAGTATCAAAGTTAACAAAAAAGGCCAGCAAACGCTGGCCTTTTTTATTAAAGGTTAAGAGAAGGGATTCCTCAAGGAGGGTTATAAAAAACGGTTTAGCTTTATTGAGTAAGTATTTATTTGGGGGAATAAGTATGGCTAGTTTACCGGAACAGCAAGCCACAGAGTGGCGATATCGACTCATGTCACCGATGGGTGTTTATCCCAAGTGTGACATTCATGTTGAGGAAGTATCATTAGTCGTTTCCGACAACTTTATTTCAATCGCTAGCTCAGAGTCAGGTAAGGGCAAAGAAGTCTTGCTGAAAGCCGCCATATTGTGTTCCTCAGTAGCTGCCAGCAATACCTTTAAATTTTATGCATTCCCAAACTATCATCATCTATTAGATCCCTGTTTAGCATCACAACTTACTGAATATTTAGAACTCGATATCCTTCAAAAGCATGCTGCTGAGTATGCTGAGCTGGGTGAAACAGTTCCAGAGTTTGACTGGTATGAAAACGCTAAAGGCGCATCCTTACCGCCAGTATTAGGTGGTACAGATTATATTTATGTTGATCAAGATGTCGATGCTGTGTCTATCCAGAGGTTATATCAAGCGCTCAGTGAGAGTCACTGTGTTAAGTTAAGCGGCGCGATCAGAGCGCTGGTGCAGACCAACACTCTCAGTTGTCATAACCAATTTAGGCAAGAAGCTTGTGGTTTATTGTTGGATGGCCTTAGGCTATTAGAAGAAGTTGATGGTTTTCAGTCTGAGAGTGCTCAGTTATCAACTGTTTTGGCTCAGTTAGGCGATAGTGCTGAAGATTATTTGATTTCACGGCAACAGATGTCGCAAGATATTGGCCCAATAGATTTTCATCGTTTGTTCGTACAATCCTGTACGCAGTTGAGAAAATATCTATTGAGCCACTCATAGACTTGTTTATCGACCTACCCAGATTTCTACACGCTGATTTTTAGCTTTGCCATTAGCCGTTTCATTAGAGGCAATGGCGCCTCGGCTACCATAGCCCTGGGTATAAAAAGGTGTAATTCCTGATGCTTTCAATTGCTCGGTAATTTGATTTGCTAGGCTTTCTGAAAGTGCTTTATCTTTTTCTGCATCACCGCTTTCTGCGCTAAAACCAAACACGAACAGATCCTTTAAACGACGATTTTTGACGTATTCAGCAAGACGAGCAATATCACGTTTCCCTTTATTATCCAGCTCAAGATTTTGATCGAAGTGGAAGGTAATGGATAAGCGCTTCGATTCTCTAATCATATTCAAGTATCGTGGCGGATAATTCCGGTTAAAGCGGACTGTGGCATCGTTCACTTTGAGAGAAATTAAATGGTTTTGCTCAACGACTGTTTGCGCTTTATTGCCGAGTACGAAGTTCATGAAATCTTGCGCATACTTATTGCTGTTATTGCTAGGGTAATACAAATATAGGCGTCTGCTGAGAACATAGTCTTCAGTACTAACCGTAAATTTATTGGGCTTAAAGGATAAAGCAACGCCTTCTTCTGAAACGGCAATCGCTTTAGCTTTATTAACATAAGGCAGTGCCACAAAACCAATAGCTCCGAAGGTTGAGCTAACTTGTTCGGATAATTCCCCAGATGACTCATACCGTTTGGCATTATCTGAAAGCGTGACTTTGTGACGTTTTAGCACAAGGGATTTGAAAGTGTCATAAGTTCCCGAGTTGTCGTCTCGAGCGAAAACGCTGATTGGTTGATTTATTCCCCCAAGTTCTCGCCAGTTAGTCAGTTCGCCGGAAAAGATCATGGATAACTGCTTTGTATTGAGCTGTTTGATGTTTAAGTCGGGATGGACAATAACCGCCAAACCATCAACGGCGATAGTGTACTCATTGGCCATCGCTTTTAAATCACCATACTGCCCCATTAAACTCTGGCGCTCCTTATCTTTCACGCGACGTGAAGACATGGCGATATCTGTATTGCTATCGGCGAGTGCTTTGAACCCGGTTGAAGAACCATGCGCTTTAATATCGATGGCCTGAATGTCACCGTTTTGCATGGTGCCAATAACGGTTTTCTCTACCGTATGAGTTTGTATGATTTCAGTTTCAGTAGCGCCCCTCTCAATCAGGTATTTTGCCGCTAACGCTGGTGCAAGTTTTTCACCAATGGTGTTTGAGCCTTTCATGGTGAAGAGGATCTCAGCCTGATGGAGTTTTTGAGCTTGTTGTTGGCTGATATCCAGGTTTGTGGCTATCGATGGAAAAGCGGTCAATAATAGAAGTGTCGTTATGATGCGACGGAAACATTGGTGAATCATTACAGTAACCCCGATAAGGTATTAAGAATCTTTAACAGACATTGAAAGCAATTATAAAGAGTGTTGTTAGGGCGGGTGTTACAATTTTGTGACAGCTGACTGAACTTATGATGATGAATCTTAGGCTTGTTAAACAGTCTCTTGCAAAAGTCTTACTGTCCGACTAAAGCAAAATTCGCATTAAGCTGTGCCTTTATGACACCGTCTTCTACCACATCAATGATGAAGTTTATGCGTGCGCGGTTCTTGCGCTTAAATGATGATGCAAAGGTTTCTAGGCTGCTCAGATCTTTAATCTCGCACTGAGCAACAATGTCGCCATTAATCGGTTTCTTATATTGAATTTCGGCCTTAGCTAACACCACTGAACCTTCTATGGCTAGATGAGACGCGATGTGACTGACTAGCGACCAGCCGGCAATCGTCGCAACCGTATAAATACTGCCAGCAAATGCGGTATTGTGGATATTTTTATTGGCCTCAAAAGGCGCAATTACACGAATACTGTGCTCGGTAAGTTCGTCAATGTGAATATCCAAAGCTTTAGTGATAGGAATTTCTTTATGCACGAGGTTTTCGAGTTGCTGGCTGTTCATGATTAGCAAAGAATATGATCAATTGGTGTCACTGTAGCAACTTTCTGAAAAAAGTTAACCCTTTTTAGGTACGACCACGTTAATAGCTATTGAATAACGATGAATTACCAATAAAGGAGTTAGAAATGAATATCACTAGAAAGGGTCAAACGTTCAAGTATGGTCTTATCGCGAGTATGGTTATCGTCGGCTTAGGAGCCTGCCAAAGTTCACATGATCAAGAAAGTGACCGAAGCACATCCTCAGTGGTCGCCAATGAACCGTTAGAATCTGCTGAACAAAAGAAACGTGAGGCAAAACAGCTTGAGGCGAGCCATGTCCTGCGTAAAGAGAAGCGTGTGGCGGAAGAAGCGGAGCGCATTATGGTGACGGGCTCTCGAGTAACTATGTCGGATATGGCTTTCGCACAACCTGAAAAGGTCATGATGCCTGCACCTCGACAATT
Source organism: Kangiella geojedonensis (assembly GCF_000981765.1). Taxonomy (GTDB): domain Bacteria; phylum Pseudomonadota; class Gammaproteobacteria; order Enterobacterales; family Kangiellaceae; genus Kangiella; species Kangiella geojedonensis. The sequence goes on along the minus strand of NZ_CP010975.1, from coordinate 2,294,247 downwards.
GAATGTGGTCAATCGTGAGCAGTACCAAAAAATAGAGCCTTCGGACGTGTTTTTAACGCTGGAACAGCCTGTATCGACTTTCAGTATTGATGTCGACACAGGAGCTTACTCCAATGTACGCCGAATGTTAAACGATGGGTATTTTCCACCGAATGATGCGGTTCGCTTAGAAGAATTTGTTAATTACTTCAATTATGACTACCCAACTCCAGATAGCCAAGAGATGCCATTCTCGGTATCTACAGAAGCGATGAAGGCGCCATGGAACGATAATGCCCACTTGGTACAAATCGGTATTAAAGGCTACGAAGAACAGTCCGAAGAACTGCCTCCTTCAAATCTCGTGTTTTTAGTTGATGTGTCGGGTTCAATGCAGAGTGCGGACAAGCTTGGTTTGGTCAAGAAAGCCTTAAAAATGTTAGCTAAAGGCAGTCGCAAAGAAGATAAGATTTCTTTGGTGGTTTACGCGGGAGCTTCTGGTGTGGTGCTTGAACCCACGGCAGCGAATGATCGGCTTAAGATTGAGCAAGCGCTGGATAGTCTAACCGCTGGTGGTTCGACGAATGGTGGTGCTGGAATAGAGTTGGCTTACAAAATGGCGCAGAAAGGTTTTATCAAGGATGGTATTAACCGAGTTATTCTGGCGACTGACGGTGACTTTAACGTTGGTACGGTAAATCGCGAACAACTGATTGACATGATTGAACGTAAACGTAAAACCGGTATTAGTTTCAGTGCCTTAGGCTTTGGCTCAGGAAACTATAATGAGCATTTGATGGAGCAGTTGGCGAACAAAGGAAATGGTAATTACGGTTATATTGATAGCTTATTAGAAGCAAAAAGGTTACTGGTGGATCAAAGAGCTGGAACTTTAATGACGATTGCTAAAGACGTCAAAATTCAAGTCGAGTTTAATCCTGCGGTTGTTGCTGAGTATCGCTTGCTGGGATATCAAAACCGAATGCTAGAACGCGAAGACTTTAACAACGACAAGGTTGATGCGGGTGAAATTGGAGCCGGACATACGGTTACCGCCTTGTATGAAATTGTGTTGCAAGACTCTGATGGCAAACGGATGGAGCCTTTGCGTTATGGTGGCGGTAAGCGCGAAGAGGCCATGCATGAAAAAAACGCCAAGTTGAGTGAGGCTGCGATGATAAGCCTGCGCTATAAGTTGCCCGATGAAGACAAAAGCACTTTGTACCGTGATTATCTACAGTTAAGTGATGTTGAGGCAGCAAAAGGTGGTGATAACATTCGCTTTGCAGCGAGTGTGGCAGGATTTGCACAATTGTTACGTGGTGGGCAATTCTTAGGCGATTGGGGCTGGGACGATGCTAGGTCACTGGCTCAAGCCTCGAAAGGTGATGATCTTGATGGCTATCGCGGTGAGTTGATTCAGCTAGTTGGCATGGCCCAGTTGTTGGATGAAAAAACGGCTGTTGCGAGTCAGTAGCTTAGAGTCCAGTAGCTTAGAGGCTTACTGAATGGCGTTAACAAAGGCGCTTGCACAAAACCAAGCCAGCGGTCACTATAAAGAGGTTAAATTAACCTATTACGATGATGCAAAGGCTGCGGTGTTGAAAGAAAGCGCAAATTACAGCAACTCAAATAGTCGGGACCAAGAGCCAGTCATTAGCGATGAAGCTTTAATGGCTGGCTTTGCTTCGGGCAATATGCAGGCTTTTGAGACTTTGTATCGTCGCCACAAAGACCCGCTACTACGCTTTTTTTTGCGACAAGTAAGCGATAAGAGTGAAGCCGAAGAGCTGTTTCAAGAGACTTGGCAACGTCTTATCAAGCATAGTAAGACTTATAAAAGTTCTGCTAAATTCACCACATACTTATATCATATTGGTCGTACTCGACTGATTGACCACTATCGTAGCCAAGGCCGCCAGCAGGAATTTACACAGGACTGTGAGGGCTGGGAAGAGAGTACGAGCAGTGGAAGTGACGCTACACCCGATCAGAAGCTTGAGCTGGAGCGCTCGAAACAATTATTTCGGAGTGCTATCGAAAAACTGCCAGCGTTACAGCGAGAGGTGGTGGTAATGAAGCTTGAAACCGGTATGACGATTAATGATATTGCTGAAATTGTGCAGGAAAACCCAGAGGCAGTAAAAAGCCGATTACGGTATGGCATGGATAAGCTGAAGCACTGTTTACGTGATCTGGATAAGAATCCTGAGGTCACATCATGAGTAACGATATGAATAATGAGCATGACAAAATAGTCGAGCAAGACGCTGAAAAGTTGAGCAAGGCCTATAAAGAGGCCAGCGATGAGACCACGTCGTCGGCGCTGGATGCTTCTATTATGGCTATGGCTCAGCAAGAAGTAGGTACTCGTGAAAAAGTGTCAAGCAAGCGCAGCTGGTGGGATCGACTGAAGTTACCGGTATCGGTAACTGCGGCCTTTGTGGTGACCGTTGGTATCGCACGCTTTATGGTTGAGCTAGGTTATTATCATCCTAATTCTATTGCTGATTCTGAGAATATGACGCAAGCCATTGAATCTAAAGAGAGTATTGTCGTTTTTAGTGATGACACTTCTGACCAAAAGCCAGTGGTTTCAGCTCCAGCTAAAGCGTCACCAGAGGTGATGGCCGAGGAGCGTTTGGCCGCACGACAAAAAGCAGAAGCGCAAGCTAACGCCATGAAAAAAGTGGCGGTAACTGGAGCGCGTGTGAAAAGAGAGGAAGCCGAGCAAATAAGCCAGCTACAAATTATGAGTGCGTCGTCAGCTGAGCCATTGGTGCTTGAAGAGCAACAGGCGATTGTTGAAGCCCCGTTCTCCGAGCTAGCTGAGCGAGCGGAGGAGCAGCAGTCATTTGCGAGTAACGACGCTGACATGGACAATGCGACGAGCGATGTGGAGCGAATCGTAGTGACGGGCTCTCGTGTCAAAGCGACTGAGACAACAGATGATCTCAATTATTCAGACAATGACGCTGAATCCTATCAAGGAGAACGAGAAGTCGCAGCCCCCCCCTATTTACCGGCTGAAGAATGGTTAAAACAGATAAATTCATTGTTAGACGCGGATAAAAAAGCAGAAACCAAGGAGCAGTGGTTAAAATTCAAACAAGTTTATCCAGATTATTCCGTTGATAAGCCCTTGTATCAACGCCTAGAGAGCCTCTAAACAGCACTTTTCGTCATTTAAGTGTTAGGAATTATTACAGATCACCTAGTTTTTCTGAGTTTACTCAAGTAAAATGGCGACCCTAAATTTTGACCCAAGTCATTGCTGAGCTGTTTCGCTTTAGGGGAACGGGGCTTTTCAGTGTTTGGGACGTTTTGTTTGATAATAAGTTCCGCATTCGCGGGTAAACTGTAGTGGAGAGAAGAGCATGTCATTGTTCCGCAAAATGGCTCTAGCTATTGCCGCTATCTCAGTTGTTATTCTGAGTGGTTGTAGTGGTCAAGAGTACAACATGCGTGAAGGTGTGACTGAGATCAGTAGAGAAGTCTACGATCTACACATGATCGTTATTTGGGTCTGTGTAGTGATCGGTGTTATCACGTTCGGCGCTATGTTCTATTCGATGTTCGCGCATCGCAAAAGCAAAAACCCTAACCCAGCTAAGTTTTCTCACAGCACTGTTGTTGAGATTATCTGGACTGTTATTCCTTTCATCATCTTGATTGCGCTGTCAATTCCAGCGGTAAGCCTGTTGATCAAAATGGAAGACGCTAGTAACTCTGAGCTGTCGGTAATGGTTAAAGGTTATCAATGGAAGTGGGAATACAAATACATTGATGGCGATGACAACTTAGGCAATGACGTAAGTTTCTTCTCAAACCTAGACCAAGCGTCACGTGATCAGTCTGTGAACGCAGGTTCAGGTTTCTCTGGTACAGAGATTACTGATGAAAATTATCTATTAGAAGTCGACAATCCATTGGTTATTCCTGTGGATACTAAAGTACGCTTCCTAGTAACAGCTGATGACGTTATCCACTCTTTCTGGGTACCGGACTTCTCTGTGAAGAAAGATGCGATTCCAGGCTTCATCAATGAAGTATGGACAAAAGTTGACGAGCCAGGCACCTACCGCGGTGTGTGTGCAGAGCTTTGTGGTAAAGACCACGGCTTTATGCCAATCGTAGTAAAAGTACTTCCTAAAGAAGAATACGAAGCTTGGTATGCTGAGAAAGTAGCGGAAGCAGAAGCTGGCCCAGACTTGAATGAGCGCACTATGAGTCAGTTAATGGCTGAAGGTGAAACGGCTTATAACAAGTACTGTTCTTCTTGTCACATGCCTAACGGTGAAGGTAATGGTCCATTCCCATCACTAGTTGGTACTGAAATGGTGACTGGTGAAGGTACTGTTGAGCAGCACATTGATGTTGTTCTAAATGGTGTTTCTGGTACTGCGATGCAGGCGTTCGGCAACCAGTTAACTGAAGCCGAGATTGCTGCAATTATCACTTACGAGCGTAATGCTTGGGGTAACGACACCGGTGATAAAGTTCAGCCTCAAGAAATTCACGATATTAAAAATGGTGGAGGGGAGTAATCATGGCTGACCATAAACCAAAAGGTATTTCGCGTTGGTTGTTTACGACCAACCACAAGGACATCGGTACTATGTACTTGGTGTTCTCGTTCATCATGTTCTTGATTGGTGGCGCTATGGCAATGGTTATCCGTGCCGAGCTTTTCCAACCAGGTTTGCAGTTCGTTGACCCGAACTTCTTCAACCAGATGACAACGTTACACGGTCTTATCATGGTATTTGGTGCCGTGATGCCAGCGACTGTGGGCTTGGCTAACTGGTTGATTCCAATGATGATTGGTGCGCCAGATATGGCTCTACCACGTATGAACAACTGGAGCTTCTGGATTCTTCCAGCAGCGTTCGGTCTGTTGTTATCATCATTATTCATGGAAGGCGGTGCGCCTAACTTCGGTTGGACATTCTATGCGCCACTTTCGACAACCTATGGTCCTCCATCGACTGACTTCTTCATCTTTGGTGTTCACTTGATGGGTATCTCATCCATCATGGGTGCTATTAACGTTATCGTGACTGTGTTTAACATGCGCGCACCAGGTATGACGTTAATGAAGATGCCATTGTTCGTATGGACTTGGTTGATTACAGCATTCTTACTAGTCATGGTTATGCCAGTACTAGCAGGTGCGGTAACTATGATGTTGACTGACCGTCACTTCGGTACATCGTTCTTCGATGCCGCGGGTGGTGGTGACCCAGTATTGTTCCAGCACGTATTCTGGTTCTTCGGTCATCCAGAAGTTTACATCATGATCTTACCAGCGTTTGGTATTGCTTCTGCGATTATCCCAACGTTCGCCCGTAAGAAATTGTTTGGTTATTCTTCAATGGTTTACGCAACTGCGTCAATCGCATTCTTATCGTTCATCGTATGGGCACACCACATGTTTACCGTGGGTATGCCAGTTAAAGGTGAGCTATTCTTCATGATTGCGACCATGTTGATTGCGGTACCAACAGGTGTGAAAGTATTTAACTGGATCGCGACTATGTGGCAGGGTTCGATTACGTATGAAACACCAATGCTTTATGCTCTGGCATTCGTGATTCTATTTACGATCGGCGGCTTCTCTGGCGTGATGCTAGCGATGACTCCAGTTGATTGGCAGTATCATGATACGTACTTCGTAGTAGCACACTTCCACTACGTTCTATTCCCTGGTGCGATCTTCGGTACTATGGCAGCGGTTTACTACTGGTTGCCAAAGTGGACTGGTCGTATGTATGACGAGAAGTTGGCGAAATGGCACTTCTGGTTATCGATCGTATTCGTTAACTTGACGTTCTTCCCAATGCACTTCTCAGGTCTTGCGGGTATGCAACGTCGTGTTCCTGACTACGCGATCATGTTCTCAGACTTCAACATGATGTCGAGTATTGGTGCTTTCGGTCTTGGTTTAATGCAATTACTTTTCGCTTGGATTCTGATTAAAGTTTGTATCCTTGAGAAAGGTGAAAAAGCAACTGACCAAGTTTGGGAAGGTGCAGAAGGTCTTGAGTTTACTCACATGCCTTCACCAGCGCCGTATCACACGTTTGATACGCCACCTAAGATCGATTAATAGACTTTTTTAAGATAAAAGTTGCAAAGACGTAACCGAGGTTTAAAGCAATGAGCCAAGAGCAAACACAAACTGAAAACAAGGTGATGACCAAGAAGTTATTCGTCGTTGTGATCATTATGGTTGCTTTTGGCTTTGCGATGGTGCCTTTGTATGATGTTTTTTGCCAGATTACGGGCCTTAACGGTAAAGTAAACGGCCTCGCGGTTTACGAAGAGCAGGAACCGGATACCAGTCGTGAAATTAAGATTCAATTCATGACCATTAATAAGGCTAATATGCCTTGGGATTTCCGCCCTGTGAAAACTGAAATCGTGGTTCATCCTGGTAAAGAATACGAGGTTCTTTTTGCAGTCAAAAATCGTACTGGTAAGAAAATGATTGGTCAGGCGATTCCAAGCTTTTCGCCCAACTTAACGGCGCAGTATTTCAATAAAACGGAATGCTTCTGCTTTAATCAGCAGACGTTAGCCGCTGGCGAGAGTGAGGAAATGCCGATGCGCTTCTTTGTCGATAAGGACATTCCAGAGCGCTACGATACGATTACGTTGGCGTATACATTACATAACGTCACGCCAGACGACGAACAACTACAAGCCGCGAAATAGCTTAACCGCAAGTGGCGACGTCTTTAACGGAGACATAAACATGAGTGAACAAGAAAATACAGAATACGAAAAGTATTATGTACCTGAGCAGAGCAAGCTGCCGGTTATCGGCTCGATTGGTCTGTTATTAATAGCATTCGGTGCTGGCCATATGGTACAGGGCAACTCAAGCTTGTCTTGGATCTTGTATTTAGGTTTAGCAGTCATGATTTACATGCTGTCGACTTGGTGGTCGAGCACGATTCGTGAATCTCACGATGGTTTGTACAGTGCCCAGATGAGCCGTTCATTCCGTCAAGGTATGATTTGGTTCATTACATCGGAAGTAATGTTCTTCGCAGCATTCTTCGGTGCGTTATTCTACGGCCGTGTATTGGTTATGGAATGGTTAGGTGGTAGCAGTAACAATGCTGCAACTCACGACTTCCTATACCCAGACTTCGTGCCGACTTGGCCAATGACTTCTACGCCAGGTGAATTAAACAATGGTGCTCCTACTACATGGGAAGCAATGGGCGCATGGGGCTTACCAGCAATTAACACGGCAATCCTATTGTTCTCGTCATTCACTTTGACCATTGCTCACCACGCGTTGATCGAAAAGAATCGCCAAACGTTGATTCTTTTCACGTCAATTACAGCGTTGTTAGGTGTGATCTTCATGATGCTGCAGGTTGAAGAGTACATCCACGCTTATACAGAAATGGGCCTGACTTTAGGTAGTGGTTTCTACGGTTCGACGTTCTTCCTGCTGACCGGTTTCCACGGCTTGCACGTAACGGTCGGTACGATTTTCCTTATCGTAATGGCACTACGTTGTGCAAAAGGCCACTTCACGCCAAAAGATCACTTCGCGTATGAAGCAGGTGCTTGGTACTGGCACTTTGTTGACGTGGTATGGGTATTCCTATTTATCTTTGTTTATATCCTTTAAACAAAAGATTGATGTGATACTTAAAAACCGCCTTCGGGCGGTTTTTTTATTAGAATGTCAGGAATATTAGTCTGCCCAGTGGCGTAAAAGATTATTGTAGCTCTTGCTGAGTCTATCGTACTGTTGAGTTTTGCCACGCTGTTCAAACTCTTCAGACATGGAGCACTTTAAATCAAACAACAGTTCTCGTTGCTCTGTGCTTCTGACATGACTTTGTATCCAGCCGACCATGGCCAAACGTTCTCCGTCTCGTACAGCATTCACCCGATGAAGATAATGACTCGGATATAACAATAAATCTCCCAGGCCTAACTTCCAGCTACGCTCCCCAGTAGTGTCCTCTATCACCAGTTCCCCACCTTGGTAACGGTCAATATGACTAAGGCCGAGGGTAAAGGATATGTCGGTTCTGACGTGCCCCATTAAGGCATCATCAATATGCAGCCCGTACTCTTGGTTAGTGTGATATTGATTAACCATGACATTCACAAATTGCTTGGTAAAAGTGCTACTTTTAAAAATTACGTTCCGTTGGAGGTGCTTGAGAAGCATTGACAATGCAGCTGGTTTATCATCTTGTAGCCGTAATTGACGGTTATTCTTAACTTGTTTAGCCGCTCGCCCAGCCGTTTGACTACCGTCAGTGAACAGTTCTTGGCTTAGAGACTCGGTGATAGCGTCTAGAGTGGCCGGCTCAATGGCATTTTGAATATGTAGGATCATGCGTGTTTAACTTTTGCTGAGTTTAATATTGAGAATTATTCGCATTTGTGAAATCATAGCCAGTATATCAATTTCGTTGTAAGAAAGGTAATACTATGCATAAAAAGAGTATGTCTAAAAAACGTTTTGAAAAACGTAAAGTTTGGACCAGCGTTGGCTCTGCGCTATTAGTCACTACGGCGACAACTGGTACTGCAGTACAAGCTGACGACAATGCTTTTGTTGCGCCTGCCTCAACGGTAGCAGTGAGTTTTGCTGCTGTTGGTGAAGGCGAGGGCGAAGGTGGAGAAGGCGAGGGTGAGGGTAGTGCCTCAGCTGACTTAAGTACCGATAACGCGGCATATTTGGCGCATCTAGGCTTAATCCGTGGGCATTTGTGGGTCGGGGTGAAGTTATACCGTGAAGGTCATCTTGCGATGGCTAAGACCCACATGAAGCACCCTGAAGATGAGCTTTATACAGGGTTGCCATCCGTCTTTAAAGCGCGTGGAGTTGACGGGTTTGCAGATGAATTGTCAGCTTTAGCCAATGCCGTTAATAAAGAGCAGGGCGATGAAGCGGTTGAAGGTGCTTACGAAGAATTACTCAAAGCCATAACCAACAGCGAAGGCATGTCAGCGATGACTGCTAAAGAAACCTTGTTGAGTATTAGCCAAATGATTCGCACAGCTGCTGATGAATATGCAATTGGTGTTAAAAAAGGCGAAATTGTGAATGTTCATGAATACCAAGATGCCTACGGTTTTACTGAAATTGCGATTGAACGATTGGAGCGTCTAAGCGATGAGCAAAAGAAGCAGGCTGCTTCTGATATCGCGACCACCAAAGCGTTATTGTTAGAGCTGAGAACGTTATGGCCTACCGTCAATCCTCAAGGTAATGTTGAGGGAGATGCTTCACATTTATATGGCGCTGCGGCTCGAATTGAGTTGAGTGCTTTAAATTAAGCGCAAGCAAGAACGAAGTCAAACATTGTGGTTGAAACCGCCTGCGGGCGGTTTTTTGTGTGGTGTGTTTATAAGTTGTTGGCTTCATCGCTGATGAAGTCATCCAGCCAACTTCTGAGCTTCCGATCTTTAATATAACCGCAATGACCGCCATATTGTGTTAGATATTTGGTGAAATACTTGGTATCGGGTAGTGAGTAAATGTCTTTATACTCAATTATCGGATCATCTTTACTCATTAAAATCGTAGTTGGAGTCTCAATATCGCTTAAACGATCACCACAAATATTGTAGCCGTCAAAATAATCATTAATGGTTTCATAATCACCATAGTACTTCACTAGTGTTTCAGTGAGTTCTCGCATTGAATCTGTTTTCAGGTCTTCATCCAAGTTATACAGGTCAGGAAAGAGCTCTTGTTTTTTGCGGATTGAGCGCTTCCACTTAAGCATAAAGTATTTGATGTAAAGCGATAGACTGGTTTCTAGCTTAATCAATATATCGGCTGGGTCGAGTGCAGGGCAAATAGCGATAGTTTTGTTAAGGCGGATATTGGCGGCTGTAGCTCTGTTAGCAACTCTTAGTGCAAAATTCCCCCCAAGTGAGAAGCCACAGAGTAACGTCTTGCTCGGTGACAATTGCTGTTGCAGCTTGAAAACCGCTTGAACCACTTCATCGATTCGATTGGAATGAAATAAATCGGGATTGAGATGATGACTGGTGCCATGGTCACGCAGGTTCAGCCGCACAACATTGAAGCCTAACTGGTATAAGGTTTGCGCGGTTGAAAGTTGGTAAAGCGATTCATGACTTCCTTCCCAACCATGGATAAGAATTGCCAGCGGCGCATTGTCAGAATTTGTATTAAGCGCAACGAAGCTCTGTAGCCTAACGCCATCGTCGCACACAATAATGTTTTCATGACTCTGCTCAATGAGGATTTTAGCGCGTTTTTTGAGGCTCTTGCGTCGAAACTTGACTGTGGCTAATAAAGATTGCACATGGGTGTTTTTCGCCCATGCGGGAACCGGGAAGGAGATCTGTTGAACGGAGTGCTCTGACATGAAATAACAAGAACAGTTGGAATTGTGCTTACTGTAGGTGAATCAACTGATGATTACAAATAGAACTCAAACTTAAGCCCTAAGCAGCACCTTTAATGGCTTGAATAAAGGACTCAAGGTCAAACTCAACCTCATTGTCCGCTAAGGTATTGCTAATACGCAGAGGCTGGCCATTTTGGTCTTTAGGCTTCTTGGTCAGATCGATAGCTTGGGGTTTTATACGTTTTTTATTGCTATCCGTGACGATTTCAACAACAGGCTCTAGCTTGCTATTTTCATTGACGGAGAGCACTAACGCTACTTGACCGCTGCTAAGCTCAACTAAGCTACCAACGGGGTATATGCCAACCATTTGAATAAACTGCTTAACCAGTTGCTCGTCATAAAGCTCCCCTTGGCCTTTATACAGTTGAGACAAGGCTCTAGAGGGTGACATCCCTTTGCGGTAGCAACGGTCGCTAATCATGGCATCATAACTGTCAACAATGGCGATGATACGATCGTAAGTGGATAGCAGTTCAGCCGAAACTTTTCGAGGGTAGCCACGCCCATTCATGCGTTCATGATGATTGTAAGCGGCGGTACAAACCTGTTCATCAATACCGCCATGATTGCGCAAGAAAACATAGCCCAAAACGGTGTGTTCTTTAACAATTTTGTATTCATCCTCAGTCAGTGGGCCTTCTTTATTAAGGATATGTTGTGGCACTTTCATTTTGCCAACATCATGTAGCATGCCGCATAATCCTAAGAGCTCAAGCTCTTCTCTAGGCAGCTGAAGATATTTACCAAAAGCAATGGATAAAATGCCAACTCGTACGCAATGCTCAGCAGTGTATTCATCTTTATTTTTAATCTTTGACAGCCAAAACATTGCGGTCTCGTCACTGAGAATGCTGTCTACACAGCTGGACACGAGTTCTTTCGAGCCTTCAATATCAACTTTACTATCACGCTGAACATCACGCATCAAGGTATTAATATGACGATGGGACTTATCGTAAGCTTTTTGTGCTCGAGGCATTTCCTCACGAAGTCTGACGCTGGCCTGGCGTGGTGTTAAGTTTGGCTTTTGATAAATTGGGCGCCGTTTCTTATCGAGTAATTGTTGCGCGTAGATGGTTTTATAAGAGTGATGGTCGATAAAAACGTGCTGACAATATTTTTGCAGTAGTTTAATTTCTTCTTCGGATTCAATGGTGACTTCTTGAAACATAACTGGAACGTCGGTCCAAGGTCGATCAAGTTCAATGACCGTCATGCCTTTGGTAAGCTTGCTAGCAGGTATTTTTTTCTTTTCAAGTTTATGTGAGGTAACAGAAGGTCGAGAAGCTGTTTTCCTTGCTTCTGGTTTGGGTTGAAATCCTAAAAACTTTAATAAAGAGCTGAACATAGATTATGTCTCACTGCCTCCATTGACCATATTAATGAATCTATCTAAATTTGCAATAAAAAGTGAGGTGGATCACAAAAATAAACATTTATTGGGTTTGAAAGAGGTTCAAAGCTCATGAAGATATGGAAACTTTCCAAGGTGCTCTTGGTGGATGTTAAACACCACTAGCCAAACTAAAAATCTACTGGTAAGGTATTCGATGTAAATGCCTAAATCTTATTGATAAATAACAAGTTAGGGCTATTTATCTTGTTGGCCGCATTTTTGCACTGACGATAAATAACCTTGAGGCAAACAACTTAGACCTATGATAGAACAATACGCACCCATTCTAGTTTTCATCCTAATAGGGTTACTATTTGGAGGAGGCTTACTGTTGGTTGGCTACTTTGCAAGCCCGACTAAGCCCAGCGAAGCTAAGGGCAAGCCTTTTGAGTGCGGTTTTGATGCCTTTGAAGACTCTCGAATGAAGTTTGATGTAAGGTTCTATCTGGTTGCTATTCTCTTCATCATATTTGATCTCGAAATCGCTTTTTTATTTCCATGGGCAGTAGTGCTTGATGACATCGGTTGGTTCGGCTTAATTTCAATGGGCGTGTTCTTACTGTTATTACTCATCGGTTTTGCCTACGAGTGGAAAAAAGGCGCTTTAGAGTGGGAGTAACGTGTGGGTTTAGAGGAACAATTAAATAGCGACGGATTTGTAACTACCAGCATCCAAGATTTGTTGGACTGGGCGCGAACGGGCTCAATGTGGCCGGTCACTTTTGGGCTTGCCTGTTGTGCTATCGAAATGATGCATGCTGGCGCGGCTCGCTATGACATGGATCGCTTTGGTGTCATTTTTAGGCCAAGCCCTCGACAATCCGATGTTATGATCGTTGCTGGAACCTTAACCAACAAAATGGCACCGGCGTTACGTCGTGTTTACGACCAAATGCCAGAACCTAAATGGGTCATTTCAATGGGCTCTTGCGCTAATGGTGGAGGATATTACCATTATTCCTACTCAGTGGTTCGTGGTTGCGACCGAATAATCCCCGTCGATATTTATGTGCCTGGTTGCCCTCCGACAGCAGAAGCTTTGCTCTATGGAATTATCCAGCTGCAGAATAAAATTAAGCGGCAGACGGTTATAGCGCGTAACTCTCGCCGAAATAAGAATGAGCAACACATTAAAGACACCGCTGATAAATCATCAAACGCAAGCGAGGTGACGAGTGCCTGAAGCTTTAGTGAAGCAACTGGGTGAGGTATTTGGAGATTCGCTAGTTGCTTGCGAAGAAGCGCTGGGTGAAGTCACTATTGAAGTTGGTAAGGGCGATTTACTGGAAGTGTGCGCCACTTTACGTGAGCACGATGATCTCGCATTCGAACAACTGATGGACTTAACCGTTGTTGATTACTTGACCTACGGTCAAGACGAGTGGGCGACTACTGAAGCAACAGGGGCTGGATTCAGCCGCGGTCGAGAGGAGCATCAGCCGGTTAAGAAAACTTGGCAGAGGGAGCGCTTTGCCGTGGTTTATCATTTGCTTTCCATTGCCCATAACCGTCGCCTGCGAGTGACATGCTTTATTAAAGATAATCGTCCGACAATCCCTTCGGTAATTGATGTATGGGCTAGCGCTAATTGGTATGAACGCGAAGCGTTTGACTTGTTTGGTGTATTGTTTTCTGGTCATCCAGATTTGCGCAGAATTTTAACGGACTATGGTTTTGTGGGACATCCTTTTCGTAAAGACTTCCCTCTGATTGGAAATGTTGAGTTACGTTTTGATGCGAAACAAAACCGTTGTGTTTATGAGCCTGTCTCCATTGAACCAAGAGTTTTGGTACCCAGGGTGATTCGCAAGAAAAAAGACGACACGGTTTATGTGGCTGCTCCTGAGCAGGGAGGTCGTGATGGCTGAGATTCGTAACTATACGGTAAACTTTGGCCCACAACATCCAGCTGCACATGGTGTATTACGCCTTATCCTTGAGATGGATGGTGAGACTGTTGTGCGAGCTGATCCGCATGTTGGTTTATTGCATCGGGCGACTGAAAAGTTAGCGGAGAGTAAACCTTACAACCAAAGTATCGGCTACATGGATCGTCTTGATTATGTGTCAATGATGTCCAATGAACATGCTTATGTCATGGCAATAGAAAAGTTGATGGGTATTACGCCGCCTAAACGAGCACAGTATATCCGCGTGATGTTCGCAGAAATCACACGAATTTTAAATCACTTAATGTGGCTCGGGGCACATGGCTTAGACATTGGTGCCATGACCGTTTTTTTATACACGTTTCGTGAGCGTGAAACCTTAATGGATGCGTATGAAGCGGTCAGTGGCGCACGAATGCATGCGACTTATTTTCGCCCTGGCGGCGTTTACCGTGACCTCCCAGAGAGTATGCCACAGTATAAAGAGTCGCCGTTTACCGATAAGAGGAAAGCAGAGGAGCTGAACGCTAATCGCCAAGGTTCATTGCTTGATTATCTACAAGACTTCACTGAAAAATTCCCCAGTTGCATTGATGATTACGAAAGCTTGCTCACTGAAAACCGCATCTGGAAACAGCGTACCGTTGGCGTTGGTATTGTGCAGTCAGAGCGGGCATTACAGCTTGGCTTTTCTGGCCCAATGCTACGAGGGTCTGGTGTCGAGTGGGACCTACGAAAAAAACAGCCTTACGAAGTTTATGACGAGTTGGAGTTTGACATTCCTGTGGGTAAAACGGGTGACTGTTACGACCGCTATTTAGTGCGTATGGAAGAAATGCGTCAGTCGAACAACATCATTCGTCAGTGTATTCAATGGTTACAAGATAACCCAGGCCCGGTAATGCTGGACAACCATAAAGTGACGCCACCCAATCGTGAAGCCATGAAAGAAGATATGGAGGCGCTGATCCATCATTTTAAACTTTTCACAGAGGGCTACTGTGTTCCTGAAGGGCAAGCTTATGCTGCGGTAGAGCACCCTAAAGGGGAGTTCGGCGTTTACATGGTATCGGATGGCGCGAATAAGCCCTACCGCGTCAAAATTCGGGCAGCAGGTTTTGCACATTTATCGGCGATGAACGAAATGGTGAAAGGCCACATGTTGGCCGATGTGGTTGCCATCATTGGTACACAAGATATCGTGTTTGGCGAAATTGATCGTTAGGCTATGACTCATGACTGATGCAAACACAACAACATTAGAAGGCATACTCAGTGCTGATGGCCTAGAGAAAGTGGAAAAATGGGTCAGCAAGTATCCAGTAGAGAGAAAGCGTGCGGCTATTATTCCGATTATGAGTATCGTGCAAGAAGAACATGGTTACCTTACACAAGAATTAATGGATGCCGTCGCTGATTATTTGAGTTGCCCTAAAATTGCAGCGTACGAAGTTGCCAGTTTTTATTCGATGTTCCGTTTAAAAAAGGCGGGTAAGTATGTTATTTCTTTATGCACCAATGTGTCATGCATGTTGGCTGGCAGTGGCGACATAAAAAAATGGTTTAAAGATGAGCTCGGTATCAGCCCGGGAGAAACCACGGAAGATGGCACCTTCACCTTGAAAGAAGTAGAGTGTATGGCAGCTTGTGGTGGCGCGCCGATGTTAGAGGTGGACAAACAGTACCATGAAAATTTGGATATCGATAAGGTGGCAAACCTTATTCGTGAGTTAAAGTGAGTTCATGATTAAGAGTGCGGAGCTGAAGTAAGCATGGCAAATGAAGTTTGCTTTAGAACATTAGAGCTAGACAAACCTTGGACACTGGCGACTTATAAGTCGGCAGGTGGCTATGCTATGTGGCGTAAAATTTTAGCTGAGCAAACGCCGCCAGAAGAGATTATTGAAGAACTCAAACTTTCCGCGCTTCGCGGCCGTGGTGGTGCGGGATTCCCTACGGGGCTAAAGTGGAGCTTTATGCCTAAGCATGCGCCCGGTCAAAAGTACGTTGTTTGTAACTCTGATGAAGGCGAGCCAGGGACTTTTAAAGATCGCGACATCCTGCGTTATAACCCACATCAACTCATTGAAGGCATGGCTATTGCTGGTTATGTTACGGGTGCTACGGTCGGTTATAACTACATGCGTGGTGAGTTTTACGAACCGATTGAGCGCTTTGAAGAAGCGCTGCAAGAGGCTTATGACGCAGGCTTATTAGGGAAAAATATTTTGCAGTCAGGGGTGGACTTTGATTTGCATAGCCATATTGGGGCCGGTGCTTACATTTGTGGCGAGGAAACAGCCCTTTTGGAATCGTTAGAAGGTAAAAAAGGGCAGCCCCGTTTCAAGCCGCCATTCCCTGCAAATTACGGTTTATTCGGCCGACCAACCAACGTGAACAACACCGAGAGCTACGCATCCGTTCCTATTATTTTAGAAAAAGGCGGCCAGTGGTTCTTAGATTTGGGTAAGGAAAACAATGGAGGCACTAAAATTTTCTCTGTTTCCGGTCACGTTAATAAACCGGGTAATTATGAAATAGGACTGGGAACGCCGTTCAAAGATTTGCTCGAAATGGCGGGCGGTATGAAGGACGGTAAAAAATTGAAAGCAGTTATTCCTGGAGGCTCAAGCGCGCCAGTGTTGCCGGCTGATGTGATGATGGATATTACCATGGATTACGATGCGCTGGGTAAGGCGGGTTCCATGCTTGGCTCGGGTGCTGTCATCATCATGGATGAAGATACTGACATGGTTGAAGTGTTAGGACGTATTGCACATTTTTATTATGAAGAATCTTGTGGTCAGTGTACGCCGTGCCGTGAAGGCACTGGTTGGATGTCGCGCATGATTGCTCGTATAGCGCGTGGTGAAGGTCAGATTACTGATTTAGATAAGCTGGATGAAATCGCAGGCAACATTATGGGGCGTACTATTTGTGCGCTAGGCGATGCGGCTGCGATGCCAGTACAAAGTTTTATAAAGTATTTTAAAGACGAGTTTGTGGCGAAGATTGAACAAGCTCAAGCAGGCAAAAAAGCTCGAAAAGCGAGTTAAATAGCCTACAACGATAACGAGGACGTAAACAGCCAATGGTTTCAATCGAAATTGATGGTAAAAAAATAGAAGCCGAACAAGGGTCTATGATTATTGAAGTGGCGGATGCGCACGGCATCACCATTCCTCGTTTTTGTTATCACAAAAAATTATCCATCGCTGCCAATTGCCGGATGTGTTTGGTTGAAGTTGATGGCGTTAAAAAACCGTTACCGGCCTGCGCAACACCGATTTCTGACGGTATGGTGGTGAAAACTCAGTCGGATTTTGCGCAGCAGTCGCAAAAATCGGTCATGGAGTTTTTATTAATCAACCACCCTCTCGATTGCCCTATCTGCGATCAGGGAGGCGAGTGCGAATTACAAGATGTGGCGCTTGAGTATGGTAATGATGTTTCGAGGTTTACTGAAAAGAAACGCGCGGTGCTGGATGAAGACTTAGGGCCATTGATCGAAACCGAAATGACCCGCTGTATTCATTGCACACGGTGTGTGCGTTTCGGTCGTGAAGTTGCAGGTATTCGAGAGCTTGGTGCTGTGGGTCGTGGCGAACATATGGAAATCAGTACCTTTATCGAACAGTCAGTGGATTCTGAAGTCTCCGGTAATATTATTGATTTGTGTCCTGTGGGCGCTTTAACTGCGAAGCCGTCGCGCTACCAGGCCCGCGCATGGGAAATGGCGCAGCGTGACTCGGTATCGCCCCACGATTGTATTGGCGCGAATTTGCACGTACACACGTTACGCAATCGGGTTATTCGCGTCGTTCCCAAAGAAAATGAGGCCGTCAATGAGGTGTGGTTGGCTGATCGGGATCGTTATTCCTATGAAGCGCTTGAAGAAAGCGAGCGCTTACTAAAGCCAATGCTGAAGCATAATGGCGAATGGAAAGAAGTTGATTGGGAAACGGCGCTAGAACGAACAGCAAGCAAGCTTAATATGATGGTGCAAACCGATGGTTCTGAACAGATTGCCGCTATCGCCCACCCCAGTTCGACTACGGAAGAAATGTATTTATTGCAAAAAGTTATGCGAGGATTGGGCTCGAACAATATTGATCATCGTTTAAGAGTCAGTGATTTTGCGTGGCAGAAATTTGAGCCGTTGCACCCTGAGTTAGGCGTCGATTTGTCGGACTTGGAAAATTTAGATGCCTGTTTGCTCATTGGCGCCAACTTACGTAAAGAGCAGCCACTGGCCTCGTTACGAGCAAGGAAAGCAACTCGTTACGGCAATATCGCTTCCATCGGCTTATATCCGCTGTATCACAATTTTGATATTGATCATGAGATCATAACCGACGCTGAGACGTGGCTTGGTCAACTGGCGGGAATAACCAAGTACTTGTATCAAAACCAAGGCGACAGCGATAAAGAGCAGTGGGCTGATGCGATGGATCTTGAAGGGCTTGAGACGTTACTGGAACCCATCACCATTCGTGATGAACACCGTAACATCGCTGAAATGCTTTTAAAGGGTGAGAAATCCAGCATCATCCTAGGCGCGAGCGCTTTAGAATTTAGTTACGCTGGCCATATTCGTTTATTAGCCAAGGCGATCGCCAACTTGTCCGGCTCGTCATATGGCTTCTTCCCACATGGTGGCAATAGCGTTGGCGCATACCTTGCAGGCTCGATTCCACATCGAGGGCCGGCTGGGGCTGATGTGGAACAAGATGGTCAGCACATAAAAGATTTATTCGAGCAGGGCAAAAAAGGCTACGTTTTATTAAAAACAGAGCCAGGAAAAGAGTCAGTGATTGCGGACAAAGCAAGAGAGAGCTTGGAACAGGCTGACTTTGTAGTTTCAATGACTTGTCATGCTGATGATGAGGCGTTTGAGTATGCTGACGTTATATTACCAGTCGCAAGCTTTTTAGAAACATCAGGCTCATACGTTAACGTGAATGGTTTATGGCAAGATTTCGCCGCGGCGGTTAGTGCGCCAGGCGAAGCGAAACCTGCGTGGAAAGTGCTTCGAGTCCTTGGTAACCTATTGAATCTAAAGAATTTTGACTATGTTTCGGCTGAAGATGTGCGCAAAGAAGTGAAAGGCCGTTTGAGTGCCGTCGGTGATCGAATTAAACCCAAGTGGCAATGTCCTGAAACTTTGCCCCGCGATGGATTCGCACCGCGCCCAGTTAATATGTACCAGATCGATGGCTGGTTACGCCGTTCGCCCTCATTGCAGGATACTGCTCTGGCTAAAGGTCAAGAAATATTGAAGCGACCTCGCTTGAGCCCTTTCCATAATATTGTGGGAGGCGTTTGATGCTAGATATCATCATCGACTTCTTCATTATTGGAACTAAGATCGGCCTGATCTTGCTACCACTAATTCTAGCCGTAGCCTACACCACGTATGCCGAGCGTAAAATTATTGGTTACATGCAGATGCGAGTGGGGCCAAACCGAGTAGGGCCAAAAGGTTGGTTGCAGCCTATCGCGGATGTCATCAAATTATTAATGAAAGAAGTGGTGGTGCCGTCGGGCGCGAATAAAGGATTATTTTTATTAGCCCCCATTTTATTTATTGCGCCATCATTTGCAGCATGGGCGGTGATTCCGTTTGATGCGGAGTTGGTCTTAGCCAATAGTGATGTCGGTTTGCTGTATATTTTGGCGATGACGTCGATTGCGGTGTATGGCGTGATTATCGCGGGCTGGGCCTCAAATTCTAAATATGCCTTGATAGGTTCACTGCGTTCTGCATCGCAAATTATTTCTTATGAAATTGCCATGGGTTTTGCGTTGGTCGGTGTCTTGATGGCTTCCGGTAGCATGAACCTTGGTCAGATTGTCCAGGGGCAAGAAGGCGGTTTTTGGCACTGGTATTGGATCCCATTATTACCGCTATTAGTGATTTATTGGATCTCCGGTGTGGCGGAAACCAACCGCGCACCTTTTGACTTACCTGAAGGTGAGTCTGAAATTGTGGCAGGCTTTCATGTCGAATATGCGGGCATTTCGTTCGCGCTATTCTTTTTAGCTGAATACGCCAACATGATTTTAATTTCGGTATTAACCGCGCTGTTTTTCTTTGGCGGTTGGCTCAATCCTTTCCAAGGAATTCCTTTTGTTGAAGGTATTACAGACTGGGTGCCTGGTATGGCCTGGTTATTACTTAAAGCAGGGTTCTTTTTATTCTTAATGATCTGGTTGAGAGCGACATTTCCGCGTTACCGATATGATCAAATCATGCGCCTCGGCTGGAAAGTCTTTATACCAGTGACGGTGGTTTGGCTGATGATCTTAACCTTTATGATCAAAGCTGGCGTCGGTCCGTGGTTTAGTGGAAGAGGTGTTTTCTGATGTCGAAATTAAAACACTTTTTCAGAAGTTACACTCTTAAAGACTTACTGACGGGCCTGCGGATTACAGGAAAACACCTGTGGCGTCGTAAAGTAACAGTGCAGTTTCCAGAAGAGCAAACGCCACAGTCTCCGCGCTTCCGTGGTTTGCATGCGTTGCGCCGCTACCCGAATGGCGAGGAACGATGTATCGGCTGTAAGCTGTGTGAAGCGGTTTGTCCAGCTGCAGCAATTACAATTGATGCAGGCCCAAGACAAAGTGATGGCACTCGTCGCACAACCCGTTATGAAATTGATATGTTTAAGTGCATCTACTGTGGCTTTTGTGAAGAGTCATGCCCAGTAGACTCGATTGTAGAGACTCGGGTGATGGACTATCACTTCGAACAACGTGGCGATAATATTTTAACCAAAGCGCAGTTATTGGCGATTGGTGATAAATACGAAGATCAAATTGCTGAGGATAGAGAGCAAGATGCGAAATATCGATAATCACAGCATTGATGCAAGTAAGGGGAACCGATGACCGTTGAGTCTCTTGTCTTTTACTTATTTGCGAGCCTGACTGTACTGGGCGCGGTAGGCGTTATTACGGTGCGCAATGCGGTGCAAGCTGTTCTTTGTTTAGTGCTAACTTTTTTTTCGGCAGCCGTATTATGGATGCTGTTAGAGGCGGAGTTTCTAGCGGTTACCCTGGTCTTGGTTTACGTTGGGGCTGTGATGGTGCTGTTTTTATTCGTCGTCATGATGCTGGACGTCGACTACGCCAGTTTGAAATCAGGCTTCACTCGATACTTACCATTAGGAATACTCGTGGCTCTGGCGTTATTCGGTGCTATTTATTGGGTAATACGCAGCGAAGTTTTAGGTGACATGCCAGAACCGGCTAAACACAGTGCGGAATACAGCAATGTGTCGGTGCTTGGCAAGTTACTTTATACCGAGTACTTCTATGCCTTTGAAGTGGCTGGTGTGATTTTACTTGTGGCCATTGTGGCTGCCATTAGCTTGACCTTCCGTGGGCGCCGCGATCGTCGAGGACAAAGCGTTCCTGTGCAACATCAGGCCAGTAGAGAAGAGCGTTTACGTGTGGTGAGTATGGAGTCTGGGCCAAGACAAGACGCGCATTTACGCAAAGAAACTGACGTTAAGTCCAAACGTAAACGCAAAACCAAAACCAAGAAAAAAGGAGATGAGGCATGAGCTTGACCCACTATTTAGTCGTTAGTGCTTTGCTGTTCTCCATCAGTGTGGTTGGCATCATCATTAATCGCAAAAATGTTATTACGCTACTGATGTGTATTGAGTTGATGTTATTAGCGGTAAATACCAACTTTATTGCTTTCTCGCGTTACCTGAATGATGACGTAGGGCAAGTTTTCGTCTTCTTTATATTGACAGTGGCTGCTGCTGAAGCTGCAATTGGTTTAGCGATTTTAGTCGTGCTCTTTAGAACCAACAAAAAAATTGATGTTGCCGAGCTGAAGGAGTTAAAAGGCTAATGACCATCCAAGCCCAATTATTAATCGCTGTGTTAGCGCCTTTAGTCGGCGCTATTTTGGCAGGCTTATTGGGCCAGAAGCTGGGCAAGGTGACGACACATCGCTTAACCATCATCGGTGTCTTAGTGTCATTTCTGTTTTCAGCAAAGTGGTTCTTTAGCTTTTTATGGGGGAATGCGACAGCCGTTGATGTCACGGTTTATGAGTGGGCGAGTTTTGGTGACGTCACTATCCAAATAGGATTCCTACTCGATAGCTTAACCTCTATCATGATGCTGGTGGTCACCTTTGTTAGTTTAATGGTGCATATATACTCCATCGGATATATGCACGACGACAAAGGCTATCAACGCTTCTTCAGCTACATTTCGTTATTTACATTCTCAATGCTGATGTTGGTGATGTCGAATAACTTTTTACAGTTATTCTTTGGCTGGGAAGCGGTAGGTGTCGTCTCTTATTTATTGATTGGTTTCTGGTACCAAAAAGACACCGCAATTTTTGCCAACATGAAAGCTTTTTTGGTTAATCGTGTTGGTGACTTCGGATTCTTATTAGGTATCGGCGCTATTTTCCTACTATTTGGTACTTTTGATTATGCGCCAATTTTTAACACAATGGAGCAGGCTGAAGAGTTAGTCTCATTAGAAAGTCAGCAACAAGTTAACGCGCTGGCTTTAGTCGGACTTGATCACAACTTTGCCGTTTGGGGAGGGTTGCAGTGGTCAGCCATAAGCTTTATCTGTATTTGTTTGTTTATCGGTGCTATGGGCAAATCTGCGCAAGTTCCGTTGCATGTTTGGTTACCTGATTCTATGGAAGGCCCGACGCCGATCTCTGCACTGATTCACGCGGCAACAATGGTCACGGCGGGTGTCTTTATGGTCGCTCGGATGTCGCCTTTGTTTGAGTTCTCAGAAACAGCGTTGGCGATGGTGACTTTAATTGGCGCTATTACTGCATTGTTTATGGGGCTGGTTGCGATTGTGCAGAACGATATAAAGCGGATTATTGCCTATTCGACTCTGTCGCAGCTCGGCTATATGGTGGTGGCGCTAGGTGTGTCAGCTTACTCGGCTGCCGTTTTCCATTTATTCACACACGCCTTTTTTAAAGCTTTACTGTTTCTTGGCGCTGGCTCGGTTATTGTGGCGCTGCATCATGAGCAAGATATCCGCAAAATGGGCGGCCTGTATAAAAAATTACCCATTACCTATTGGTGTACTTTGATCGGAACCTTAGCATTAATTGGCACGCCGCTATTTTCGGGCTTTTATTCAAAAGACACCATTATTTCAGCAGTAAGTGCCGCCGAAGGTGGCTTTAGTGGCTTTGCCTACTTCGCGGTGTTGGCAGGCGTGTTAGTGACCGCGATATACAGTATCCGCCTGTTGTTAATGGTATTTCATGGCAAAACACGCATGCAGCCAGAGCAGTTCCATAGTTTAACTGAATCGCCACGCGTGATTACTTGGCCGCTAATTGCTTTGGCTATACCGTCAGTTCTAGCTGGATTTGTGTTCGCCAAAGATGTCGTTTTCCGTTCATTCTTCAATGATTCGATCACTGTGCTAGATCAACATGATGTACTGGCATCAGTTGAAGAGCATTTTAGCGACGCAATTAGTTTTGCCATACATGGCTTGATGAGCCCAGTATTCCTGATGTTAGTTGCGGGAGTCGTTATCGCTATTGTGGTTTACGGTTGGGCGCCACGCTTTATTACCATGTGGGCTCTGTTCCTGAAGCCTCTTAAAAAATTGTTAGAGAAAAAGTATTTCTTTGACGAGGTTAATCAAAAAGTTTTTGCCCAAGGCAGTCATTGGTTAGGACAAGTCTTTTGGCGCTATGGCGATAAAGCGATTATCGACGAAGGTATTATTGATGGCGGTTCCAATGCACTTAAAACTATCGCCTTGAAAGTGCGTAAGTTACAAACCGGTTATTTGTATCATTATGCGTTATTCATGCTAATAGGCTTGGTTGCTTTTTTAGCATGGCTACTGTTTAGAGGGTAAAGCGCGGGATGGATAATAAAAGATTATGTTAGAGCAGTTGCCCGTTTTAAGTTTAATGATTTGGATTCCGTTATTGAGCGGGATACTGGTGTTATTAAGCCCTGGCGATAGGATGCTGGTTTGGAGCCAGCGCTTCGGTGTGGCTGTGTCACTACTGGTGTTGGCCTTAAGCTTTTGGCTTTTGATTGCGTTTGATAGCGCGACCGCTAACTTCCAGTTTGCTGAACAAGAGGAGTGGATCCCTTCTCTGAATATCGGTTATGAACTAGGTGTGGATGGTATTTCCTTACCGCTGGTAGTGCTAACAAGCTTGATAAACTTATTGGTGTTATTTGGCTCAACAGCCTCGATAAAGTTTCGTCAGCCCCAGTTTGTTGCAGCCGTATTATTGTTAACCGGAGCAATGAACGGTGTCTTTTTAGCCCAGGATAGCATTCTCTTTTATGTGTTCTGGGAAGCCATGTTGATACCGATGTTCTTAATGATTGGAATTTGGGGTGGCCCGAATCGTATCTACGCCACCATTAAGTTTTTCCTGTATACCTTTTTCGGCTCAATATTCATGCTGGTCGCTCTTATTTATATGGGGCGAGAGGCTGGCGACTTTTCTATACGAGCGATGCAGGATATGCCGTTAAGCAGTAATGAACAAAACTGGATATTCTGGGCATTTCTGATCGCTTTTGCGGTTAAAATTCCGATGGTCCCGGTTCACACTTGGCTTCCAGACGCACACGTTGAAGCGCCAACGGGAGGCTCTGTCATCTTAGCCGCCATCATGTTGAAAATGGGTGGCTATGGTTTCTTACGCTTTAGTTTGCCGATTACGCCGGATGCGTCCGCTGCTTATGCTAATCTGCTGATTGTCTTATCACTATTGGCGATTGTGTACATTGGTTTTGTGGCTTTAGCGCAAAAGGATATGAAAAAGCTGATTGCCTATTCGTCGATTGCCCACATGGGTTTTGTCACTTTGGGTACCTTCGTCATTCTGCAGTTAACCAATGTGGATACGCAATCCATGGCGCTACAAGGGGCGATGGTGCAAATGATTTCGCATGGCCTTGTCTCAGGGGCGCTATTCTTCTCCATTGGCGTTCTTTATGACCGTTTGCATACCCGTGAAATCAGTGAGTATGGTGGGGTGGTCAACAGCATGCCGGTTTTTGCGACCCTACTCATGTTGTTTATATTTGCTAATGCGGGTTTACCAGGAACGTCAGGCTTTGTGGGGGAGTTCTTCGTGATTATTTCATCGTTCCAGGCTGACTGGAGAATTGCTCTATTTGCAGGATTGACCTTAGTGCTGGGGGCTGCTTATAGCTTGTGGTTCTACAAGCGAGTGATTCTAGGTAAAGCAGCCAACGACAAAGTTGAGCGCTTGGATGATATTAATCTAAGAGAAAAGACGGTCTTAATCATTTTGGCCGTACTGGTTATTGCTTTGGGCGTGTATCCACAGTTCCTGATTAATATCATGCAGCCGAGTATTGAGCAGTTACTGCAATTCACTAGCACCAGTAAGTTAGGAGGTTAAGGTGACTCATAATTTAATTCATCTGCTTCCTGAAATGTTCCTGCTGACCGCAGCTTGCATCATATTGTTGATCGATGTGTTTTCAAAAGACTTAGACCGCAACTTGACCTATCGGTTAACGCAGCTGGCTTTAGTTGGTACGGCCATTATTTGTATGGTGCAGTTTCCAGATGTTCAATACCATTTATACGATAGGCACTTTATTCTTGACCCGATGGCTGGGATTATCAAAATCAGTGTCATCGTATTGGCGATGCTGGCTCTATTGTTTGCCCGTCCATACATATTGCCGAGGCGGATCTTGAGAGGCGAGTATTACTTATTACACCTTTTTGCCGTGCTTGGCATGATGGTGATGGTTAGTGGTGGCAGTTTACTCACGCTTTATCTGGGCTTGGAGCTCTTATCGTTATCACTGTACGCCTTAGTAGCCATGCAGCGTCACTCATATCAATCTGCTGAAGCGGCGGTTAAATACTTTGTTATGGGCGCTATAGCGAGTGGTTTCTTGCTGTACGGCATGTCGTTAGTTTACGGCGTGACTCAGGAAGTCCACCTAACCGATATTGCCGCTTATATTGCGAATAACGAGTCGAGCTTAACGTTACGCTTTGGTTTGGTCTTTATGGTGGTGGCGATAGCCTTTAAGTTTGGTGCGGTCCCTTTTCAAATGTGGGTACCGGATGTATACGATGGTGCCCCAACATCAGCGACCGCCTTTATATCTTCAGCGCCTAAGGTCGCAGCCTTTGGTCTAGCCATTCGTATCTTTGGCTATGGGTTTGTCGGTGTGGTGGTAGACTGGCAGAGTTTATTGATTATACTCGCCTGCTTGTCGATGCTGGTGGGTAACCTTGTTGCTCTGGCGCAAACCAATATCAAGCGCTTATTGGCCTATTCAGCCATCGCGCATATTGGTTACTTCTTATTGGGCATACTGACTGGCACGGCAGAGGGTTTTTCAGCATCTTTCTTCTATATACTCACTTACGCCATCATGTCTTTGGGTGGTTTTGGCTGTCTGATTTATTTAGGAAAAGGCATTGACGATGTTAAAAATATCGATGAACTAAAAGGCTTAGGACGGAAGAACCCTTGGGGCGGCTTGTTGATCAGCGTGTTATTCCTGTCGATGGCGGGCTTGCCACCCTTTGTTGGCTTCTGGGCCAAGTTAGAAGTCTTTTTGGCGGTGTTAAACTCAGGTTTCGTGTGGTTGGCTATCTTTGCTGCAGTAATTTCCATTCTGGGGCTGTTTTATTACCTCAAAGTCGTTAAGGTCATTTTCTTTGATGAGCCAGAGTCAGAGCAAAAATTAATTGCCACCAGAGGTTTGCGACTGGGCTTGGGTTTAACTAGTCTAACCGTTGTTGGGCTCGGTATTTTCCCGAGTAAATTGATGGAGCTCTGTGAGCAAGCGTTCCAGTATTTGTAGCGTTTGAATATTTATTGAATTTATTGTGTCAGACCACTTGTCAAAGCAATTTAAGTGAGTATAATGCGTTCCACGTTGAGGTAGGGACTTCTAAAGACTTCTACCAAAACAAGGGCTAAATAGCCAAACTTATTAGTCGTACCAGAGTCTAATAAGTACTCTTGAGAAAGAGACTCTTGAAAAGAGACATGGATGCGGGGTGGAGCAGCCTGGTAGCTCGTCGGGCTCATAACCCGAAGGTCGTCAGTTCAAATCTGGCCCCCGCTACCAACTTTCTTTAAGAGACGCTTTAACGAGAATAAAGTGTCCTTTGGAAAGAACATCTCTTGAAAAGAGAAAGTCAGTGAATTGACTAATAA
Organism: Kangiella geojedonensis; assembly: GCF_000981765.1. Classification (GTDB taxonomy): domain Bacteria; phylum Pseudomonadota; class Gammaproteobacteria; order Enterobacterales; family Kangiellaceae; genus Kangiella; species Kangiella geojedonensis. The sequence continues at coordinate 2,267,340 of NZ_CP010975.1, read as the reverse complement.
TTGACTGATTTTATATTATGAATATAATAATAAGGCCCCTTTATAGGGGCTTTATTGTTTGTAGTAAAAGTTATTGAGCTACAAACGGCGTGGGTAAACGGGGTAAATACTGTTTAGTAACTCCAAGCCCATCATAAAACCTTGGTAAAAGGTTTGTCAGATAGATTAATGATGGGGCCGTATGGGCCTTTTTTTGTATTTGGCTTTTTTGAAAATAAAGTCAATAGAGTAAATAGAGAGCGTAATGAGTAAACAGTCACAGCTAGAACAAATAATTCGTCCAGCCGTAGAGGCCGCAGGCTTTGAGTTTTGGGGCTTAGAATATTTGTCGCAAGGTAAACATTCGATATTGCGAGTGTTTATTGAGCATGAAAATGGTATTAATGTGGACGATTGCGCTGAAGTGAGTCATCAGGTGAGTGGTGTGCTGGATGTCGAAGATCCGATTAACGGCTTCTACAATTTAGAAATATCATCGCCAGGTATGGATAGACCTTTATTTACCGAGCAGCATTTTGCGATGTATGTCGGAGAAGATGCTGAGTTACGTTTATCATTCCCGATAAATGGACGCCGTAAATTTAAAGGTACAATTGAAAGTGTAAACAATGGCAAAATCAGCTTGTTAGTCGATGGTGAAGTTCACGAAATCGATGTGCCACAGGTTGAAAAAGCCCAGTTGATCGCAAAGTATTAGTCTAGAAAGATTAGTCTCGAACGGATTAGTGGAAGTATTCACGAGTTTATTGAAGGTTAACACGTATGAGCAGTAAAGAAATTTTGTTAGTGGTTGAAGCCGTTTCCAATGAAAAGGACGTCAATCCTGAAGTGATTTTTGGGGCGCTGGAAGCTGCATTAGCGACGGCAACAAAGAAAAAACATGGTGTTGATATTGATGTGCGTGTTGATATCGACCGCGAAACTGGTGAGTATGATACTTTCCGTCGTTGGACCGTGGTAGAAGATGATGCCGTTGAAGATCCATTAACGGAGACGACATTATCAGCGGCGCAACATGAAGAGCCTGAGACAGAGTTAGGTGATTATGTTGAAGAGCAGATTGAGTCAATTGAGTTTGGCCGTATCGCTGCGCAAACTGCGAAACAAGTAATTGTACAGAAAGTACGTGAAGCTGAGCGAGCGAAAACGGTTGAAGCGTTTCGCGATCGTGTTGGCGAACTTATCACTGGTGTGGTTAAGAAAATTACGCGTGATTATATTTATTTAGATCTTGGCAGCAACGCTGAAGCTGTTATCCAGCGTGATGAAATGATGCCTCGTGAAACGGTTCGTGCCGGTGATCGTGTTCGTGGTTTGTTGTATAACATCAACGATGAAAACCGTGGCCCGCAGTTGTTTGTGAGCCGTACACGTCCAGAAATGTTGGAAGAATTATTCCGCATTGAAGTGCCAGAGATTGGTGAGCAAGTTATCGAAATTAAAGGTGCAGCACGTGACCCAGGTTCTCGCGCTAAAGTCGCGGTTAAAACCAACGACAAGCGAATTGACCCAGTTGGTGCGTGTGTTGGTATGCGCGGTGCTCGTGTACAAGCGGTTACTGGTGAACTCAATGGTGAACGTATTGATATCGTTCTATTCGATGATAACCCAGCCCAATTTGTCATCAACGCAATGGCTCCTGCAGAAGTAGCGTCTATTGTGGTTGATGAAGATTCTCGCAGCATGGATATTGCTGTCGATGAAGATCAGTTAGCGCAAGCAATTGGTCGAAATGGTCAAAACATTCGTTTAGCTAGTGAGCTTACTGGTTGGGAATTGAATGTGATGACTGAAGAAGAATTTGCGGTTAAAAATCAATCAGAAACTGAAAGCATCGTTAAGTTATTTACTGACGAGCTAGGCGTTGATGAAGATTTAGCAGATATTTTAGTGCAAGAAGGTTTCACCACACTTGAAGAAGTGGCTTACGTTCCACAGTCTGAGATGTTAGAAATTGAAGGCTTTGACGAGGATTTAATCGATGCGTTGAAAGCTCGTGCAAAAGATATCCTGTTAACTAAAGCGATTGCTTCAGAGGAACAGCTGGAGAAAAATGAGCCAGCAGAAGACTTGTTAAATATGGACGGTATGGACCGCCACTTAGCATATGTATTAGCAAGCCGTGGTGTTATCACTATGGAACACTTGGCGGAGCAATCAGTGGATGATTTAACCGATATTGAAGAATTAGATGATGAGCGTGCAGCTCAATTAATTATGACCGCGCGTGCCCCTTGGTTTGAAGATCAGGAATAAATCTGGGAGCAAGAATAACTTTAAGCGGGGAGACTAAATGTCAGATACTACAGTAAAACAATTTGCCGATACTCTAAACACTCCAGTGGAAAAACTACTGGAGCAGTTGAGTGCGGCTGGTTCTAAAATAAAAAGTGCAGACGAAACCATTACAGAAGAGCAAAAGAAGTCGTTGTTGGCCTATTTGCAAAAGTCGCATGGTGGCGATGAATCAACGGGTCCACGAAAAATCACGTTAAGCCGTACTAAAAAAAGTACCTTAAGTGTGACAAGCTCAGAAGGTAAAAAGAAATCTGTTCAGGTTGCGGTGAAGAAAAAACGCACCTATGTAAAACGTTCTAGCGAAGAAATTAAGCAGCTTGCTGAGGAAGAAGAAGCTAAGGCAAGAGAAGCAGAAGAAGCTAAGCGTCAGGCTGAAGAAGCTGAGCGTAAAGCGAAAGAAGAAGCTGAGAAAAAGGCGAAAGAAGAAGCCGAACGTAAAGAGAAAGAAGCTGCTGAAGCGAAACGTAAAGCTGAAGAAGAAGCTAAGCGTAAAGCTGAGGAAGCGAAAAGTGATAGTAAATCGGAGGCGCCTCAATCTAAAGGAAAAGAGTCTAAAGCTAAGGCTCCAAAGAAAGAGCAGGCGACTGATAAAGTTAAGAAGAAAATTGAAAAGCAGCTTGAAGAAAAGCAAGAGCCAGAAGAGAAAGTGGTTAAAGCTGATCCTGACAAGCCTGCTAAGCCTATGTCACTACGTGATTTTGAAGAAAAATCAAATCGTGGCAGAAAGAAGAAGAAGAAAGGCAAGAAAAAATCATCCGATGTGGATCTCGTAGCAGGTGCTTATGACGGTAAAAATAAGCGCGGCGTCACTCATAAGAAAAAAGTTTATCAGGCTCCTGACAATATGAAAAAACACGGTTTCAAAAAGCCAACGGACACTATCGTTCACGATGTGGAAATTCCTGAAGCGATTACCGTGGGTGATCTCGCTAAAGCAATGGCAGTGAAAGCGCCTGAGCTGATGAAAGCGATGATGAAAGTTGGTGTTATGGCGACTGTTAATCAATCAATCGATCAAGAAACAGCTAGTTTGATTGTTGAAGAAATGGGTCATAAGCCAGTACTAGTTAATGAAAACGCGATGGAAGAGGCAGCTCTTTCTGAAGCAATGACTGAAGATGGCGAAGGTAAACCTCGCGCTCCAGTAGTGACTATTATGGGTCACGTTGATCATGGTAAGACATCATTACTTGATTATATCCGTGCAAGCCATGTTGCGACTGGCGAAGCCGGTGGTATTACACAGCATATTGGTGCTTATCACGTTGAAACTGATCGTGGTATGGTAACGTTCCTCGATACACCGGGTCACGCGGCATTTACGTCAATGCGTGCTCGTGGTGCAGAAGTAACAGATATCGTGATTTTGATTGTTGCGGCTGATGATGGCGTTATGCCACAAACCGTTGAAGCGGTACAGCACGCAAAAGCAGCAGGCGTTCCAATGATCGTAGCGGTCAACAAAATTGATAAGCCAGAAGCTGATCCAGATCGTGTTAAGAACGAATTGTCACAACATGACGTTATCCCAGAAGATTGGGGTGGTGATGTTCAGTTTGTACATGTATCTGCCAAGTCAGGCGAAGGTATTGATGACCTCTTAGAGTCAATCTTGCTTCAGTCTGAAGTTCTTGAGTTAACAGCCGTTGACGAAGGTGCTGCGAAAGGTTTCGTCATTGAAGCCCGCTTGGACAAAGGTCGCGGTGCGATTGCTTCTGTATTGGTTCAAAAAGGTCAGCTTAACCAAGGTGATATCCTATTAGCGGGTACTCACTATGGTCGTGTTCGTGCTTTATTGGATGAAAATGGTCAGGCTATTGATACTGCGGGTCCATCGATTCCTGTCGAGGTGTTAGGCCTTTCTGGCGTACCGGTGGCAGGTGATGAAGCGACTGTGGTTGCTGACGAACGTACGGCACGAGATATTGCTGAACGTCGTGAAATGAAGCAGCGTGAAGAATTCCAAGCTCGCCAGCAAAAAGCGAAACTTGAAAACATGTTTGCTAACATGGGTAGCAGCGATGAGTTGCAACAGTTAAACGTTATCATCAAAGCTGACGTACAAGGCTCTGTAGAAGCGTTAAGCAAATCATTAACTGACTTCGCGACTGAAGAAGTTGAAGTTAAAGTGATTTCGAGTGGCGTGGGTGGTATCAAAGAAACAGACGTTTCACTAGCGGCTGCGTCAAATGCCATCATTATTGGTTTCAACGTTCGTGCAGATGCTACTGCTCGAAAAATCGCGGAACGCGATGCGGTTGAAATTCGCTATTACAGCGTGATTTATGAAGCGATTGAAGAAGTGAAAGCAGCCTTAAGTGGTATGTTATCACCTGAGTCGCGTCAAGAAATCATCGGCTTAGCAGAAGTTCGTGACGTCTTTAAGTCACCAAAACTTGGTGCTATCGCTGGTTGTATGGTGACAGAAGGTGTTGTTAAGCGTAATAATCCTATCCGCGTACTGCGTGACAATGTGGTTATTTATGAAGGTGAACTAGAATCACTTCGTCGTTTTAAGGATGATGTGCAGGAAGTTCGTAAAGATATGGAGTGTGGTATTGGCGTTAAGAACTACAATGATGTGAAGCCTGGTGATCAGATCGAGGTGTTCCAAATCGTTGAAGTAAAACGTAGCCTTTAAACCATAACTGTATCCATTAGTGGCGAGAGATTAAATGTCGCAAGCAAGAGCTAATCGAGTTGCCGACCAGATCCAGCGTGAGCTGGCTCTGGTCTTTCAACGCGAAATGAAAGATCCCCGTTTGGGTTTAGCGACCGTTTCGGCGGTTGAAGTTTCTAGCGATCTTCAGAATGCTAAAGTCTTTGTAACCTTTTTGGGCAAAGATGAGAAGGAAGAGATCGAAGAAGCTTTAGAAGTCGTGCGTGGAGCTGCAGGCTTTTTGCGTTCAAAACTAGCAAAAGAAATGCGTATGCGTAGTGTGCCTGCCTTACGGTTTTTCTTTGACAAGTCAATTCAAGAAGGCCAGCGGATGACGAGCCTGATTGAGAAAGCCCGGTCGGAAGATAAAAAAGCGGCTGGCAAGCAAGACACGTCTGATAAAGACGATCATTCCTAAGCTTTTCCTGTAGTTCCGGAGTAACCAATGGCAAGACGACGTAAGCGCGGTCGCGATATTACGGGTATTTTATTGTTAGATAAACCCACCGATATGACGTCAAACAAGGCTTTGCAGCAGGCAAAGTTTTTGTATTTCGCCCAGAAAGCTGGCCATACTGGGGCTTTGGATCCTATTGCTACGGGTGTTTTACCAATATGTTTTGGCGAAGGAACGAAATTTTCTCACTTTTTGCTTAATGCCGATAAAAAATATCGTGTGATAGCAAAAATGGGGCAGAAAACAACAACGGCTGATCGAGAAGGTGAGGTCGTTGAAGAAAAGCCGGTTAATGTCACCGAAGAAGAACTTGTAAAGGTAGTGCAACAATTCAAAGGTACTATCAGCCAAGTTCCTTCAATGTATTCGGCCTTAAAAAAAGATGGTGTGCCTCTTTATAAGCTGGCACGCCAAGGTATAGAAGTGGAGCGGGAAGCACGCGAAGTGACTATTCACTCCATTGATATAGTGCGCTTTGAAAGTGATGAGTTTGAGCTTGATGTTCACTGTTCCAAGGGAACTTATATCAGAAATTTGGTCGAAGATATGGGGGATGAGTTAGGTTGTGGCGCACATGTGCAGGAACTACGGCGTACCGCGGTTAGTCACTTGCAACTAGATGATTGTGTCAGCTTGGCTCAGTTAGAGACGATGAAGCAAGCCGATGAAAAGCTTGCCATGGACGAATTATTATTACCTCTTGAGAAGGCGTTGCATCATTTGCCCATTGTCGAGTTAGACAGTGATCAGGCGTATTACATACGTTTGGGCCAAGCCGTACAGCTTAGCGGTATGCCGCAAGAGGAAGAATTTATTCTAAAAGACCCAGAGGGTTTTTTAGGAATCGGTTGTATCGACGATGATGGCAAAGTAGCCCCTCGCCGATTGATAAAACAAACGAGCTAGAAATCGTATGAACCCAGTTGTGAAACCTTTAGTCATTTTCTCGCACGGCAAAGTGTCGGGTCCTAAGGGAAGCCGAATACAAGCATTGTCGAAAGTATGCGAAAGCAATGGATTCGATGTTGAGTCTTTAGATTACCGTCGCTTACCTACCAATGAGAGAGTGACGAAGTTGAATAATTACTTATTGAATTTGTCACGTCCCTATATTTTGGTAGGAACCAGCATGGGCGGCTATGTGTCGGCTGTTGCTGGGCTCAATAATGAGCCGATGGGACTTTTCTTGATTTCTCCAGCAGTCTATATGGACGGTTATGCCGAAGCCGAACTGGAAAAATTAGACTGCCCTGTGACCGTTGTTCACGGTTGGCAGGATGACATCGTTCCTGTTGAAAACGTGATTCGTTTTGCCAGTGCGGCAAAAGCCGATTTGCACATTTTTGATGGTGGCCACCGATTACGTGAAAAACTGGCAGAAACAGAGACCTGTTTTGAGCAATTTTTGCATAATTGTCGTGAGCAAAACCCACAACTTCGTCTACGTTCAGTTGCGAACCAATAGACAATATCAGTTTTTAGCAAAAAACCTCGTAAATAAAGGCCTAGCAAGAATCCCGAGTATGGAATTTTACTTGCTGTAAGGGTTTGAATTAGGGTACAATCGCGCATTCATTGAACTGGCTGAATTAGTGATTGGCTGGTTCGTACGTAAACACTGAGTGGACTCACTCAAAATTGGAGATACAAACTATGTCACTAAGTGCAGAAAAGAAAGCAGAAATCGTACAAGAACATGGTCGCGGTGAAGGCGATACAGGTTCTCCAGAAGTTCAGGTTGCATTGCTATCAGCGCAAATCAACCACTTGCAAGACCACTTCAAGGCACACAAGCATGACCACCACTCACGTCGCGGTTTGTTACGCATGGTAAGCCAGCGTCGTAAACTGCTTGACTACTTGAAGCGTAAAGATCATAGCCGTTACTCAGACTTAATTAAAAAGCTGGGTCTGCGTCGCTAAAAAAATTAAAGGGGCCTTTCAAGGCCCCTTTTTTGTTTGCTTTCAGACGATGTGGGTTCTGAGGGCAAGAGGGTAAATAAGCCCAAGTAACTAAAAATAGGAAAATATTGTGGATTATACAAAAAAATCTTTTCAATACGGTGGCCGCGAAGTCACTATCGAAACTGGTCGCGTAGCTCGTCAGGCATCTGGTGCAGTCATCGTCGACGTCGAAGGAACTACCGCATTTGTAACGGTGGTTGGTAAGAAGGAAGCGAAAGAAGGACAAGGTTTCTTCCCGCTAACAGTAAACTACCAAGAGAAAACATACGCTGCGGGTAAAATCCCAGGCGGCTTCTTGAAGCGTGAAGGTCGTCCGTCGGACGAAGAAACGTTAACGGCTCGTTTAATTGACCGTCCGTTACGTCCTCTTTTCCCAGAAGGCTTTTTGAACGAAGTTCAGGTTGTTATTACTATCGTTTCAATTAACCCAGAAGTTGATCCAGCAGTACCATCAATGATTGGTGCATCTGCGGCATTGGCAATTTCTGGTATTCCATTCGCTGGCCCGATTGGTGCGGCGCGCGTTGGTTATATTGATGGTGAATATGCATTAAACCCATCAACAACTGACATGGAAAACTCAAAGTTAGATTTAATGGTTGCTGGTACTGATAAAGCGGTACTGATGGTTGAGTCAGAAGCTGACGAGTTACCTGAAAACGTGATGCTTGGCGCTGTTATGTATGGTCACCAAGAGTTACAAGTCGCGATTCAGGCAATTAAAGAATTACAAGCCGAAGCGGGTAAGCCTGCTTGGGATTGGACTGCTCCAGAGAAAAATACTGCTTTATACGACGCCGTAAAAGAAAAAATGCACGGCGCAATTGTTGAGGCGTATCAAATCGCGGACAAAGCTGAGCGTTATGACAAAATTAACGAGTTATCTGCTGAGGCTGTAGAAGCATTAGCGGGCGACGAAGAAGGCCAGCCTTCTGCTGAAGAAGTTAAAGAAGTTTTCCACGATATCGAAAAAGAAGTGGTTCGTACTCGAATCGTTTCTGGTGAGCCACGTATTGATGGCCGTGAACCTGATATGGTTCGCGCATTGGATATCCGCACGGGTGTTCTTCCACGTACTCACGGTTCTGCGATTTTTACTCGTGGTGAAACTCAGGCCCTAGTTGTTGCAACTTTAGGTACTGAGCGTGATGCACAGATTAAAGACAGCATTATGGGTGACGCTAAAGATCACTTCATGATGCACTATAACTTCCCTCCATACTGTGTGGGCGAAACTGGTTTCATGGGTTCTCCAAAACGTCGCGAAATCGGTCATGGCCGTTTAGCGAAGCGTGGTGTTCTTGCTATGGTTCCAACCATCGCTGAATTCCCATACACATTGCGTGTAGTATCTGAAATCACGGAATCAAACGGTTCTAGCTCAATGGCGTCTGTCTGTGGTACTTCATTAGCGTTAATGGACGCTGGTGTACCAATGAAAGCACCTGTTGCTGGTATCGCGATGGGCTTGGTCAAAGAAGGCGACAACTTTGTTGTTCTTTCTGACATCTTAGGTGACGAAGACCACCTTGGTGATATGGACTTTAAAGTTGCGGGTACCTCTAATGGTATTACAGCACTTCAAATGGACATCAAGATTGACGGTATTACTCAAGAAATCATGGAAAAAGCACTTCACCAAGCACAAGGTGGCCGCTTACATATCTTGAACGTCATGAACGAAGCGATTGATAAGCCTCGTGAAGATATTTCTGAGCATGCTCCACGTATCACTGCGATCAAGATCCCAGTAGACAAAATCTCTGAAGTTATTGGTAAAGGTGGTTCAACTATCCGTGCCCTAACTGAAGAAACTGGTGCTACGATTGAAATCGAAGATGACGGTACGGTTAAAGTCGCTTCAAGCGACTCTGAAGGTGCCGCAGAAGCAGTTCGCCGTATCGAAATGATTACTATGGAAATCACCGCTGGAATGGAATTTGAAGGCAAAGTCGTTCGTTTAGCAGACTTCGGTGCATTCGTTCAAATTACTCCAGGAAAAGATGGTCTAGTACATATTTCACAAATCGCTCATGAGCGCGTGAATAAAGTAACTGACTACTTGAAAGAAGGTGATATTGTTAAAGTTAAAGTACTAGAGGTCGATCGCCAAGGTCGTATCCGTCTTAGTATGAAAGCTTTGATTGACCCACCAGCGCAAGAAGAAGCGCCAGCTGGTCAAGAGTAATCATTTACTCGTTCTATAAAAAAGGGAGCTTAGGCTCCCTTTTTTGTTGTCACCTCGTTTAGAACTATGTTTGTGGATAAAAGCTTAGTTTGATAGAGAGTGTTGTCGCTACTCAGCGAGTTACTTTTTCTTGCGTGGACAAGAAAAAGTAACCAAAAGAAGTCCACCCCTATATTTAGGTCATTCAAATGAATGACTACCTTCAAGAACTTCAAGTCACTATACGCACCGTTAAATACAGCACTTCCATGTGCTGAATTTAACTATTCAAATCCTCCATGATTTGAATTGCTATGACTTTAAGTTCACTCAGCTAAATATAAAGGGAAAGTGGCGCTATAAGTTTGTGCTCTCGGTTACCCCTTAGAGCTTGCTGAGTATCGCAGTAATAATTGGAAATAAAGCATTTGAATGTTTGAGCGTAGCGAGTTGTCAAATGCGCCAATTATTACGAGAAACGGAAGGAAGCCGAAGGCCAAGCGACCGGGGTGTCGTTTCTTTTGGTTCGTTTTCTTTGGACAAGCAAAGAAAATGAACATATAACATAACAATATGAGAAAAAGGAGAGCACATGAAATACCTAATAACAACCGTATTACTGCTAACCAGCTTTATAGCGAATTCTGCTGAACAAAAACAACCACCTTGTTCCAGCGAGGAATATCGTCAGTTTGATTTTTGGATGGGTGAATGGGAAGTATTTAATCCAAAAGGGAAGAAGGTCGGTGAGAATAAAATTGAGAAAATTCTAGGCGGTTGTAGTCTGCAAGAAAACTGGCGTGGGGCGAGTGGCAATATAGGCCATAGCTATAATATTTATGATCGGACTAAGAAGCAGTGGCACCAAACCTGGGTCGATAATACTGGAACTTTACTGGAATTGAATGGCGGTAAGGAAGGTGATTCTATGGTCATGTCTGGAGTGACGAAAGGCAAAGGTGGCGACGTCATGAATACCATCAGTTGGACACCTAATGGTGATACTGTCAGGCAAGTATGGTCAGTATCAACGGATAATGGGGAAAGCTGGAAAGTTATATTTGACGGTTTATATAAGAAGAAAGCGGGAGAGTCGTAATGGGTAAACAAATATTAGCGGTGATTGTGGGGGTGCTAGTTGGTGGCTTAATCATTTACGGTATCGAGTCCATTAATATGGTTCGTTATCCGTGGCCAGAAAATTTGAGTATGGAAGATAAAAGTGCTTTTGCAGAGTACGTTTCGTCGTTGCCGGTTGATGCGTTTATTACGGTAATTATTGCGCATCTTGTGGGTTCTTTTATTGCGGGCTTTGTGTGCAGCAAAATAACGCCTTCTAGAAAGCTACTGCTCGGAACGGTTTGTGGGATCTTCTTTTTGGCTGGGGGCATCATGAACCTAGTCATGATCCCACATCCACTATGGTTTATGGTTGTCGACCTTCTGGTCTTTGTGCCATTTGCTTGGCTGGGGGCTAAGTTAGCAAAATAGGCTGTAGGGCTTTACAGACTCAAGTAGGGTTGTGAACATTATGGCTGGAAGCATTTTGCTCAGCCATTATAGATTCAGCCAGTTGGTCATCGCCATCTTCTTTATCAACTCCAGACTGAGCCGGTGCTTTGTTCGGCTCTAAACTCAGCTGTGTATAGAGTGCGAAATGGTCTGAGCCATAAGATGGCAACCGCGTGATCTTATCAAGCGTAAAGTGTTCGCTGTGGAAAAGGTGGTCAAGCGGCCAGCGCATGAGCCAGTACTTGGCATGAAAGGTATTAAACATGCCACGGCCAATTCTAGGATCGAGTAATCCGCTTATTTTTCGGAATAATCGAGTGGTTCTTGACCAAGCGACATCATTCATATCGCCAGTAACAATAATTGGCTGACTTTTGTCACACGTTTCTTCGATATTTTTTGCCACCATAACCAGCTCCGCATCTCGTTCAGCGGATTCTTCGTTTTCTGTAGGGCTAGGCGGTGCTGGATGGAGAAAGTGAAGACGAACTTTATCGCTGCTATCTAAGACGGCTTGAGCGTGAATCGAGGGAATATTCTCTTCCACCAGATACTGTACTTCAGCATTCTCAAGAGTGAGCTTAGAGTAGACATGCATGCCGTAAAGGTTTTCCAGAGGGCATTTCACCGTATGGGGGTAGATATCTTCCAATTTATCGAGGTGAGACTGCCACCAGTCATTCGTTTCAAGAGTAACGATAATATCAGGGTCATACTGTCTAATGATATCAATTAACTTTCGTGCATTGCGGTTGGTCATTAAGACATTGGCAGTCACAATGCTTATCGTGGAACGTTGCTGTGAGCTTGATGATTTAACTTCTGGTTTAGTGAGTTTTGTGTAAGGAAAGATCCACCAGGCTTGATAAGTAAAGCAAGCAACTGTCGTTAACAATAATATCCAGCTGGAAAAATTAGAGAGATCGAGTAATAGAATTTCGGTGAGTAAAAGTATCATGCAGGCTATGGCCAGCTGCAGTCGAGGAAAATCAAAAGCACGAACCCACCACTTAGCATTGCGAGACAGCGGTATTAGGGTGCATAGCACGATAACGGCAACGCAAATGCTGAATGTTATGACCATAGTGTGGACGGTTCCTGTTATTAAGACATTCTTATATAGGGTATGCTAAAACATTTGGCGTTAGATTTCTGTAAAAGTTATCAAAGTTTCATATTAAAGAAAAAAAGCGCACATCCGTGTACGCAACTACTGTGGAAGAACGAAAGTCTTGCCCTATTATTGTGGTGTAGCTTGAACGCTAAGCGTTATACCTGAAGCTGCGTTATAGCCTCGTAATCCGATGTGCCATGTGCCTGACTGCGGTGCATTGATGGTACAAGTTTCTTCATTGCCCCATTTGTATGGACGACAGTCGTAGCTGGATGTTGTCGGCTGAGAGCCGTGACGAACATACAAGTCAGCATCGCCAGAGCCACCGGTGATAGTCACGGTCAATGAGCTATAATCACCATTCAATTCTTGGCTGTAACGAGCCCATGCACCTTGAGCCACTGAAACATTGCTATAGGTTTCATCGATAGGCGGTGTGCCTGGGTCCGGTTCAGGGGCAGTCTCGTCGTCGTAACTACCGACGAGTGCTAAACCTGAGAAGCTCGAGTAAGCTTTTATGCGCACGTAGTAAGTACCTTCACCATTGCCTGAGCAGCTTTCGTTGTTACCATTTTTGTACGGACGGCAGTCGTAGGTCGAATCGGTAGGAGCCGCACCTTTGCGTACGTATAAGTCCGCGTCACCAGTACCGCCGCTGATATCAAAGCTGATATTGCTGGCGCCAGCTGGAACTTCCATGGTGTACATAATGTCGTTGCCTTGAGAGGCGGATAGACCTGTTTCAGCAACGCCGTTCTCTAATACGTTGTCGCCTGGAGGATCTGGATCGGGGTTTGAGCCAGTACCACCTTTCGCTAATTCAGCCAGATAAGTCACTGATAACTTGGCAAAGTTGACAGAGTGACTGGCATCAAAGTGATCATCTCGTGAGGTGTGGATATCGCCATTGTGTTGCCCCATGTAGGCTTCGAATGGCATTGAGGCTGGGTAGCCTTTATTGTGCCATGAAGCATGATCAGAACAGCCGTAACCACACTGGTCGTAAGCATAATCGATACTTGGCAGGTAAGTATCAATGAGATCTGCCAGGAACTGATTTTGATCTGAATTGGTGTAGTCAGTCATGAACACAATATCTTTGTTACTTCCTTTGTATCCAGACATATCAAATTGCACCACACCGATAACGTTAGCGTTATTACTTTTGTGTTGGTTAGCAATCTCGTTTGAGCCGCGCAGTCCAACTTCTTCGGCAGCATAACCCATCAGTTTGATCGTACGTTCGGGTTTAAAACCAGTCTCTACAATGGCGCGTAATGACTCGGTAGCGATAGCGATACCGGAAGCATTGTCATCTGCGCCGGGAGCGCGTCCTGAGGTATTAGAACTGTTGATGGAGTCTAAATGACCGCCAACGATGACAATATCATCTGGGTCGCTTGTGCCGGTAATGGTTGCGATAACCGATGGTTGATTCCAGTTACTGTGATTGTATAACTGAACGTCAATGTCACTTCGTCCATTGGCTATTGATTGCCATTCATTTTTAATCCAATTGGCCGCATCAACCCCAGTGCTACTGGTGTAATAGCGGTTGTTGTAGTTGCTTAAAGTGTTAACCGTTGTGGTCAAATTACTGCTAGAAATTTGTCCTAGCAAAGCATTAACAGCATCAGGGTTATCGATGGTGTAGTTGACTGCTGCAAAGGCTTGAGTTTGATTTATGCTGTGAGCATACTCTTGAGCTTCCTGTTGCGAACTGTGATAGAAAAAACCACCACAACGTTTGTGCTCATCGTGCATCATTTTGCTGAGTTCGATAATTTTTGACTCAGGAATCTGCGCAATAGCTATCTGGTTATTCTGCTTTTGCTCGATAATCCCTGACAGTTTGATTGGAATGGTAGACTGATATTTGGATTGGATCGTTTCTAAGGCATCGCCGCCAAGTGTGATCCATACGTTTTGTTCACTGGTTGATTGTTCGGTTACTGGCGCTGATGGTTTGTCAGCGGTTGCACTTTGTGCGAAGACAAGTGATCCAGCAACCACTCCTGAGATCAGGAGACCGGTTGATAGATATTTCATAATGCGTACCTACAAATTAGGAATTTAGGAAAGGAGGGACGATGGCCCCTCCTTTGGTTGGCAAGATTATTGAGGAGTTGCTGAGATGTTTAAGGTAACACCTGAAGCTGCGTTATAGCCTCGTAATCCGATGTGCCATGTGCCTGACTGCGGTGCATTGATGGTACAAGTTTCTTCATTGCCCCACTTGTATGGACGGCAGTCATAGCTGGATGTTGTCGGCTGAGAGCCGTGACGAACATACAAGTCAGCATCGCCTGAGCCACCTGAGATAGTCACGGTCAATGAGCTATAATCACCATTCAAGTCTTGGCTGTAACGCGCCCATGCACCTTGAGCCACTGAAACATTGCTATAGGTTTCATCGATAGGCGGTGTGCCTGGGTCAGCTCCGTCGTCATAACTACCGACGAGTGTTAAGCCAGAGAAGCTTGAATAAGCTTTTACGCGCACGTAGTAAGTACCTTCACCATTGCCTGAGCAGCTTTCGTTGTTACCATTTTTGTACGGACGGCAGTCGTAGGTCGAATCGGTAGGAGCCGCACCTTTGCGTACGTATAAGTCCGCGTCACCAGTACCGCCGCTGATATCAAAGCTGATATTGCTGGCGCCAGCTGGAACTTCCATGGTGTACATAATGTCGTTGCCTTGAGAGGCGGATAGACCTGTTTCAGCAACGCCGTTCTCTAATACGTTGTCGCCTGGAGGATCCGTCGGATCACCGCCACAGTCACGGCCTGGACTAACGTTACTGCTAATACCAACAGCTTGTAGCGTCGCATTGACATCATCAACGCTATAACCTAAGTCACACGCAGAATCCAATACGCCGTCACCAGCATCATCCCAATTCGTTCTTGCGGTCCAATAGTTTTGGTTGGCGCGAGTGTACACTTCAAAGGCTTTTTTCGTGTCCCAACCAGCTGTTGTGGCTAGCAAGTAAAAAGCTTTATTGTAAACACCTGAACTGTGGTGAACATCCATGCCTGAGTAGTAATCGCTTTGGTGGCCGATTGAATTACCGTCTTGAGTAGGGTCATCCATATAACGCAAAGCACCATTGCTTTTGAAGATTTGCTCACCGACTAAGAAGTCATTGGTACCGTTCATGTAAAATTCAGCCGCTTCACCAGACATGTCAGAGTAAGACTCGTTTAGGCCACCTGATTTACCGCTGTAAACCAAACCTGAGTTTTGCTCGGTGAAACCGTGGCTTACTTCGTGGGCCATAACATCTAAAGAGACTAAAGGATAGAAACGGTTAGCACCATCACCAAAAGTCATTTGCTGGCCATCCCAGAAAGCGTTTTCGTAGTTGTTGCCATAGTGAACGCGTACGCGTAGCTTCTGCGTTAATGGCGCTGTGTTGAACCAATCGCCAAACATGTTGAATACAACACCGCCGAAGAAGTGGCCGTCGTTTAATGGCGAGTAAGCACCATTAATTTCTTTGACCGTGTTCTCTGGGCACGTAAAGCTATGGATGCTGCCGCCACTTTGCGAGTGGTTCATGTTGATAGTATCAACATTGCTATTGCTCATGGTACAAGTACTACCAGATTGAGCCACGTTCATTGGATCAAAGTCTGTACCATAGACATAATGGCCAGTTTTTTGGTTGCCGCCAGGGCCAGTACCATCGGCAGTTTGTAGATTTTCGTAAGAATGTAAAACCTCACCTGTATTCGCATCGACAAACATTTGTGGGCGAGATGGTTTTTCACCATGTGACACGTAGCTTACCGAGTAAACGAGTTTCGCGACGCCATCGTTATTTTGCCAAATAACAAGATCTGAGTGTTCGTTTTCGAAGTGAGTCGGCACACGGCTGGTTTTACCTTGTGCGTTAAGTTGCTGCGTATTTTTAGCGATAGAAAGTGCTTCCGCTGAGGTGATGCTTGGCTTAACGCTTGGAACATCTTGCTCGATATCGCTTAAAACCGCACCATGCGCAAAGCTGAAAGCTCCGGTAGAGGTGCGAGTGATGATAACATCGTCGCCGACTACTGGAATGCCTTTGTAGAACTGTTGGTAACGCTTGGTGACATTACCGTTGTTGCTGTAGCTCTTACGAACTTGTAGTGAGTCGTTGCTACCGTTTAAGCCAGCAATTTGCTTAGCATTCATAGAAACTGAGCCGGGTAAGGCTTGTTGCTCAGCTATCAGGTTATTCACGGTAGGATTATCGCGTAGCGACTGTCTCTCGGCAGCATGACCAACGGCGGTCAGCATGCACAGCGATACAGCGCTTAGCATGAACTTTGAACGAGTGTTCATAAACTTCTCCTTCTCATTGTGAGATAGACATATCTCTTATCAATTTTAGTGCTGAAGTCTTTCCTCATGCCCCCTTAGTATTGTCTACATTAAGGCCTATCAGACAGTGAGGAAAGTACCCCCTTCAGCTTGTTGTGTTTTAGATTTAATCTAAATATTTCCTCAACACGTCAAGTAACCTATCAGCGAAATTCTGACTGTTCAATTATTAAACTGTATCGAATTGTATTGTTATGTAGCTTTGTGACAGAGACGAGTAGGGGATTGTGAGTCAATGCCTGATTGGGTGTGAAGTGACGCAGTGGTAAAGCATTAACGCATCATTTATCTCAGAAATGACTTAAAAACGACGCAATAAAAAGAGGCACCGAAGTGCCCAATTTAGAGGAGAGTTTGCAGTAAAGTGTGACATCCTTGTCTTGGAGTCGTCCTATGCTCTGGGGGATACTTTGTAAGCTCCGTTGCTACTTTTGAGCGATAGCGCTGTGGTTGAGTTGTTCGCTGAACCCCATGTCGCTAGTCTGGTGAAAGCCTACGAGGAGGTTTGAGTTAAGTTCATAGCGCACTTTATAAGTCACGCTTTCTCCACTATCTAACGCTAGTTGTTGCGGATCCGATAGCTGGTCAGCGTTTGTGTCGGTACTAACCTGATAGTTAATCAAAGCGCCAGGGTTTGGTAATGGTATGTGGTAGTAGCCATTCACTGCCGTATCGCTAGTATTGGTGAAGGTTTGGGATAGGGTTAACACGGTTAAACCGTCGTATCGCTCTTCTTTAATGCTGCTGGCGCTAGGTTGGATCGGCTGAACATTGCGCTCACTGTCGATAGTATTAACCACTCCAAAGAGCTTTATGTTCTCCAGTGGCTCAGTAGGTTGATCAGCTTTTAGGTTGACGCTCAACCCTAGAGCCATGATTGATAGTACTGCTACCGTTGCTTGCTTGAACTTATTGGTTGTATTCATTTTTTACTCCTATAGAGGCTTCGTTTTAGTGTGAAGCCATCTCGTTGTTAGATGGTGTTATTTAACCGAACCTTTGTGGAGTTAATCTGTGAATAAAATGATGGAAAATTAACCGAATCGGGCAGAAAAATGGCGACCCAGAAAGTCGCCATGGTGTGTTTGAACCTTAAGTTACGGAAAAATAAGTGGCGATAACCTTATTGCTTCTTCATAGTAAAGGAGAAGGTGACAGGGACTTCGTCGCTGATGCTGTTAAGGCCAGCAATGTCTTGTAGTTTATCAACACCTGCCTTGAGACCAAGATTTTCTGCTGAAAGAACGATAGGTTTAGCTGTTTCTACTTTGATGGTTTCTGCGTTAATTCGCGTGAGAGTGACTTCAGCTTCGATAGCCGTTGTATTTCCAGCCAAATCGAGCTCAGCATTCATGGTTTTCGTTTTGCTTTTAGCTGGAAGATCTTTTGAGGTGATTTTCCCAGTGATAGTGGCTTTTGGTGTTTTGTCGGTCATGAACAAATGCTTTTGCATACGTTCGTCACGAATCTCGATCCCAGTATCAACGCTAGTCAGATCGATGCTTAAACTAAAATTGCCTTCCGCGCCCACTGCTGCATCAAAGTTTCTGAACTGATGCTTTTCAGTAATATCACCGTTTTTGGTGCTGCTAAAGTGAAGTTCAGATTGTTTCGCGTCGAGACTCCATTGACCAACATGCTCTTTGCCTTTTTCGCTATTACAGGCTGAAAGTGCTAATAGCGCACTTAGGGATAAGACTTTAATTAAAGTGTTGTTGAAAAGAATACCTTGGGACATCTTTTGCTCCTTTGATTTCAATGGCTCCGAGTGTATCAAATCTTAGCTCAAAAAAAATCCAGTGTTTTGGAGAGAATGAAAACTAATGTGAAATCTATCGTAGTAAGACGAGTTCACGTTAGGCTTTTAAAGAGAGTAAAAACAAACCTTTTCTGCTTAAAAAATAGCCAATCAATGCTGGCTTAGAGTGGGGCGCTGATGGTATAATTCGCGCCCTTTTTTGAACAAATCAGCTAATTTTAGCTAAATTGCGAAGCGTCAGGAGCAAGTAAGGTCACATGAGCAAGAAACTATTTATCAAAACCTGGGGTTGTCAGATGAATGAGTATGATTCGTCGCGTATGTCGGATCTCTTAAATAAGACCCATGGTTTAGAAGCGGCGGCGTCGGCGGAAGAGGCTGATGTGGTGTTGCTGAACACTTGCTCGATCCGTGAAAAAGCTCAGGAGAAAGTGTTTTCTCAGCTGGGCCAATGGAAAAACCTGAAAAAGGATAATCCTGGCTTAATCATTGGTGTGGGCGGCTGTGTGGCTTCGCAAGAAGGTGAGGCGATTCGTCAGCGAGCGCCTTATGTAGATGTGATTTTTGGCCCGCAAACCTTACACCGTTTGCCTGAAATGATTAAAGAGGCGAGTGGCGATGGCACCACTAAAAAAGCGGTCGTGGATGTCACCTTCCCTGAAATCGAGAAATTCGATCGCTTGCCTGAGCCGCGTGCCGAAGGCCCGACGGCGTTTGTATCCATTATGGAAGGCTGTTCAAAGTATTGTTCTTTCTGCGTGGTGCCCTATACCCGTGGTGAGGAAGTGAGTCGCCCGTTTGACGATGTTTTAGCCGAGTGTGCACAATTGGCTGAACAGGGCGTTCGTGAGATTAATTTGCTGGGTCAGAACGTGAATGCGTACCGCGGACCCACTCACGAAGGTGATATTGCAGATTTAGCTGAGCTGATTACTTATGTGGCGGCGATTGATGGTATTGACCGAATTCGTTTTACCACGTCGCATCCTGTTGAGTTCTCTGACCGTTTGATTGAGGTGTATGAGCATGTACCTGAGCTGGTGAGCCATTTGCATTTACCAGTACAAAGTGGTTCTGATCGTGTTTTAGCGCTTATGAAGCGTGGCCACACAGCATTAGAGTACAAATCAAAAATTCGACGTTTACGCAAGATTCGTCCAAACATGTCGATGTCTTCTGACTTTATTATTGGCTTCCCTGGCGAAAGTGAAGCTGATTTTGAAGATACGATGAAGTTGATTGGCGAAATTGGTTATGACCATTCCTTCAGCTTTATTTACAGCGCGCGCCCAGGTACGCCTGCGTCGGATATTGTTGATGACACGCCGATGGAAGTGAAGAAGCAACGTTTATCAATTTTGCAACAACGTATTAATCAGCAAGCTTTCTCGATTAGCCGTAATATGGTCGGTGGTAAAGAGAAAGTTTTAGTCGAAGGCCCATCAAAGAAAGACCCGATGGAACTCCGTGGCCGTACGGAAAACAATCGCATTGTTAACTTTATGGGTCCACACAGTTTAATCGGTAAGTTCGCTGAAGTGACGATTACCGACGCATTCCCAAATTCATTACGCGGTGAGTTCGAGCCGGACGGCTTGGTTCACTAAGTTATTCATTATCATAGGATAATTCTTGTCTCAAATATCAAACGAAACTTTTGAATTATTGCCCGCCGATAACAATCGATTATCGGCTTTATGTGGCTATTTAGATGAACATTTAAAGCATATTGAACGTCGCTTGGGCATCGAGGTTAATGTTCGCGGCAATTCGGTAAGCCTGATCGGTGAAGGCGTTAATATTGCAGCGGCGCGCCAAGTCGTCGAAGGCTTATACGCCGATACCGCCAAAAAGAAGATGCTGGACAGCGCTGACATTCACTTAGCTATTCAGGAAATTTCGACTGAGCTAGAAGCGGCTAAACCGAAAGGACATGTTGATGACAACGTGACCCTAGTGACGAAGCGCGGATTAATTAAGCCAAGAAGCCCTAATCAGAAGCAATATCTTCAGAATATTATTCACCACGACATCAGTTTTGGTGTCGGCCCAGCCGGAACCGGTAAAACCTATCTGGCGGTAGCGAATGCGGTGGATGCGTGGGAAAAACAGCAGGTTCGCCGTATTTTGTTAACTCGTCCGGCAGTTGAAGCGGGTGAGCGTTTAGGATTTTTACCCGGTGATCTGGCGCAGAAAGTTGATCCTTATTTACGTCCTTTGTACGACGCTCTGTATGAGATGTTCGGTTTTGAGAAAGTGGCGAAGCTGATGGAACGCAACGTGATTGAAGTTGCACCGTTAGCGTACATGCGTGGTCGAACCTTGAATGATGCCTTTATTATTCTGGATGAAAGTCAGAATACTACCGTGGAGCAAATGAAAATGTTCCTAACCCGTATCGGCTTTAGTTCGAAAGCGGTGGTGACGGGTGATATTACGCAGGTCGATTTACCGCGTGGGCAAAAGTCCGGACTACGTCATGTGATTGATGTTTTAAAAGATGTGGACGGTATTAGCTTTACCTTCTTCCAATCAAAAGATGTGGTGCGCCATCCAGTGGTGCAACGTATTGTACAAGCGTATGAAGATGCTGATGTGGCCGAAGCAAAACGCTCTGCGGATACGGCCAGCGATGCAGCGAAAAAGCTGTAAGCCCTGGCCTGATAATTTCGATTAATGAGTATCATTGACCTAGAGCTACAAGTTGCCGATAACGCTGAAAACTTACCACAAGAAAAACAATTCTTAGCGTGGGCGCAGCTTGCCGTGAGCAAAGTGATGGCCAGTGGTGCCCAGCCCGCGTCGCTGACCATTCGCATTGTTTCCAGCGAAGAAAGCCAGGAATTAAACCACCAATATCGCGGCAAAGCCCGCCCGACCAATGTATTGTCATTCCCTTTTGAAATCCCTCAAGGTTTACCACAAGACTTGTTGCCCGAGGAGCATATCCTTGGCGATTTAGCGGTGTGCGCGGATGTGGTGGCGAATGAAGCGAGGGAGCAGCAAAAAGATTTGCATGATCACTGGGCGCACATGGTGGTACATGGATGCTTGCATTTGTTAGGCTACGATCATATAAAAGATGAAGAGGCTGAAGTGATGGAATCACTGGAAGCTGAAATTTTAGCAGAACTTGGTATAGGCAACCCCTATGTCATTGAAGATTAACGATTTTTAATTGTGTATTTGGTAACTAGAGGACAAGATAAAGCGCCATGAGCGATGACAAACCTCCGTCGAGGAGCTTTCTTCAACGAATTTTCGATATTTTCCATTCTGAACCCCAAGATCGCCAGCAGTTGGTAGAAGTGCTGCGAGTCGCAAAAGACGATAAATTAATTAAAACCGACTCCTTGGCGATGATGGAAGGGGTTTTGCAGGTCGCCGAAATGCAGGTGCGCGACATTATGATCCCACGCTCACAAATGAACGTGATTCATGAAAACGCCACCTTGCAGGAAATTCTGCCGATTGTTAGCGAAACGCGTCACTCACGCTACCCTGTGGTGGGTGAAAACCGAGACGATATCGAAGGTATCATGTTGGCGAAGGAATTGTTGAGCTACTCTTTCGATGAGAATGGCCCGCAAAAATTTGATATTAAAGATGTTTTGCGCCCTGCTTATATTATCCCTGAAAGCAAACGACTGGATATTTTATTGACTGAGTTTCGTTCTAAACGTAACCATATGGCGATTGTGGTTGACGAGTATGGTTGTGTATCTGGTTTAGTGACGATCGAAGACGTGCTTGAACAAATCGTCGGCGATATTGAAGACGAGTTTGATATTGATGAAGAAGAAAGCAACATCAAGCTGCACTCGAATGGCGAGTACATTATTAAAGCGCAAACCGATATTGAAGACTTCAATGAGCGCCTAGGGTCAGATTTCCCGGATCAGGAATTTGATACCATTGGTGGTTTGTTGGTCAATAAGTTCGGCCACATGCCTGAGCGAGAAGAAACGATTAAGATGGGGGACTTTAAGTTCACCGTGTTGAACGCCGATCAACGTCGAGTTCACTTATTAAGAGTGAAGCCATTAGTGCAGGAACAAACCAACTAGCTCGTTATAAACAATAATAGAATCATAGAGAGTCAATGATGACAGAAAAATTTGCCAGCCCTAACGGCTGGCTGGCATTTTTTATTGCCCTAATTGCTGGAGCCGTTTATCCCTTAGCTTTTGCGCCATTAAATTGGTGGCCATTAGCGTTAGCTTCTATCGCCATATTCTGGTGGTTGATTACCGATAAAACGCCGAAGAAAGCTTTCCGGCTGGGTTGGGGCTATGGTTTCGGTGTTTTTATTGCCGGTGTGTCATGGGTTTATGTTTCGATTAACACCTTCGGAAATGCCTCGCCACCGCTTGCCGTTACCCTTACCATTGTTTTTGCCATGATTTTAGCCCTGTTTTACAGTGTACTTGGCTGGATCATGCAGCGTTACTTTAGTAAGTACTCGCTTATCTCAAGAGTTATATTGTTCAGTGTTATCTGGGTTGGGCTGGATATAGCACGTGGCTCAGGATTTGTTAGTTTCCCATGGCTATACGCAGGTTACAGTCAAACCGAAGCACTGATGCAGGGGCTGGCAGGTTTCTTAGGCGTGCATGGCGTTACGCTGTTTGTGGTGGTCTTGGCTTGCCTGCTGGCAGAAGTCGTGACTACCAAAGGCTACGGGCAACAACGCCGTTTTCTATTGCCTATCTTAGTGGTGCTGGTGATTCCTTTCATGGCGACTTTACACATGTTCTCCAAAGAGGCGAGCAAAGAGCAAACCCTGATTTTGGCTTTAGTGCAGCCGAACGTTGACCAGCATATCAAGTGGGATCGTCGCTACTTTAACGACATTATGTATGGTTTATTCGAGCAGACCGAGCCCTACTGGGGCGCAGATCTGGTGGTATGGCCGGAAGGGGGGATTCCATCCTTTGAAAACAATGTCCCAGGACTCATGTCCGAGCTAGAAGAAAAAGCGAAGGAGAGTGGTACAGATTTCATTACCGGTATCCCAATGCGCGAGCCTGATAATCGTGAAGTCTATTACTCAGGCGTAAAATTGCTTGGTGAAAACAGCCAGTCGTATCATAAGCAGCAGCTAGTGCCTTTCGGAGAATATCTACCGTTTACAGAATTGTTAAGAGGCGCTATCGACTTTTTTGATTTACCCATGTCGAGCTTTACGCCAGGTGATTCAGATCAGGAACCATTGCGTACCGAGAAGGCCGCGTTAGTCCCCGCAATTTGCTACGAAATCGCCTTCTCAGGTTTGATTCAAAGCCTCGGAAAGCAGTCGCAAGATCAATTTACCGCGATTCTAACCATCAGCAACGACACTTGGTTCGGCGACAGCTGGGGCCCGCTACAACACTTCCAGATCGCTCAAATGCGCGCCATCGAAACCGGTTTACCTGTGATTCGCGGTACTAATAACGGCTTAACTGCAGTCATCGCCTCAAACGGCCGTGTGATGGAACAAATCCCACGCTTCGAGCGTGAAGTTCTCGCCGGCGCTTTTGTTCTCGACAATAAACCCACTTGGTTCTTACAGTATGGGTATTGGACTTTTTTAGTTTTGGTGGTTGTTTTACTGGGAGTGGCGTTTGGCTTGAGGAAAAAGTAGTTATCGTAGGCTGGATTAGTCATCAAGCGTGGCTCGACACAAGCTTTTCTATCCCAGTGTTTAAGTTTGAACAAAGGATTAAAAACTAAACAATCAATGCAAAGTTCAGGATCTCTCTTCATATAGCAAACAATGCGTATACGCATACAATATTTTACATTTATATTAGAATAAAATAATGTGGTTATAAAACAAAGAGTTACGATGCGTGCTTAATGCGAGGATGCATTGATTCCTTGTGTCAATAGGGGATTCCCCTATTCCGTTAGCCTAAAAGTTGATCAATAATCGCACCAGAAAAACAAAGTGTGAACTCTGTCACGCTTCGAGTAAGGGATTTGATATGCGATATTTAGTATTTGTTTATCTATTGGGACTAACGTTATTTACTATTGTGCCTACTGCGAGCGCTGACTTTGCTTGTCACGCTGATAGTGGTGGTGTGAATGATTTAAGCGGTAGTGCGCAGGCTGACCTGACGCAGATGTGTTATGACTTTGATCCTTTACCCAGCTCTTATTTGGTGTCGGTGAGCTTTGATAAAGTCAATTTCTCAGGTAACAATACTGGCGATGGCTGTATGCTTTTTGATACAGATGATGATCCTTCCGGTTTCATTGATTACGCCATTTGTTTTCAGGTTGGGGGACAGCCTGCAACTATATTGCCTACAACGCCGTTCGCTTATATGTGTACCAGTCCCGACTCGGAGGAGCGTTGTGGTGGTGCAACGTTATTTGCGCTAACGGGTACAACTTGTAGTTCAGAGATTTCCGATGACGATCCTTTCCCGGGCGGAGAAGCTCACCCTCAAGATACTAAGGTTACATGTGATGTGTCTACGTTAGACGTGCCTGCAGGTGGAGTGCAGGTAAATGCTTGTTCTTATCCGTCCGCATCCCCGACTTCAGATCCTAAAGATTGTCTGCGTGACTCTGATAAAGGGCAGCTCATATTAAGAAAAGATGCTGGAACGGATACAGCCACGACTTTTACTTTTAATAGCAACAGCCCCGGAACGTCGCGCAATGATATTATTACAGGTAGCGGTCAACTGTACCTACAGCTCGACCCAGGCTCTTATACTATTGACGAGCTCACCCCGGACAACTGGGCTGTGACGGATATTCAATGTGTTGATCGTAATAACGTTTCAGTTGGAACGGTTAACTTAGCTGATGGTTCTGTTTCATCATTGAACATCACTAAAACAGAGCGATTAATATGTGACTTTGTTAACCGTCAGGAAGCTGATATCTCAGTAACTAAGACCGATGCTAATACAGGGTATTCCCCGAAAGGAACCAGTGTTTATGCGGTTACTGTGTCAAATGACGGGAACTCTAATCTTTCAGGGGTCAGTTTTGAAGATACTGTTCCTAACGGCCTTACAATAACGAATGTTTCATGTAGTGCTGGGGTGACGTGTAACTTATCGCAAAGCGGGAATACGGTAAGTGGCCTATTAGATATTCCTAAAAATAGTAGTGTGACCGTTTCTATCGAAGTTGAATTCTCGCTCACCCCTCAGGATTATCAGTAGTTCTTACCGATATACTCTAGTTTGTTGGAGTCTAATTGGTATGGTATTAAATTAAAAGATGGCTGAATCTATACAGCCTACTGCAACACTCCATAAACCCTAACAATTAACCTTGTTGCTCTCCCCCCTGTCAGGTAACATTAACAGCTTGTCGTTTGAGGCTGTGCGGGGCTTTTGGCCTGTTTCCTCTTAATCACATTTAATAACTAAAGATTTTCAGACAATGCAACTAACTGAGCACTACCAACCTTCTGAAATTGAAGGGAAAATTCAAGAAAAGTGGCAAAAAAATCAAACCTTTAAGGCGGTCGAAGATGCTTCGAAAGAGAAGTTTTACTGCTTGAGCATGTTCCCGTACCCGAGTGGTCGATTACACATGGGCCACGTTCGTAACTATACGATCGGTGATGTGGTGTCGCGTTTCCAGCGTATGCAGGGCAAAAATGTGATGCAGCCGTTTGGTTGGGATGCTTTTGGTTTGCCTGCGGAAAATGCGGCGGTGAAGAATAATGCGTCGCCTGCGCCTTGGACTTACGAAAATATCGAGTACATGAAAGGTCAGTTGCAGACGTTGGGCTTTGCCTTTGATTGGGATCGCGAGTTTGCCACGTGTCAGCCTGAATATTACCGCTGGGAGCAGTGGTTTTTCACAAAGCTCTACGAAAAAGGCCTAGTCTATAAAAAGACTTCCTCGGTTAACTGGTGCCCAAATGATCAGACGGTTTTGGCGAATGAGCAGGTAGTAGACGGCACTTGCTGGCGCTGTGATACGCCGGTGGAGCAGAAAGAGATTCCACAGTGGTTTGTTAAAATCACAGACTACGCGGAAGAGCTGTTAGAAGACATTGAGAAGCTTAAAGGCTGGCCCGACATGGTGAAAACCATGCAGAAGAACTGGATTGGCCGCTCGGAAGGCGTCGAGGTTGAGTTTGATTTTGATCAAGGTGACAACCTACGTGTTTATACCACGCGCCCAGACACGCTATATGGTGTCACTTACCTTGCGGTTGCAGCAGGACACCCGATTGCGGCAATGGCAGCTGAAAAGAATGCTGAGCTTGCTGATTTTGTGCACGAGTGCAAAAACAGCAAGGTATCGGAAGCCGAAATGGCGACCATGGAAAAGAAAGGTATGGCAACTGGCTTGTACGCCAAGCATCCGCTTACCGGCAAAGAGGTACCAATTTGGGTCGCGAACTTTGTATTAATGGATTACGGCACCGGCGCTGTAATGGCGGTTCCTGCACACGATCAGCGTGATTATGAATTCGCCACCAAATACAGCATTGATAAAGCAGAAGTGGTAAAGCCTGCTGACGGTTCTGAGCTAGACATTAGCGAAGCAGCTTATACCGAAAAAGGTATCGTGATTAATTCAGGCGAATTTTCGGAGATGCCTTTCGAGAAAGCGTTTGATGCGATTGCGGCAAAGTTAGAATCGATGGGTAAGGGTAACAAAACCGTTAACTATCGTCTGCGCGATTGGGGCGTATCGCGTCAACGTTATTGGGGCGCACCGATTCCTATGATTAACATGCCAGACGGTTCGGTCGTTCCTGCGCCAGAGGACCAGCTTCCTGTTCGTTTACCAGAAGATGTTTCGATGGATGGCGTGACCAGCCCGCTCAACACTGATGAAGAGTGGAAAAAAGCGGTGGTTGATGGCGTTGAAGGTGTTCGTGAAACGGATACTTTTGATACCTTTATGGAGTCGAGCTGGTACTACGCACGCTTTACTTGTCCAAATTACGAAGACGGTATGCTTGATCCTGAGAAGGCGAACCATTGGTTACCTGTGGATCAGTATATTGGTGGTATTGAACACGCGACCATGCACTTATTGTATTTCCGTTTCTTCCACAAGTTATTGCGTGACATGGGCTTGGTTAATTCTGATGAGCCTGCGAAAAAATTATTGTGTCAGGGCATGGTGCTGGCTGACGCTTATTACTATGTGGATGACAAAGGTGCGCGTCACTGGGTGTCGCCGCTAGACGTTGAAGTGCTTGAGCGTGACGACAAAGGCAATATCGTCAAGGCGGTCGATCAAGATGGCAATGAAGTCACGCACGCCGGCATGACGAAAATGTCGAAATCGAAGAACAACGGTATCGATCCGCAGTCAATGGTGGAGCAGTATGGTGCGGATACCATGCGTTTATACACCATGTTTGCATCGCCACCTGATCAATCCTTGGAATGGCAAGATTCAGCAGTAGAAGGTTCGCTACGTTTCTTGCGTCGTTTATGGAAAATGGTGCAGTCGCATCAGCAAAAAGGCGCGGTGAGTCAGTTAGACGTTTCGACCCTGAATGGTGATCAAAAAGCACTGCGTCGCAAAACCCATGAAACCATCGCTAAGGTGACTGATGATTATGATCGTCGTTTTACCTTTAATACAGCGATTGCGGCAGTGATGGAGCTATTGAATCACGCGGCAAAAGCGGAAGAAATGTCTGAGCAAGATCGCGCCGTTTTGCATGAAGCGTTAGAGACCGCGGTTCTGTTATTGGCACCTATCGTGCCACACGTATGTTCTGAATTGTGGACAGCCCTAGGCGAGCTGGTTGATGATGCTGAGCGCTCGGATGTTGTTGACGCCAAGTGGCCTGTAGCCGATAAATCTGCGATGGTTCAAGATGAAAAGCTGATCGTGGTTCAAGTTAATGGCAAGGTTCGAGCCAAAATCACGGTTTCTGCCAGTGCCTCAAAAGAAGAGGTCGAGGCGCTAGCGCTTGAAGACGAGCACGTTAAGAAGTTTACTGACGGTAATACGGTTCGTAAAGTGATCGTGGTTCCGGGTAAACTGGTGAATATTGTTGCTAATTGATTAACTGATTAAGGCTGAGTGATAGGATTAGAATGAAAATTCGTTTATTACTGACGGTGATTGTTTTGAGTGGTTTATTAACGGCTTGCGGCTTTCACCTGCGTGGCGCTGGAACCGATTTGGATGGCGCTAAGGTCTGGCTGTTAAGCAAGACTCCAAACGCTGAGTTTGAGCGCACGCTGAAACAACGACTGGCTTATCAGGGCGCTGATGTGGTCACGGCAGCTGAAGATTCGAAAATACAGTTAGCGGTGGTTGGCTATCATACGGAGAAGCGCACAGTAGCACGCGATAGCTTTGGGCGAGCCAGTGAACTCGAATTGATTTTTACGCTAAAATATCAATTGCTGACACCTAATATGGTGACTGAAGGCGAGCCTGAAACACAAACCTTAACCAGTCGTCGTGAATTTGCTTATCAGCGAACCTTAGAGTCAGGACAAGTCAACGAGCAGAAACGATTGGTCGACGATATGCATCAGGATGTGATTAATCGTTTGTTGTTACAAATGGCCACGACTTTGCATCTTAAGCCTAACTCGTAACCTTCTGAACATTAACCGCCAAGGCAAACGTGAAAGTTTATCCAGAAAAATTACAGCAAGCACTTACTCAAAGTTTTCCAGTCTATCTCGTTGCTGGCGATGAGCCTTGGCAAAAAATGGAAGCCGCCGACCAGATCCGCGCCCATTGCAAAAAGCAGGGCATTTTAGAGCGCCAAATTATTGAAGATTCAAGTGCTGCGAATCCGCTGACCGATCAAGCTGGTACCATGTCTCTGTTCGCTGAAACTCGATTGCTGGAGTGGCGCTTTGATAAATCCATTAAAAAAGCTCAAGGCGAAGCCATACAAAGCTTTATCAATAGTCAACCGACAGATGTGCTGCTTATCATTGCCCCCAAGCTATCTAACGAAAAACGTACCTCATGGTTTAAAACTTTAGAGCAAGCTGGCATCGTGGTTGAAGTTTGGCCTATTCCAGCGGAAAGGCTTGGCGGCTGGCTACGTCAACGCGCGACTCAGCTTAACGTGCAACTCGACAATGATGCGGTACAAGTTCTGATTGAGCGTTGTGAAGGTAACTTGCTGGCGGCGCACCAAGATTTACAAATGTTATCGCTACTCGCCGAAGGTAACGTGATTAGCGGCGATAGTATGCGTGAGTATGTTGGCGAAAATGCTCGTTACTCGACCTTTGAGTTGGGTGATGCTTGTTTGGCAGGACAAGCGGACCGTGCTTTGCGCATGTTAGCCAGCATTGAGGCTGAAGGAACTTATCCTTTGCCTGTGGTTAATCAGTTACTTCGTGAGTGCCAAAACTTAGCCAAATGGTCTGAAGACATTGCTGCTGGAACACCAATACCTGAGATCTTCAAAGCCAACCGTGTGTGGCCCAAGAAGCAAAAAGTGCTACAGGTAGCTTTAAGTAAAGGAAGCGTCAAAAAATGGTATGCCATGATCCAGCGCTTAACCATGATTGATAAAGGGGTTAAAGGGCAAGCCGACGTCGATGCGTGGCAAGAGTTGTCTTACGTGGTGTGCTTAATCGCTGGTGTTAATCCTTTCAGAGCCAAAAAAACTCAAGCTGGGGGGCAAAAGGGTGGCAGTCAAAAGCCATCGCAAGCCGCAACGGATGGTTTGAATGATATTAAGAAAGCTTTTGGGATGTCTTGATGTCAGTGAGCACTAACGGCAAAAAAGCGATGCATATAGTGTTAGGCGGAACTTTCGACCCGGTTCACTTTGGGCACCTTCGCATGACCCAGGAAATGTTGAACCGCTTTCCAACAGCAAAGATTTCTTTGATGCCAGCAGCCTATCCACCCCACCGACCACAACCGGGCGCTTCGCCACAACAACGAATTGAAATGTTGCAGTTGGTGGCGGGTAAATATCCTCAGTTAACCGTCGATAACCGCGAGTTGCAGCGCAAAGAGCCAAGCTATAGCGTCGTAACCTTGCGTGAAATTCGCCACGAACTTGAGCAAAAAGGTGTTGGTGATGCTTGCCTAGTCTTTCTAATGGGTACGGATGCGTTCGCAAAGCTCAATGAATGGTATCAATGGCAGGAGTTGATAAAGCTGACTAACATTCTGGTTGTCGGACGTCCTAGCAGTCAGTTGCCGACTGAGGGTGAAGTGGCGGAGTTTTACCAGAACTTTGCTATAGAAGATCTTGAGTCTTTGCCGCAACATAGCTTTGGTAAAGTCGGCTTTTGCCAGATGCCGCAATTGGATATTTCATCGACCTATATCCGAGAGCAAATAAATCAAGGGTTTTCACCCCGATTTTTATTGCCAGATGGTATACTAGAGTACATAAATCAGCATGGCCTATATGGCTTAAACCCTAAGAGTTAAGGTAATTAATGCAAGTCGAGCAATTAAAGAATGTTGTTGTTGAGCAACTGGAAGACCTAAAAGCTAAAGAAATCAGCGTGTTAGATGTTAAAGAATTGAGTACAGTCACCGATTATATGGTGGTTGCTAGCGGTACTTCTAATCGTCATGTGAAGTCTGTGGCGCATAACTTAGTTAGTGAAATGAAGGATCAAGGCATTCAACCGCTCGGTGTTGAAGGTGATGATGTTTCTGAGTGGGTTTTGGTCGATTTAGGCGATGTCGTGGTGCATATCATGCTGGCGCAAACTCGCGACTTTTATCAGCTTGAAAAGTTGTGGGATCCTAATTGGAAAGACGCACGCTCTCAATAACTATTCTGACGTAACTCCATGCAGCTGCGCTTAATCACGGTCGGTCAAAAAATGCCTAGCTGGGTTGAGCAGGGGTATAATGAGTATGCCCGTCGTTTTCCCAGAGATTTTCAACTGGAACTGATCGAGGTTCCAGCGGTCAAACGCGGAAAGAATGCTGATATTACACGGTTAACGGATAAAGAAGGCGAAGCCATGCTGTCCCACGTTTCGAGTGCTGACTGGGTCATTGCTTTAGATGTGAAGGGTAAGCAGCTATCAACGCCTCAGCTTGCGCAGCAAATCGAACATTGGCAACAGCATCACCCGAGTGTGGTGTTTTTTGTGGGCGGTCCTGAGGGCTTAGCGCCAGCTTGTATTGAACGAGCGAACCAGAAAGTGTCTTTATCGAACCTTACCTTTCCGCATCCTATGGTTCGAGTGATTATTGCGGAATCTTTGTATCGAGCCTGGTCAGTGACGGTGAACCATCCGTATCATCGAGAATAATCTCCGTGAATAATGATAAGTAGTTGATGTGAAACAAAAACCTAAGCAATGGTTTAATCATTTGTTATGCTAAAACGACGCGAAGCCATAAAAGACGTTGGCCGAGAAACCTCTTTGTTTTTCGTCCGTTGCGTGATCGCGCTAGCTATTGTTATTGGCTTAATGATTTTTCTCATTGCTCGTGAGTTTAAGTTACAAGTCATTGACCACAACAAATACCAAACCCAATCGGAAAATAATCGTATCCGAGTCCAGCCTATCGCACCGGTCCGTGGGCTTATTTATGACCAAACGGGGAAGTTACTCGCGCAAAACCGCTCAATCTTTGCTTTAGAAATTGTTCCTGAGCAAGTCGATGATATGGATGACACCGTAGAGCGCTTGCGCCAGATGTTTGATATCACTGATGAGCAAGTGGACAAATTTTTGGAGCAAGTGAAGTTTCGCCCGAAGTTTAATTCTTACGCCATCAAAACCAATCTGAATGAACAAGAAGTCGCCATCTTTTCCGCTAACCAACATTTCTTCGCGGGTGTTAGTGTCGAAGCTCGATTAGAGCGGTATTACCCCTATGCTGCGAGCTTAGTTCATGTTTTGGGCCGCATGGGTGCGATTACCCAAGATGATCTGGTTCGGATGGACGAAAAAGATGTCAGGGAAAAGAAGGAAGTGGGTACTACCCGTCAACGTTACGCTGCCACGGGCAAAATGGGTAAGCTGGGTTTAGAGCGCTTCTATGAAAATCGGCTTCATGGTGAGGTTGGCAGTGAGAAGGTAGAAACTGACGTGCGTGGCAGGATCGTCAGGGTTCTGGAGCGAGAAGAGCCACAAGCCGGGGAAGACCTACATCTATATTTGCATCTAGGCTTGCAGCAGAAAATTACTCAGTTGATGAAAGAAAACGGCGCACGTGGCGCGGTGGTTGCGGTTGAGCCATCCACAGGCGGTGTATTAGCCATGGTCAGTGAGCCGTCTTACGACCCTAATATGTTCACGGGTGGCATTTCTAGCGAAGATTATCAAAAGCTACTAACTCCTGAACGTCCTTTGTATAACCGTGCGGTTCAAGGGACCTATCCGCCAGCGTCTACCATTAAACCTCATTTAGCATTTTTAGGATTAAAAGAAGGGGTTATTACGCCAAGTACACGAATTGCTGATCCAGGTTGGTTCTCGCTCCCGAATAATGATCACCGTTATCGGGACTGGAAAGCATGGGGGCATGGTGCCACGGTTGGTGTGATGCAGGCGATTGTTGAGTCGTGTGATACGTTTTTCTATGACCTCTCTGTTCGTTTAGGAATTAACAACATTTATGATGGCATGAAGCAGTTTGGCTTTGGCCAAAAAACTGGTATCGATATTGTTGAGGAAAAAGTGGGCATCATGCCGTCGCGAGATTGGAAAAAGTCCGCTCGCGGAGAGCCTTGGTATAATGGAGATACGGTGAATATTGGTATTGGTCAGGGCTTCTGGACGGTGACGCCGCTGCAGTTAGCCAATGCCACCGCTGTATTAGCTAACGATGGCATTCGTTATAACTTACAATTGGTTAAAGAGTTTGCTCAGGATAATCGCTTCGAGGCCAATACCCCAGTGATGGCATATCATCAAATCGACACCAGCGATGGTAGTTGGCTCGACCTAGTTAAAGACAGCATGAAAAAAGTGACAGAGCCCCCACGAGGCACGGCTCGCAGTGCTTTTACTGACGCTGAATATGTTGCTGCGGGTAAAACGGGCACGGCTCAGGTTAAGAGTATTGCTCAAGACGAAGAGTACGATGCCACAAAAATAGCAGAAAAATTCCATGATAATGCCCTATTTATCGGTTACGCTCCTTTTGAACAGCCGAAGATTGCGTTGGCAGTAATGATGGAAAACGCTGGTGGCGGTGGTTCTAACGCTGCGCCTTTAGCTCGCGAAATTATGGATTATTATTTGTTAGAGGTTTTAAAGGTTAACCAGGCTGAGACAGCAAGCACTGACGAGGAGAGCAACAATGGCGCTGCGAACTAGTGCGGCTAATACTCATAAAGCACGCAGAAGTTTGCTTTGGCGTTTACACATTGATGTGCCTCTTTTATTAGGCTTGCTAGCGCTTATGGCGTTCAGTTTGTTAGTGGTCTACAGCGCGGGTGGTGAAAGCTTGGCGTTAGTCGAGCGACAAGTGATCCGTTTCGGCGCTGGCTTAACCGTGATGTTTTTGCTAGCTCAAGTGGCTCCGAGGACGTTAAAAGAGTGGGCCCCCTTATTCTTTTTAGTCGGCATCGTGTTTTTGCTGGCGGTCATATTCTTCGGCGAGTCGAGCAAAGGCGCTCAGCGTTGGATTGATTTAGGGGTGCGCTTTCAGCCATCGGAAATCATGAAGTTGGCGGTGCCTATTATGGTGGCAGCTTACTTGGCGGATAAAGCGCTACCACCGACGTTAAAACACTTGTTGGTGAGTTTGATTTTAGTGTTAACGCCTACCGTGTTAATTATGATTCAGCCAGATTTAGGAACCTCATTATTAATTGCGGCTTCTGGGTTTTTCGTGATTTTCTTCGCCGGTTTGAAGTGGCGTTATATTGTCGGCGCGCTTGGCATCGGTATGATTTTAGCGCCCATCATGTGGTACTTCACGATGGAGGAGTACCAGAAAGGGCGTGTACTGACTTTTTTGAACCCTGAAAGTGATCCCTTAGGTTCGGGCTATCACATTATCCAGTCACAAATTGCGATTGGTTCGGGGGGGATTTATGGCAAAGGTTGGCTCAATGGTACTCAGTCTCAGTTAGAGTTTTTGCCCGAGCGCCATACCGATTTTATTTTTGCGGTCTTAGGCGAAGAGTTTGGATTAATTGGCATTATCATTTTGCTTGCACTTTACCTGTTTGTGATTTGGCGTGGTCTTTACATCAGTTTGCAGGGTCAAGATAGTTTTAGTCGCCTACTGGGCGCAGCGTTAACCTTAACGTTTTTTGTTTATTTGTTCGTAAATATAGGCATGGTCAGTGGTTTGTTACCGGTGGTCGGGTTACCATTGCCATTGATCAGTTATGGCGGTACCTCGATCGTGACCTTGATGGCGAGTTTTGGCATATTAATGTCGATACAAACCCATCGACGTCTACATTCGGCTTAAAAGATTAGTTATCGTTATTAATACAAAAATAACTGGCTCCAGGAGAGTTCAATGAAAAAAATGCTAGCGACAATGTTATTGAGTTCAGGGCTTGGCTTGTTTGGTTTAGCCGCAAATGCGGGTGAGGCACCCACTGATAAAGACGCGTTTGCTAAATACATGGCAAAAGAGCATGGATTTACAGAGAGTTATATTTCCACCGTATTGGGCAAAGCTGAAAAGCGTCAAAGTATTTTGGATGCCATCAGTCGCCCCGCAGAAGGTAAAGACTGGTATCAGTATCGTCCTATTTTTGTGCAACAAAAACGCATTAAGCAAGGGGTTGAATTTTTAGAAGCGAACCGAGAGTTGCTTGAAAAAGCTGAGCAAGAATTTCAGGTTCCGGCAGAAATCATCACTGCGATTATTGGCGTTGAAACTTATTACGGTCGGATTCAGGGAAGCTATCCAGTAATCGATGCTATCAGCACCCTAGCGTTCCACTACCCGAAACGCGGCAAGTTTTTTGCTGGTGAGTTAGCGGAGTATTTCGTGTTAGCTCGTGAGCAAGGTTGGAAGTTAGATGAGCCTAAAGGATCCTATGCTGGCGCCATGGGCATGGGGCAATTTATTCCAACCTCGTACCGTCATTACACAGTAGACTTCGATGGTGATGGCAAAATTAACTTATTCGATAGTAAGGCTGATGCTATAGGCAGTGTGGCCAATTACTTCAAAATGCACGGCTGGCGTTTAGGCGAGCCGGTGGCTGAATTTGTTGATGTTGATGAAAGCATGGCGAACCAATTTAAAAACGATCAGCTCAAGCCAAAGTTTAAAGTCTCTGACCTCAAGCAAGCAGGGCTGAAGTATCAAGGGAAAGCGAGTGATCAGGATGTTACTGGTATCTATCACTATAAGCAGGAAGATCGCTATGATTATTGGCTAGGCTTCCACAACTTTTATGTGATTACTCGTTATAATCGTAGCCCTATGTATGCTATGGCGGTTTATCAATTAAGCCAAGAAATCAAGGCTGAGTATGACGTAAAGCAACAAAGAGCATTAGCTGCAAAAGAAGCAACGAATAAAAGTGAGTCATAGTTTTTATAAAACTGTTGATAAAGAACTGTTTAGGTAGACAAAATGTTAATAAAGCAGACAACACAATTCATTAGCGCATTAACGTTATTAGGTGTTTTGAGTGCCTGTACCACGACTAGTGGTGGGCGTGAATCTGACGATGACGCACCTGAGTATGGGAGTGCTGCGGACCGTAAGATTCCAGACTATGCTCCCGATGGCACTGCAAGCTCGTTCCAAGACGGACCTGCGTCAGAGCCAACACCACGCGTTGAGGAAAAAAGCCCTTTTGGTAATCCTCCTTACTATGAGGTCGATGGTGTGGTTTATCACGTCCTTGCCAATGGTTACGGTTACACTGAAGAAGGCATCGCTAGTTGGTACGGACAAAAGTTTCATGGCCGTCGCACCTCTTCGGGAGAGGTGTATGACATGTATCAATATACCGCTGCTCATAAAACTCTGCCGTTACCGAGTTATGCTCGAGTAACGAATATTGATACCGGTGATTCGGTGATCGTGAAAATTAACGATCGTGGCCCATTCGCTAAAAATCGTATCATTGACTTATCGTATGCTGCTGCAAAGAAACTTGGTTATGAAAAACGTGGAACAGCGCGTGTCGAGGTTAAAGTTTTGGCCTCTCCAGATGGCGCACAAAAAGCTAGCAACTCTGATGGTGAGCTAGAAATTCCACCGATGGAACAGCAGCAGGATAATGCTGAACTGTATGTACAGGTTGGAGCTTTTGCCGATGAGATGAAGGCAGATACTTTAGCCTCGCGTTTACGTGAACATTTCCGTCAGCCGATCAGTTTGACCCCGATCGAGATTAATGGTCAGCGGTTACAGCGTGTACGCATTGGGCCTTTAGAAGATGCCCGTGCGGCAGAAGCGATTTTATCGCAGTTAAAACAGTATAGCTTTGGTTCTCCGCGTGTTGTTACCGACTAGTCGTCGAGTTATCGCGCTGAAGAAATGATATAGAATCGTCGTGACTGGCAAAAAGCTCAGTCGAGTATCAATGAAGTATTCAAATAAATAGATAGTGTTGAAAATGATGAAGCGTAATTATGTAAACATCGTGGTATTAGGGTTGGTTTTATGGGCTTGTTCGGGCGTAGCAGCGGCTATTCAACCGGCTAAGCCAAGTGTTGATGCGAGCTCATGGTTACTGATGGACTTTGAGACTGGGCAGATCATTATCGAGGAAAATGCGGATCAACAGCTCCCTCCGGCAAGCTTAACTAAAATGATGACCAGCTACATCATTGCGGATCAATTGCATAAGGGCAATATCAGTGAACAAGACAAGGTGCTGATTAGTGAGAATGCTTGGGCCCAAAACCCAAAGCTTAAAGGAAGCTCCTTGATGTTTGTTGAGGTTAATAAGTATGTGACGGTGGAAGATCTACACCGCGGTATTGTGATTCAGTCGGGTAACGATGCGAGTATCGCCATGGCAGAGCATATTGCCGGTAGCGAAGAAGCGTTCGCTGATTTGATGAATCAATACGCGAAACGCCTTGGCATGAACAGTACACATTTTATGAACAGCACTGGCTTGCCGCACGAGCAGCACAACACAACTGCACGCGACTTGGCCAAGTTAGCAAGAGCTTTAATCATTGATTTCCCAGAAGATTATAGCCTCTATGCTGAGCGTGAATTTAAGTACAACGGCATCACCCAGCAAAACCGTAATGAACTATTGGGTGACACGACGCTAGGTGTGGATGGAATCAAAACCGGGCATACAGAAGCAGCAGGTTACTGTTTAGTGTCTTCGGCAGAAAAACAGGGCATGCGTTTGATTTCAGTCGTTATGGGTACCGACAGTATGGGCTCGCGTGCGAGTGAGAGTCGTAAATTACTGAATTATGGCTTTCGTTTTTACACCAACGTTAAGGCTTTCACCGCCGGTAAGTCGCTAAAGCAAGCTGAAGTGTGGAAAGGCGAGGAAGAGTTAGTGGGTGTTGGTTTAGCGCAAGATGCTGTGTTAACGGTGTTGAAAAGCGAGAAAGATCAGCTAAAAGCTAACTATAAGTTAAACGGTAAATTAATGGCACCAATTCAGAAGGGCCAAGTTGTCGGTGAAGTCTATTTCCAGATGGGGGATAAGGTTGTTAAGCGGATGCCAATGGTGGCTTTAGACAAAGTTGAAGAAGCTGGCTTCTTTGGTCGTATGTGGGATTCTATGGCGCTTTGGTTTGAGGACTAAGCGTGAAGACTAAAGCGATAAGATCAAACCGCTATAAATGATAACTAACTGAAATAAGATGAAAAATGTCGGTAGCTTATTTAAACGGCGAGTTTCAAAACCTTGAACAAGCAACAGTCCCGGTCTTAGATCGGGGCTTTTTGTTTGGTGATGGGGTTTATGAAGTGATCCCCGTATATGCAGGGAAACCATTTCGTTTTTCGAGCCATATCAAGCGTTTACATAAAAGTTTATCTGCAATTTTGATGTCGTTTGAGCTGTCGGAGTCAGAGTGGCTTAGGATATGCGAAGAGTTGATCGCGCAGAATGAGCTTGATAACGCTTCGATTTACTTACAAGTGACTCGGGGCAGTTACATTGACCGTCATCACGACATCCCAGCGTTAGATACGCCAACTGTGTTTGCTATGATATCGCCATTACCGCCGGTAAAAAAAGACTGGCAAGTTGCTGATATTAAAAGCTATTCGGTCATTACCGAAGAAGACATTCGGTGGCAGCGCTGTGATATTAAAGCGATCACATTACTGGCAAACTGCATGCTGAAACAAAAGGCGCTTGAATCTGGCGCTGATGACACCATATTAGTTCGCAACAACGAAGCGAGCGAAGCAACATCAAGCAACCTGTTTATTGTGCGTGATGGTGTTATTATTACGCCGCCGTTGAGTGAGCATTTACTGGCAGGGGTCACTCGTGAGTTTATTTTGGCATTAGCCAGCCGCCACGAGATTCCTTTTGAAGAACGCGCGATACCTGAGCATGAGTTAGAGTTAGCGGATGAAGTCTGGCTAACCAGCTCAACCAAGGAAATCCGCCCAGTGATTCGAGTAAATGGTGTTACAATAGGTGAAGGCGTCGCAGGTCCTGTGTGGTGCCGAATGTATCAATATTACCAAGAGCTGAAAGAGCAGTTATACTTGGGACAAATTAGTGATGAGGCAGCGTTATGACACAATATGATCGCGATAAAGTATGGGAGTTTCCGTGCGAAATTTGCTTTAAAGTTATGGCTGCCAACCGTGATGGTATTGATATGGAAGTGGCGGAAGTCGTCAATCGACATGCGCCGAATGATTATTCGCCAACCTCGAAATTGAGCCGAGACGGTAATTATGTGTCGTTGTCATTCATGGTTACTGTTGAAAACCGTGACCAAGTGGACGCGATGTACAAAGACGTATTTACGGTTGAAGGCGTTAAAATGACCCTGTAGAGGGCATAATTTTCTTCTTTAGCCTTGATGGCCAACATTCTATGAGTAACGACAATACGATTATTATCCGTGAGCTGGGACATGAAACCTATGTACCGGTGTGGAAACGGATGCAGCGCTTTACTGATGAGCGTGATGATGAGACGACTGATGAAATTTGGTTAGTCGAGCATGACCCAGTGTTTACGCAGGGACAGGCTGGAAAACCCGAACATTTGCTGTTCCCTGGCGATATTCCTGTGGTACAGGTGGATCGTGGCGGCCAAGTCACTTATCATGGCCCCGGTCAATTGGTTGCTTATTTTATGATCGATTTACGTCGTAAGAGTATGGGGCCTAGAGATTTGGTGTCGGCAATTGAAGATGCGGTCGTGGACACCATGGCGATGTATGGAATTGAGGCATATGCGCGCTCCGATGCACCGGGTGTTTATACTGATGAGGCAAAAATTTGCTCGTTAGGGTTAAGAATTCGAAAGGGCAAGTCGTTTCATGGCTTGGCTTTGAATGTTAATATGGATCTTGAGCCGTTTGCTCGGATCAATCCTTGTGGTTATCAAGGAATGGCGATGACGCACATCGCCGAGCGTGGTGGTCCTGAAACTCTGGAGCGTGTTCAACCAGATTTAGTGGATCAATTATGCGGCAAACTAGGCTATAATAGCCGTCTAGAAATGAAGGGCCTACCTGAGTAATTGGGTAAGGTTTGAGTGCTTTTTATGTCAAAACCTGAGTCTGTTGCACAGGCTACTCCTCGTAAGAAAAAAGTTACAGGAAAAGTCGTGCCGGGTCATAAGATGCGTGCTGAAGAGAAAATGGCGCGCATACCAGTGAAAATTATGCCGACCGAAGAGATGCCACGTAAACCGGACTGGATTCGTGTGCGTTTACCGAACGGCAACCAAATCACTAAAATTAAGGACATGTTGCGTGACAACAAGCTGCACACTGTATGTGAGGAAGCTTCTTGTCCGAACCTGCCAGAGTGTTTTGGTCACGGTACTGCAACCTTCATGATCATGGGTGATATTTGTACTCGTCGTTGTCCTTTCTGCGATGTTGCGCACGGTCGTCCTTTAGCGCTTGATCCTGAAGAGCCACAGAACCTAGCGGACTCAGTGAAGTCGATGGGCTTGAACTATGTCGTGATCACATCGGTTGATCGTGATGACTTGCGCGATGGTGGTTCTGAACATATCAGTGATTGTGTGCGCGTAGCTCGTGAACAAAATCCGGGTTTAAAGATTGAAGTATTGGTGCCTGACTTCCGTGGTCGTATGGAAGTCGCGTTAGATAAGATGGAAGCCGGTTTACCGGACGTCTTTAACCACAACCTAGAGACAGTGCCGCGTTTATATAAACAGGCGCGTCCAGGTGCTGATTATCAATGGTCGCTTGATCTGCTTAAGAAATTTAAAGAGCGTTATCCTGGCATCCCGACCAAATCAGGTTTAATGATTGGTTTAGGCGAGACTAACGAAGAGATTATCGAGGTCTTGAAAGACTTGCGAGCGCACGGTGTTGACATGCTAACGCTTGGTCAGTACCTACAGCCAAGTAAGTATCACCATCCGGTGATGCGCTTTATGCCACCAAAAGAATTTGATGAGTTAGGTAAGATCGCTGAAGATTTAGGTTTCACGAATGTGGCGAGTGGGCCGATGGTGAGATCGTCGTATCATGCGGATCAGCAGGCGGCAGGCCAGAAAGTTAGCTAAAAGCGGCCTTTTACCTTATAGCTGCGTTATTTTGATTGCTAAGAGTATGTAAAACTGGGGTTGTAATTAAGGTTACCACCCCCATGTCTATTTCTAGTGATAAACTAGTCAAAATTTGTTTGCTCTTATAGAAGAGCCACTCTGCTTAAGAGTTTCCCTGTAGCGTCCCCTTCATATTCTTTTATTTCCCAGAGTTAAGTATTCCGTACTCGGCAGCTTGCGTCATTGAGGCGTGATGTCCGGGTAAAATTTTATAGATAGAAAGTGAGTTGATTATGCAAATTGAAGAAAACAAAGTCGTATTAATTGAATACACAGTGAAAACAGAAGAGGGTGTGTTGGTTGATACATCTGAAGGTAATGAGCCATTGGCCTATTTGCATGGTCATAAGAACATTATTCCAGGCTTGGAAAATGCTTTAGTGGGTAAAACTGTTGAAGATGAGTTATCAGTAACAGTAACGCCTGAAGAAGCGTATGGCGAGCGCCACGAACAATTGATCAAAGAAGTTCCTATGCAGGCGTTCCAAGGCGTCGATAAAGTTGAGCCGGGTATGCAGTTTAACGCTGAATCACCACAAGGCCCTCAGTTAATCACTGTGACTAAAGTTGAAGGCGATACAGTCACTGTTGATGGTAACCATCCGCTAGCAGGCGTTACATTGAACTTCGATGTTAAAGTCGTTGAAGTTCGAGAGCCAAGCGAAGAAGAATTATCGCATGGTCACGTTCATGGCGCTGGTGGTCACGAGCACTAAAATTTAAAAAGGCTTTCTTCGGAAAGCCTTTTTTATGTGAGCTTCAAAAGCTAAAAGGTTAGTTGCTTTTCTAGCAAAACCGTTTTACATTAGCCTTAGATACTAACTTAAAGTTGTGGATATGACTTCTTTAGAACAACCAATTTTAATAAGCTTTAAGCTATGCCCTTTTGTACAAAGAGCAGTTATCACCTTATTGCACAAGAAGATTGATTTCACCATCGAGTACATCAATTTACAGAAAAAACCAGATTGGTTTTTGGAAATCTCTCCGCTTGGTAAAGTACCATTACTACGCGTGAGAGATCATGTGTTGTTTGAGTCAGCGGTCATTAATGAATATCTTGATGAGACTCACGGTGACCCAATGCTTCCTAAAGATCCGCTAGAAAAAGCTGAGCACCGTGCCTGGATCGAATTTAGCAGCAGCCTATTTAATGCCCAACATCAATTAACGCAGGCTAGACGTGAAGAAACTTACCTGAAAATTGAAGAAGACTTAACCAAGAAATTAGCGCCGCTAGAGCGCAAGATTGGTAATGATGGCTTCTTTGAAGGGAAGTCATTCAGTTTGGTGGATAGTGCTTTCGCACCATTTTTGATGCGCTCTAAAATTGTTGCTGATAATATCGGTATTGACCCAGTCAGTGATTATAAGAAAATTTCTAAATGGCGTGATAACTTGTTGTCGCTGCCAGAAGTCCAAAAGTCTGTAGTCGAAGACTTTGACGATTTGTATATGGAAGGTATTTACGAGCGAGCTGGTTACTTGGCCGATCAGTAACTATAAAATTGGTGATAAGTTATTAATCAATAAATAAGGGGCTAGTTAGCCCCTTTATTTTTGTTATTGAAAATAATTGACGTGTGAAGCAGTTAATTACAGACGGCAGTTAGGTCGTTTTCCTTGAGCTTTTGCTTGTTGGTATAACGTTAAAGCGTCATTCATTTGCGCTTGTAAGTCTCTGATTCTCGTGTCTGTTGCTGGGTGTGTAGACAAAAACTCAGGGGCGTTACCGCCACCTTGTTTGGCCATATTTTTCCATAACTCCACGCTTTCTCTAGGGTCAAAGCCAGCTCGTGCCATTAACTCTAAGCCAATTTCATCAGCCTCAGACTCATGGGTACGGCTAAACTTCAATACGCCAACTTGTGTCCCAACGCCTAACAAGCCGAGAATTTGTTGTTTCTGTTGTGTCGGCTCACCTGCTAATACTGAGGCTAACTGTAAACCTGCTGTGCCAAGGTACTGGTGAGAAACACGCTCATTACCATGTCGCGCCCAAACATGGCCAATTTCATGACCAAGTACTGATGCCAACTGGCTAGCATTGTCAGCGACCTTAAACATGCCTGTATGTACACCTATCTTGCCACCAGGAAGTGCAAAAGCGTTAGCGCTATCATCAACGAACACTTTAGTTTCCCAACGCGTAGAGCGCATATCTGGGGCTACGGTGTTAAGTTCCGGGATTAAAGCATTAACAATGCAGTTGACGTAACGATTATGCCCAGAGTTTGTGGACACTTGCTCACTTTTCTTCATCGAAGTAAAAGCCGCCGAGCCCATTTGGGACATTTGCGACTCAGGGAACAATGTTACTTGGTTTCGCCCCGTTGGCGATGTAGCGCATGCACTGATGAGTGCTGCTGTTGCTAAGGTCAGTACAAATTTTTTCATGTTGCGACTCCTTTGCTCTGCTATATCAACATATTAGGAGTTGCGACAAGGCTTGGCAATAATCAACTGTAACATTTAACAAAGCTTTGTTATTTGCATCACAACCCTAAATGTAGTAATTTTTTAGTGTGCTGGTGGAATAAATGGAGTGTTATAGAATGCGCAACGAAACTGAACGTGGTGACAGTGTGCGGTATTCAGAGCAGGAAGACATGGAAGTAATCGTTTCTGTGACAGGAAGTGATAACGAGTTAATTATTGTAACCCTCTCTGAAATCATTAACCGTTTTAACGGACGGTTACAGGCTTCTCGGTTCAATAGAATCGACAAGGCTTTTAATGGATTGTTTTATATTTCAATCAATCTCGCCTACTTCGGCCCATTTCGGGCATGCCTTGAGAGCTTAAACTCAGAACGATTGCATTTTGAGTTTTCCCCCGCTAATTCTTCGGACAATGTTTTTTCCAACGATAAGATCAGCTTTGAAATTGAGCTATATGGTCTTAGAGACAAAGTTGTCGATGTTGAATTGTTACGTACTTTAGCTAATAACCAACTGGTGGTGGATGAACTGAGTCGTAAGAGTTACATCTGTGATAAGGGGAAAAAGGCTTATAAAGTTAGGTTGCAAGTGTCTACGGATTATATTTTCGATATTGATGAAGTCGAAAGTGAATTGCAGCTACTCGCCGAGAAGCTAGATGTACACTTGGTCGTGAACTTTGACGAAGAAGAGTTACAGGAAGCTATTTAGGTAAACAGCTCCCGTAACGTCACACCAACTATTCTTTTATTCTTCGGTTTCTTCGCCATCAATAACGAAGCCGATGCGTCGTTCTGGTTCTTCTTCAGGAACTTTTTGTACGTAACATAGAAGTTCTACGTTATTTTGGTGCGATAAGACCATGCACGGGTTGCCACCGGCAG
This sequence comes from Kangiella geojedonensis, assembly GCF_000981765.1. Lineage (GTDB taxonomy): Bacteria > Pseudomonadota > Gammaproteobacteria > Enterobacterales > Kangiellaceae > Kangiella > Kangiella geojedonensis. The sequence continues at coordinate 2,223,131 of NZ_CP010975.1, read as the reverse complement.
TCCCTTCAATACGAATTCCATGAAAAGACTCTTGCACTAATCGTGCGACTTGTATTTGTAAACCACCGTTTAACATGGCCACAATGGTTGGTTCTGCATCCTTCGGCATGTGTTTTCGCCATTTCTTAATAGTATTAGCTAAACTTCGAATTAACTCGCCAGATGAACGGTAATCATTAATTTCCTGATGCTTATGGTAAAGATCATCCAAATCGGTTTTCGGTGGTTTTACATCAGGATGAACATTATGAAAGATTTCAACGTCCTCAGGTTGGCGTTGCTGAATAATGGTTTTATAGCTGTCGCTCATGGGTTTGTAGATCCGTAATAGACAAAAGTAGATAGGCAAACGATAAACGAGCCCTGAAAAATAAGCAAGTTATGGTGGGTGATAAGTGATGAGTCACAAGAGCTTACAAAAATAGATCGACTTTTGCTGGAAGTTTATTCATTATTAGCTCCCATGGAAGAGATCGTAAATAATATTATTGAGTGGATTCGCGCAAACCCCCATTGGGCGGGAATTGCGGTGTTCGCTATTGCATTTCTAGAGTCGCTAGCCATTATTGGTCTAGCCATGCCCGGTTGGCTATTGTTGGTTGGTGTGGGTAGCCTTATTGGCGCTGGGACTTTAGGTTTTTGGCCGATTGCGTTTTTTTGCTTTGCTGGGGCAACTTTGGGGCAAGCTGTCTCTTATCTAGTGGGTACTGCATTTAAGGAGCGCGTTCATCACTGGCCGTGGGTAGAGCGTCATCAAAATTTATTGCATCGCTCAGAAACCTTTTTCAAGAAGCATGGTTTTGCTGGTATTTTGATTGGCCAGTTTATTGGCCCAATTCGTGCCGTCATCTCACTTATTGCAGGGATACTAGATATGCCTGCAAAAAAATTCTTACTTGCCGTTGTTATTGCCACCTTGATATGGGCTCCTGTTTATTTGATGCCCGGCGTGGTTTTGGGTGCTGCTTTGACGTTTGAGAAGCTTGAAGTCATTATATTGGTCAGTTGTCTAATCGCTATGGCGGTTTGTTTGTGGCTACTGGAAGGCTATGTTCGTCAGCTCATTGCTCATAATAAGGCGCAAAAAAATAATGAGCTGTACCAACTCAGCAACTATTTTTGGCTGAAACTCCCCCTCTGTTTGTCGATCTTTTTCGCAATTATTGTTTTCTTGGCATTCAGCACGTATGGGCCCTTAATGATCGAACTGTCAAAGAAAATCGTTGAAGTGATAGGTTAACTGTTGTGCAAGAATTCATACACAATATCGGAGATTACTGGCAGCAGTTTTTGCTAATAGCTTCTGCACATTTGTTAGCGGTGATGAGTCCTGGACCTGATTTTGCGATTGTGATGAGGCAGTCTCTGGTTTTTGGAAAACGATTTGCCATCATTACCAGTCTTGGTATCGGCCTGGCAATATTCGTGCACGTAGCTTATGCCGTGTTAGGCATTGGGTTATTGATTCAAAGCACAGAATGGCTATTTAAGTTAATACAATTAGCGGGTGCGGGGTATTTAATTTACATTGGTTATAGTGCGCTACAGGCAAAGCCGGATAACTCAAGTGCTAATGCGGCTAGTCAGTCAGGCAAAGCGAAAGCGTTGGACAAAAGAAACATCATGACCGATAGAAAAGCGTTTCGTCAGGGGTTTGTAACGAATGTATTGAACCCTAAAGCAACACTGTTCTTCTTGTCGCTGTTTACCACTTTAGTTGACGCTACCACGCCTTTGGCGGTGCAAAGCTTTTATGGGATATGGATGGCGGTTGTTACCGCCGCATGGTTTGTTTTCTTGTCGTATATATTGGCCAGTAACAAAGTTAGAGGCTTTTTCGCTCAGTTCGGACACTGGATTGACCGTATTTTAGGTGGTTTCTTGATTGCTTTAGCGTTATTTCTACTTTGGAGTATTATTAATTAACGCGACGATTCTTTTTCAATGTGATGGTGACCAATAAGCCACCATTACTACTATTGGTGGCCTTGATCGTTCCGTCGTTAACCTCCACGCCGCGCTTAGCGATGGTCAGCCCTAACCCTGTGCCCCCTGAGCTACGCTCTCGTGCTTCAGTTGGCCTGTAAAAAGGCTCAAAGATTTTGTCTAAGTGTGATTCGTCGATGCCTTGACCTTCGTCTTCAATAATAATCGAAAAATGTGGGCCGGCGTCCTTGATAGCTACCGTTACCCTAGTGCCTTCTGGCGTATGACGGATAGCGTTACGAATAACGTTTTCAACCGAACGAGCGAGCAGATTATAGTAACCTTTGAAGTGAATCATCGGACTCTCAACAAAAACAACTTCTTTGTTATTGGCCGTGGCTTCAAACTGAGCATCGCTGATGATGACGTCTAGCAGATCATTGACCACAAAGGTGTCGACCTGCTGATGTTGTTGTCCACGCTCTAAGGCCGCAACTTGTAATAGCTCGCCGATCAATTCATCAAGTCGTTCAACTTCGACTTCAATTCGTTCAATATGATGAGAACAGTTGGATGGATCATCGGTGGCCTGATTATGCTTTTGCGCTAAACTGGCAGCAATTTGCATTCGTGTCAGTGGTGAGCGTAGCTCGTGAGAAACGTCGCTCAAGAGGCGCTTTTGAGACATAATGATTCGATTAATACGATCGGCCATTAAGTCAAAGTCTTCGGCTAAGTCATGAAACTCATCCGCACGTTTGCCGATAAAATCTTTCGCTCGAGCCTGCAAGTCACCTTTGGCAATAGCTTTTGTGGCTTTTTGCAGCTGATGGATAGGGCGAGTTAAATACCAAGCTAAAGCAAAGCAGACTAAGAAGCTTATTCCAAGTGCCGCTAAAATTTGCCAAATACTGACCGAGTGGAAAAATTCAGACACTAAAGTGCTGAAGTGTTGCTGGCTCTTTTGCTTAATAAACAGCAAGTAATATTGACCACGGCTGAATACAATTTCTGGCCCTGAATAGGAGTAGTTGTTGATGGTAACTGTGGCGGCGCGGTTGCGTTGTTTATAAAAGGCACTGAGTTGATATATAACTTCGGGCACAACTTTGCCCGAAATTTCGTAGCCTTGATTGTTGATGATAAACGTATTATCAAGCTCTTTACCCGTGCCATTAGGCTGTATGGGTAAGCCATTCTGATACTCTTCAATCACATGACGCAGCTGAATAGTGATAGCTGTTTGTCGTAACTGCTCAGATTCTTTGGCGGTAATCGGTACTAACCTCGTGTCTTTCGAGGTCATGCTGTAGAGAAAAATGACACTGGTTAGGGTTAATAATGTTGCTAGCCAGAACCATAAAAATATCTTCCAGAAAAGATTGGGCTTGGCGAGCTTACGTATCGTGTGAAACATACTGATAGCCAACACCACGGACTGTTTTTATACGTTCTTCGCCTTTAATGTCGGTTCCGAGCTTGCGACGTAGATTGCTGATATGCATATCAATACTGCGGTCGTAAGCTTCTAAAGAGCGGCCTAGGCATTTCTCAGAAAGGACGTCCCGCTTTACCAATTCTCCAGCTTGGTTTGCGAGTAAGTAAAGAATATCAAACTCAGTTGCCGTTAGTTTCATGGCTTGATTATTAACCAATGCTTCGCGTGAACCAGGGTTTATATAGAGGTCGTCGAGATGGATGGAGCGTAGCTTTTTCTTCTTGCGGCTGTAGTCCGCTTCGGTTCGACGTAAAATAGAGCGAATCCTTGCTGTGAGTTCGCGAGGATTGCAAGGCTTGCCAATGTAATCATCGGCTCCTAACTCTAGCCCAACAATACGGTCGATCTCATCACCGCGAGCCGTCAACATCAAGATAGGGACCTGAGACTCTTTGCGCACTTCCTTTAATACATCAAAACCATTGAGATTAGGCAACATGACGTCTAACACCATCAAGTCAAAACTATCATTTAAAATCAGTTTTGCCGCGGAGGCGCCGTCATGGGCTAGGGTAATCTCAAAGCCTTCCTGAGAAAGATACTCATGAAGAAGTTGGCAAAGTTCGATGTCATCGTCGGCTAATAATAGTTTGGCCATAGCGGTCCTGTTAAGTCGGTGTCCTGTTTAAACTGAATCGGCTAAGTTAGTTGATTAGAATCAACCAGTTATTTGTAATATTACCACGAGGGGCATGCGTCAAGTGTAAAGAATAGTCAGTGGCCTTTACATAACTTTTCTGAGTTTTACCGAAACCATGCATATTCTAACACTTATTTTCGGTATAGTTTTAATCAAGCGCTGAGAACATTATTTACCCCTTAGTGATTTCAGCCCTAGTATGGATTTTCTCTCCTTGATTAGACTACCCCTATGAAATTCATACCTCTAGTGAAACAGGCCGCCCTCGGGCGGTCTTTTTTTAACATTCAGAGATAGCTTTTCTGCTATGATAACTCAAACTTTGACGGAACGTTAAACATTGGACCTTAATGACGCGCCATAATAATGACCTTGATTGGATGCTGCATTCACCTGAGTTATTGGCTCTTACTCGGCAGATGAGTACCGATGAGCTAATGAGTCGTATGGTCAGTTACCAGGGGTTTGATTATAAAGAAACGTATCGTCTTGGCGTTTATTTTGAGCAACTGTGGCAACACCTCACCAGAAACTGTAACAGTTTGGATGTTATCAAACACAACCTTCAAGTCATTATTGATAAACACACGCTTGGCGAGTTTGATTCAATCATTCGAGACAATGTTCTTGATGCAACGCTTCATTGTGAACTAGCGGTTAAATTCTACTTGCAGATCGGAAGCGGCGAGCAATTAAGTCACTGGGTTGGGCCGAACCTTAGGGATCGCTTTGATAGTAAGTATCAACGATTGTTTGACCATCAGCTGACGTTATCAAAGCAAACAACGATTAGGCAGTGGCTTAGTGAGCAAAGTATCATGATTGATCATGTGAAGCTGTTGACTCGCGGGCGTTTATTTTATCCGCTAGAAAACTTTATGCAGGAGTTGTTTCGCTTCCCGCGTGAAGTAAACCCACAACACTTAAAAGGTTTTTGGACGACTTGGGAAGAGTTTGCTCATTTGCAATTAAGCTCTAATATTGATTGGTACTTATTACCTAAGCCATATTGGCTGTCAGCGGTTACTGGTGATGAGGTTGAGTTATTAACGTTACTGGATGATAAAACCATTTTGACCCACGGGCACAATGAGCGGTATGAATTTCAAAGAATACAGCAGGTCGTTGGGATACAAGACAGTACCGAAATTATGCGTGGCTTTGTCGTGACTGAGGAATGGTTAGAAAAAGCCAAAGCCCGAGTTTCTAAAACTTGGGCTTAAGCTTGGTTTTATTGAGGTTACAGTTTTTCTTTAATTAGTTTTTCGACCACCGCAGGTTCCGCCAAGGTCGATGTATCACCGATATTTTCAATATCGTCTTCTGCAATTTTGCGCAAAATGCGGCGCATAATTTTCCCTGAGCGAGTTTTTGGAAGATCGTCAGCGAACTGAAGTTTATCCGGTTTAGCGATGGGACCTATCTCTTTTGCTACATGGGCGATGAGCTCAGCTTTTAAGTCATCAGAACTTTGCTGACCTGCCATTAAACTGACGTAAACGTATATTCCTTGTCCCTTGATGTCATGAGGGTAGCCTACGACCGCGGCTTCGGCAACAGCATCATGTAACACCAGCGCACTTTCGATTTCTGCTGTGCCCATCCGGTGGCCCGAAACATTTAAGACGTCGTCCATGCGACCTGTGATCCAATAAAAGCCATCGCCATCACGTTGTGCACCATCACCTGAAAAATAATAGCCTGGGAATTGTGAAAAATAAGTATCGTAAAAACGTTGGTGATCACCCCATACGGAGCGCATTTGCCCAGGCCATGAATGTTTCATAACCAGACTGCCGCTGGCCACACCATCCAGCTCATTAGCATCGGTATCGAGGAGTGCCGGTTGGATTCCAAAGAAAGGGCGTGTAGCAGAGCCTGGCTTTAAAGGTGTTGCTCCCGGTAGTGGGGTAATCAAGATGCCCCCCGTTTCGGTTTGCCACCAGGTATCGACAATAGGGCAGCGCTGTTCACCGACTACATTAAAGTACCATTCCCATGCTTCAGGGTTAATGGGTTCACCAACAGTGCCAAGAACTCGTAATGACTGTCGAGAGGTTTTGGTTACAGGCTCGTCGCCACCAGCCATCAGCGCGCGAATAGCCGTTGGTGCGGTATAGAATAAACTAACTTTATGTTTATCAACAATCTCCCAGAACCGAGACGTGGTCGGGTAGTTCGGCACTCCTTCGAACATCAGGGTGGTGGCGCCATTGGCTAGTGGGCCATAAAAAATGTATGAATGACCAGTAATCCAGCCAGCGTCAGCAGTGCACCAATAAATATCATCGTCATGGTAATCAAAAATATATTTGTGGGTCATGGCGGTATACAGCAGGTAGCCACCAGTCGTGTGCATGACGCCCTTCGGCGTGCCTGTCGATCCTGATGTGTACAAAATAAATAATGGGTCTTCGGCGTCCATAACTTCTGGCGCGCATTCAGGCTCCATCTTTTGCTTAAATTGATTGTAATCAACGTCACGATCACTATTCCAGTTAATCTCGTTATTTTGACTTTTGATTACCATCACCGTGTGAACGTCTGGGCAACCTTGTAAAGCCTCATCAGCATTGGCTTTTAGGGGGACTTGTTTCCCACCACGAACGCCAGCATCCGCGGTGATTAAAACCTGACAGTCGCTATCAAGAATACGGCTTTTCAGCGCTTCCGGTGAGAAACCGCCAAACACGACCGAGTGAATGGCACCAATACGAGCACAAGCCAACATGGCATAACCCACCTCGGGGATCATGGGCATGTAAATACAAACGCGGTCCCCTTTTTTGACACCGCGCTCTTTTAACGCATTGGCAAAAAGACAGACTTCATCATGCAATTCTTGGAAGCTAATATAACGCTGTTGATCAGGTTCATCGCCTTCCCAAATAATCGCCGTGTGATCGGCTTTATCTTTTAAATGACGATCAATGCAGTTATATGAAGCGTTGAGCTTTCCGCCTTTAAACCAGCTAATGTCAGCTTTGTGATAATCAACGTTACTGACTTCTTCCCATGGCTCAAACCAGTCGACAAACTGGTGCGCCATCCGTGACCAGAATTTGTCTGGATCCTGTACCGATTGTTGGTACATGCGGTGGTAAGTATCCTCGTCAATATGCGGTTTATGCTGAGGATTGTTGATAATGGGATAGGTTTTCACCTCTGACATTGCTGACTCCTGTAATGATTAATCTTTTTATATTCTCAGAGTAAACTGAAAGGTCAGCATAAAACAAATTGTTAAAAGGCGAAAGCACCAAGCGGTAATAACGCCTACTGAATCAGCTCACAGGCGTTAGAGCGTCAGGGTGACATTGTCGATCAAGCGCACTTTGCCAAGAAAGGCTGCGGCTAGGATGACGATATTTGTATCGGAAGTTTCGGCAACTTGCAGGGAATCGGCGTTAGCAATATTGAAGTAATCGACTCTAAAACCTTGCTCTTCAAGCTGTTTCACAGCTTTTTGCTCGACCTCATCAAAGCTTAGTTTATGTGTCATTAACTGCTCTTTAGCCCAGCTTAATACTCGGAAAATGCCTGCCGCCTGATCTTTTTGCTCTTGTGACAAGTAACCATTCCGAGAACTCATGGCGAGGCCATTAGATTCGCGCAATATGGGAGCGCCGATAATGGTCACGGGAATATTTAAGTCTTGCACCATACGGCGGATGATGGCTAATTGTTGGAAGTCTTTTTGCCCAAATACGGCAATATCAGGACGCACCATGTTAAACAATTTCGTCACTACGGTGGTGACGCCATCAAAGTGGCCGGGGCGAGAGGCGCCACAATGATCGTTGCCCAGTTCAGCAACATGAATTGTAGTCAGATTGGGTTGGGCTTTCTTCTGTAGGTATCCAGGGTAAACTTCTTCGACACTTGGCGCAAAAATGATATCAGCATCATGATGCTGCAATTTTTCGCAGTCTGCATCAAAAGTACGCGGGTAAGAATCAAAGTCTTCGTTTGGCCCAAACTGTGTGGGGTTGACGAACAAGCTTACGACAACCACGTCGGATAACTCTTTCGCTTTATCAAGCAGACTTAAGTGGCCTTGATGAAGATTACCCATGGTTGGGACAAAGCCAATGGTTCTGCCAGCCTGGCGATGTTTGGATAAAGCATTTTGCAACTCAGCAATGGTATTAACGATCATCATAGTGCTGGTTACTTATTCAAAGGAGTGTTCAGAAGCGGGGAAGCGTTCAGCCTTGACTTCATCGTGATAAAGCTTGATCGCATCTTTGATGTTGCCTTTGGCATCGGCCATAAAGTTGCGAACAAACTTAGCTTGGAAGGATGAAATCCCGAGCATGTCATGCAACACCAAAACTTGGCCATCAACATCGACGCCCGCCCCAATACCCATAACAGGAATGGTTAGCTCTTGTGCGATTTGTTTGGCTAAGTCACTCGGCACACATTCCAGTACTAACATTCGGGCACCAGCAGCCTCTAGACTTTTCGCATCATCAATCATGGCCTGAGCGCCATCACTATCTCGACCTTGAACTTTAAAGCCGCCCAAAGCATCCACAGATTGTGGCGTTAAGCCTAAGTGAGTGCATACTGGGATCCCGCGAACGGTGAGGCCTTGGATGGTATCTAATAGCCATGCTCCGCCTTCAAGCTTGACCATTTGTGCGCCAGCTTGCATGATGCGACGCGCTGTGTCGTAAGCTTCTTCAGGTGTGCTGTAGCTCATGTAAGGCATGTCACCGACGATAAGGCAATTTTCGTTACCGCGTGAGACGCACTCAATATGGTATTCCATTTGCTCTAAAGTCACTGGAACCGTTGTTTTCTGCCCTTGGACGACATTCCCCAGAGAGTCGCCGACGAGGATCATATCAATGCCCACTTCTGACATTACATTGGCAAAAGAGGCATCGTAAGCCGTTAAACAACTAAACTTTTCACCACTGGCTTTCAATTTTTCGATATGGCTAATGCTTGTAAATTTCATCAGTATCTCAGCTTTATAAATTCGGTTAAGAGCGCTGACTAGGGCTAAACCGGATGCGGATTAAAATAATTCCGGCCAGACGTAGTCGCGTGGATTTGCTCTAGGAGCATCTCAAAGTCTTTTTCATTTTCCACCAAGTCGATCCCTGAAGCATTCACAATCAACAGTGGCGACTCGTGATAGTAGTAGAAGAAATCTGTGTAAGCGTCACAAATTGTCTGCAAATATTCTTGGCTAATTGGCGACTCTTCACGACGGCCACGTTTCTTGATGCGCTCTGCTAAGACGGTAACAGGCGCTTGTAAGTAAATCACCAAGTCAGGCTTAGGTGCATCAATGGTCAGGTTATCAAACACTTGCTCATAAAGCCTTAACTCTTCGGGATCAAGCGTGGAACGTGCGAATAGGCGATCTTTGTCCATCAGATAGTCTGCCACACGGAGCGGCGTAAACATATCCGACTGGCGAACTTCTTGTAACTGTCTCGCTCTTTGGAATAAAAAGTAGAGCTGGGTTGGTAAGGCTCCCGATTTAGGGTCTTGATAAAAGCGTTCTAAAAAAGGATTCTCTTCAGCTTCTTCAAGGATCAGCTCACTACCGAGTACCTCTGACAATTTCCGGGCCAAAGTCGTTTTACCAACACCAATCGGTCCTTCAACCGCAATAAAATTATGGGGGATCTTGATGTTCATACTGACTTGCCGTCTCCTAGTCTTTTATCGTTATCTTATCTAAATCAAGTTTCATTAAATCATAGTGAGTACAGTTTTTTAGCGCTTGGCTGATGCTTTCGCCATCGGGAAAGACCAGCTCAGGGCTGATTTCGGCCAGTGGCGTTAACACAAAGTCGCGTTCTTTAGCACCATAATGCGGAAGGGTTAAGCGCTCTGTTTGCATGATTGTATGATCGTACAGCACAATATCCAAATCAATTGTACGCGCTCCCCAATGTTCTTTCCTCTCACGACCCTGTTGATTTTCAATAGCTTGAAGTTTATCGAGAAGCGTTAAAGGAGAGAGTTGGGTGTGTATTTTTGCTACTGCATTAATATAAGCGGGCTGATCTTTAGGGCCCATAGGAGCACTTTGGTAAAAGCTCGAATAGGCTAAAAGGTAGGTTTCATGGAGCTGATCGATGGCTAACAAGGCTTCGTGTAACTGCTGAGTTGGATTGCCTAAATTACTGCCTAAGGCGATGTAGCTAACCCTGGGTTGCTGCATGTATTGATCCTAATCGTTGCCTTTGGGTTTGCGGCGACGTTTGCCTTTACCGCGTTTATTCTTGGGCAGCATAGCTTGTTGTGCGGCCTTATCGGCATCTTGAAACTTGGTCCACCAATCCGCGACTTCGCGTAGCGACGGGTCGGATTCTGCGCGTAACATTAAGAAGTCGTAAGCCGCTCGGAATCTAGGGTGACTCAGCACAGACCAGACTTTTTTACCAAAGCGCTGCGGTAAGCGCACCTGTAAAGCCCAAATATCACGGATGACTAAACTGTAACGTTTAGGAATCGAGATATAACGACTTTGCTCGCTTAACATGTAACCCATACTTTTGAAGAAAGCATCGTTAAAGTTCATGCCTTTGGTTTCAAGTTGGTGAGCGCGTTCTAATAAAGGCTGCCATAAGAATACAGCAATTAAGAAAGCAGGATTGACTGTATTGTCGCTAGCAATTCTTTTGTCGGTATTTTCTAGCGCGGCATGGATAAAGCCTTCAAACTCTTGGTGTTCGGCTAATAAGGCATCGGTCGCAGGGAACAGCTTTTGTAGTAGCCCTAACTCTTGCAGAGCTTTAAACGTCTCTTCACCCCTGCCAGACAAGAACATCTTGCGATACTCTTCGAACAGACGTGCTGCTGGAACCTGCTCCATTAAATGAGCTAGCTGGGTAATGGGTTCAAGCGTGTTTGGCTCAATGGTTAAATCTAATTTGGTCGCTAAACGAACGGCACGCAACATTCGCACCGGATCTTCTCGATAGCGTGTTTCAGGATCGCCAATCATGCGCAACTGACGCTTGCGAAGGTCGGTTAGGCCGTTACAGTAATCGTGAACACTAAAGTCTCTTACGTTGTAATAAAGCGCATTCACGGTAAAGTCACGGCGCTCGGCGTCTTCTTCAACCGTGCCATAAACATTATCCCGTAATATCATGCCCTCTTTAGCCTGCTGAATATTGCTGTCGCAATGTGCGCGGAAAGTTGCAACTTCGATAATGTCGCGACCAAACATAATATGTACTAACTTAAAGCGTCGGCCGATAATTCGACTGTTGCGGAATAGACTGCGGATTTGCTCTGGTGTGGCATTAGTGGTGATATCAAAATCTTTAGGATGCAGTCCTAAAAGAATGTCACGAACACCGCCACCAACGAGGAATGCGTCATAGCCAGCTTTATTGAGGCGATAAAGAACTTTCAGCGCGTTATCGCTGATGTCTTTGCGTGATACTGTGTGCTGGTCACGTGGAATGATGTGGTCTGGTTGTTTCATGTCAGAGATTGCGTCACTGTGTTTTTTGTTCTGTGTTCCAGAAAACCACTGCTTTATTGTTGAAATCAATAGGTATCATAAGTCTTAGGTTACTTTCTATGCTGCAATAATAGCACAGACCCTAGTCAAAATAAGGTATTTGTTGTTGGCGAGGGATGCTTTCCAAAGAAAAATGCTCCACTGCCCAGTCGATAATGATTTCGGGAGCTTCTTGCCTTAGCGCCACGGGGGGCTTTTGGCCTAAAAAGGCGATGGCTTGATGCAACTGTTTACTAGGGTTTTGGGAGTCTATGGAAGGAGCGTGGTTCTGTTTGGAAAGCTTGTTGCCATCATCGTTGATGGCTAATGGTAGGTGGTACCAAAGTGGCGCTGGTTTTCCTAACACTTGATACAGACGCAGTTGACGGGGTGTGGAGTCGAGTAAATCAATGCCACGCACCACATGATCAATCCCTGCATTAATATCATCGACCACAACCGCTAACTGATACGCCATTAAGCCGTCTTTGCGTTTTACGGTGAAGTCTTCTCGGTAAAGGCTGGTCTCAAACTCACACTGGCCTTGAATCTGATCATAAAAATGATAATCATCCTGACGATGCCTGAGTTTCCATGCAACTTCACCGTCAAAGCTTAGGTTTTTATCTTGGCATATATTCGGGTAGCGACCATCTTCACTGAGTTTATTGATTTTCTTTCGTGTGCAGTCGCAGGCATACAATAAGTCTTGTTGTTTTAATTCTTCTAAAATCTCGTTAAATCGAGGAATACTCTCGCTTTGGTAAATGATCGGGCCGTCCCAGTGCAAACCAAACGCTTCTAACTGACGCAGAATCGTATCAGCTGCACCTTCGATTTCACGAGGAGGATCGATATCCTCAATGCGAACTTGCCATTCAGCGCCATAGTATTTTGCGATTAAGTAACTACCAACGGCTGCAACCAATGAGCCAAAGTGCAAAGGGCCAGAAGGCGAGGGCGCAAATCGTCCTCGAAGGTATGGTTTCGCAGGGAGAGAGTTGGATTGTCCGAGCTCAGCGTTAGGTTGAGCTCGGGAATCTTGTGAGGCGTTCTTCGGTGTTGCGGGCATTAACTGCCGTATTGACGCTCTTTAATTTCGTCGAGAGTTTTGCAGTCAATACAAAGCTCTGCAGTTGGACGGGCTTCTAAACGACGAATACCGATTTCAATACCGCAAGACTCGCAGTAACCGTATTCATCATCATCAATCTTACCGATAGACTGAATGATTTTCTTTAGTAGCTTACGCTCACGATCGCGAGTACGTAGCTCAAGTGAGAACTCTTCTTCTTGTGACGCTCGGTCAACAGGATCTGGGAAGTTGGCTGCTTCGTCTTGCATATGATGCACAGTACGATCCACTTCCTCCATCAACTGACGTTTCCATTCGTTTAAGATATGACGGAAATGCTCATATTGAGCATCGTTCATATACTCTTCGCCTTTTTTTTCTTTATAAGGCTCAATTCCCAACTTTTGTAAGGTTGTATTTGTAACTGTTTTTTTACGTGGCATCTAATTCAATGCTCCATTAACTTTATGGTAACTTCTGACTTAAAGTCAGCCCACTTTTTCACTTGTGCATTGACAAGCTTTTGAAAAAGTGAAAGAGGGATATTAGCCCTCTATGTACCAATTGAAAAGCCAAATTTGGCAAAATCAGCCAAATTTTTCTTAAATTTGAGCTAACCAGTTGATATTTCTACAAAATTACTGGTAAGGCCTGTTGCAGCTTAATCTCTGCGGCACTGATATGGGTATTATATGCATAAATTTCAACCCCTTTTTGTGCTGCATCGTACAATAATTCAGCATATTTATGGTCAATATGGGCCGCAGGGCTGACTGAGCGGATGCCGGTATGCTGTACGAGGAACAATAAAACCGCACGATGACCCTGCTCAACCATGCTGACTAATTCACGAATATGCTTTTGACCGCGAGTGCTGACGGCGTCTGGAAAATAGCCTGCGCCAGGCTCAAATAGCTCGCCTGAGTCGGGGTTGTCGCCAGACTCAAGCAATGTCACGGTTTTAATCTCCACATAACAATCTGGCTTATTGGGATCTGTTAAGAGCAAATCTATCCGACTATTCTCTTCACCGTACTTAACTTCTTGGCGCAAAGACTCATAACCTTGCAGCTCCTCTAATACTCCGTTTTCGATGCCCTCGCTGACCACCTGATTAGCCAAGTGTGTATTGATGCAAATCCAATCGCCCTGAATATTCTGATTCAACACCCAAGTGTATAAATACTTACGCTTCGGGTTTTGTGAGTCCAACAACCAAGCCGTATCACCTTCTTGCCAGCAGTTTTTCATCGAACCTGTATTCGGACAATGCGCCGTAAATTCACCATGCTCATTGCTCACCACATCCGCCAAAAAGCGTTTGTAGCGTTTGAGTAAAGTGGTTTTTATTAATGGTGGAGAGAATTTCAAGTTAAGTCCTTAAAATTATCTATAATAAAATCTTATAGAAATGTAGAGCTCGTATTGTTAAAAAAGTACTCTATACTGCTTCTATCTTAATGTACAAAGAATAATGCTAGCATAAATATATATTAATGCATATGTGCCTTATTTCTCAATCATCTAAGCCGATACAAACTGATACTTAAATTTAGTTGTAAGTCTAAAGTGACTTGAGATATATTTCGCATCGTTGAAGCGCTTTAACAATTTTTATAAACATAACTTCGACATGGAAACATGGAGAAAAGATTAAATTAATAGGAGATTTCTAATGAGAGAATTACTCGATCAAGAGTTAGATTTGGTGTCTGGAGGTAATGATGATGGTCCGGTAGAGCGACCAAAGAAAAGACCTGGTGGTCGTTGGGGCTGGATTGTTTTTGCTGGAGAATTAATTTGGGGCTGGATCTCAAGCGGCGATGACGAAAAGAAAGAAGATGACGAACAGAAAGAAAAGTAGTGGTCATTTTTTAGGAGACCTATCGGTCTCCTTCTATTTTGATATTTAGTGATGATGAACTCACATTATTAAGTCTTAATATTCGCTGGAAGACTAGTAAGCTTCCATTACTAGAATTAACTGATTGAGAAAAGATTGAAAAATAATAATTACGTAAAAAAATGGTTGCTATCAGCATTGACTTATCTAGTTATATTCTTTCTTATAATACTTATATCGTATTTCATAGGCGTCAATATACTGGGGGGAAGCGCTAGGGAGCCTCTGCTAGGGAATGAAGATTTAATAATAATGGATACAATATTTTATTCATTATGTGTAATAGGTCTTATACTAGTATATCGGATACAATTGAAAAAAAATTTACTGAATAGCCTAAAAGATAAAAGAACTTATCTCTTATTCTTGTCTGGTATATTTACTTGTTTTGTTGTGAGTTATTTAAGGAGCATAATATTTGATGATGGTTTGGGTAATTTAGGTGACCTGAAAGTAGATAGCCTACTACTAATTTACTCTGTTTTTATAGTGGTAATATTTGAAGAGTTATTCTTTAGGAAGTATTTAGTAGAGTTATCTCAAGCTTTAGGGATGAAGCTTATTATAAGCTGCTTGGTTTCCGCTATATTATTTGCACTTTGGCATTCAATCGATCTTAAAAACTCTTGGTTCTTGATAGTATCAGCATTGTTGTATTCGTATGTAACCTATCTTTTCCGGTCGATATCTTTTGCAGTGGGACTTCATTTGCTTTTCAATATGGTGGTTATTTTTACAGGTGTAGATAGCCCCTCTTCTATAATAATTAAAGACGACTATAACAATAATTCGTTTGATACTGCTATTTCCAGTATTAGATTTGATCTTTCTGTTTTGGCATTTATTTTGATTGTGTACTCATTTATAGATAGGGCGTTAAGTTGGTATAAAAATGCTTTTTAGAAAGGAAGTGTTAGAAAGTAAGAGTAAAAAATTAGAGGGGGATGTTGTAATAATTAAGCATGGATTCTCTTCTTACTGGATGTACTTGTTATTTCTAGTTATAGCGCTGGCTATATTCCTAATCTGCACAAAGAAGTATGCTAAGAAGCAGGTCGCTGTAGGGCAGTTGGTTCCTAAAAGTGGGGTTGTAAAAGTTTATGGTAATGATGCCGGTATAATAGTGAATAGTCATGCTAGAAAGGGATATAAAGTAAATAAGGGTGATAAATTATTTTCTATTGATACTAGTAAAAAATTAGATGAAAGTTCTGCCAATATGCTTTTGATATTGAATGTTAAAGAGCAACTCATGAAAAAGCAAGAAGAACTATTAATTGAAAAAAAACAATATGAAGAAAAACTGCGTAATTTGAAAGCTCAAGAGGTAGGCTTGCTTGAGCAGAAAAGACTTATGGAAAAAAGGCTTTTTTCTTTAACTGATGCAAAAAAACTTAGGAAAGAAACTCTTAAAGAATATGAGTTATTTAGGAAGAGGGAGTTAATCACTGAAACAGAGCTAACACAAGCAAAAGAAGCTTATTTAAGTGCTAGGTCAGCTTTGGAGAACTACCAAGCATCTTTCCTTGCACACGATCTTAAGTTGTCTGAAGCTCGCTCTAAACTGAAATCACTCCCACTAGAAAATGAAATTAATACTAATACTATAAAGTCCTCAATTAATAAACTAGATGAAAGGTTGATTGAGCTTAAAAGGGGCTCTCAGTATCTAATCAAAGCTCCTATTAGTGGTTCTTTGACGACGATAAATTCTGAAGTGGGACATAATGTTTCACCAAATAAATTGTTGGCGACTATTATTCCTGTAGATATGCAGTTAGTGGCAGAAATTTACTTGCCTTCTAGAGCAGTTGGATTTGTGAAGCCTGGACTTTCTGTAAAAATACGATATGACTCCTTCCCATATGAGCACTTTGGTGTATATGAAGGCACAGTTATAAGTGTGTCTGATACTCCTCTTGCGCCAGCTGATATTGATGCACCTGTAAATCTTAAGTCGCCTATGTATATAGTAAAAGTGAAACTTAATAAACAAAGTGTTGAGACCTTAGGAAAAACCTATCAACTAAGAGCCGGTATGAGTTTATCAGCAACAGTCGTCTTGGAAGAAAGGCTACTGATTGACTGGATATTAAAGCCCTTATATCAATTAAGAGAAAGTTTATAGCTTTATGATTTCAATTTCATCTCTTTTAAAATTTAAAAATAAAAGTTCTCTCCCAGTTGTATTGCAGACAGAGATTGCTGAATGTGGACTGGCATGTGTTTCAATGGTAGCTACATTCTATGGTTACTGTATAGACTTAAATAGTTTGCGTGCGAATTATTCTAGTTCATTAAAAGGACAAACATTAAAAGGTATAATTAATATTTTTGACTATATAGGTATGGCGGCGAGAGCCGTCAGACTTGAGATTGATGAATTAAAACAGTTGAAAACTCCTTGTATATTACACTGGGATTTAAACCATTTTGTTGTTCTAGAGTCTGTTACAAAAAAAGGAATAGTGATACATGACCCCGCAACTGGTAGGCGAGAGTTGTCTTTTGAAATAGTTTCAAAGCATTTTACTGGAGTTGCAGTAGAGATAAAACCTTCAAGTAGTTTTACAAAAAAGAAGATCACAAAAAAAACAAATATTTCTGATTTGTGGTCCTCAATTAGAGGACTAAGACCAGCAATGCTGAAAATTCTTTTGTTTTCAGTAGCACTACAGCTAATAAGTCTGTTAAGTCCATTATATATGCAGCTGGTGATCGATGAGGTGTTGATTAACCAAGATTATCAACTACTTAGCATTTTAGCAATTGGGTTTGGTTTTTTAGTGATTCTCAAAGTGTTAATAGCTGCTGTTCGAGGGCTAGTGATTTTATTCCTTGGTAGTCAGCTTAGTGCTGAAATGGCATCTAATTTATTTAGACACCTTTTAAGATTACCAATGAAATATTTTGAAAGTAGGCATATTGGTGATGTTATTTCAAGATTCGGCTCTATTGACTATATAAAGAATTTGCTTACAACAGGGGTGATAGAGGTTCTCGTTGATGGTTTCTTAGCTGTTGGATTGATAATAGTGATGTACTTTTATAGTCCTTTATTGAGTACATTAGTTCTAATTATATCCTTTATATATTTATTGATCAGGCTTTCCCTTTACAGAAGGTATAGACAGTTAAACGAAGAACTTCTTGTGCTAGATGCTAAAGAAGAATCAAACTTTATGGAATCAGTTAAGGGAGTCCAGAGTATAAAGCTATTTGGAAAGGAGGCAGAAAGGCATTCAGTTTGGCAGAACCATTTTGCGGAAAGTATAAATAGTGGGATTAAACTGGGAAGATTCAATATTACTTTCTCATTTATAAAAAGTTCAATATTTGGTATTGAAAACATTATAATTATATACATAGCTGCTTTAGAGGTAATGAGCGCTGCTATGACGATAGGTATGCTTTATACATATATGTCCTATAAGGGCCAGTTTATCGAAAAAATTGGAGCTTTAGTCGAAAAGCTTATCCAGTTTAAAATGCTATCTCTGCATCTAGAGAGATTAGGAGACATAACTCAAACAGATGCGGAGTTCAATTTGGAGAAGCTTGGAGGAGAGATTCAGAATGACTCAGGAGAGCTTGCTCTAGACAATGTAAGCTTTAAGTATAGTGAACACGATAACTTCATTTTCAAGGATATAAACCTTAGAATTAGAAAGGGGGAGTCGATTGCGATAGTGGGTGCGTCAGGTAGCGGCAAAACAACTTTAATGAAAGTTATGCTGGGTTTGTTACAGCCAGAAACAGGAGAAGTAAGAAGCTCTGGCATTAATATTAACCATTTAGGACTGAAGCAGTATAGAATGTCCATAGGCTCTGTAATGCAAGATGATCAGTTATTCTCAGGGTGTATAGCTGACAATATATCTTTTTTTGATCCTAACATAGACCGTTCGAAGGTTGAGTCATGTGCTAAGAGAGCTTTTATTCACGATGATATAATAAAAATGCCAATGAGTTATTATTCATATATAGGAGATATGGGTAGTAATTTATCTGGGGGGCAGAAGCAAAGAGTTTTGCTTGCTCGGGCATTGTATAATAACCCCAGTATTTTATTTTTGGATGAAGCTACTTCAAGTTTAGATGTAGACTTAGAGCGCAAAGTTAATGATACAGTAAAAGCGTTAAATATAACTAGAATTATTATTGCGCACAGGCCTCAAACCATATCAATGGCTGACCGTGTACTTGAATTAAGAGATAATAGATTATTTGAGCTAACGAACCTATAGTAGCAGCGGTTTGTGGACTTGTTATTTAAGCATCTACAGTTTACTCCCCATAAAACACTTTGCCGTTTTCGACTTCTAGGTTCACTTCACTTAGGTGAGCGCCAGCGCAGGGGCCTGCGACGCAGCGTCCTGTGTCGGGTTCAAATAGGGCGCCGTGGGTAAAGCACATGAGGTATTGTTCGTCATCCGTCATAAACTCGTCTTCTTGCCAGTTTAGGTTGGTTCCGGCGTGAGGGCAGCGGTTGACGTAGCCATAGACGTTAAGTCCGCGGCGGACGATGATCAGGTCGCGGTCTTCGCTCGGCGAAGGGTGTGGAAATGCTTTGGCTTGACCGTCTTTGATGTCTGTAACTAAACATAAATGTGACATACTGAGTCCTTTAAGAAACCCCATTAAGTAATATATCGCTATTTTAACATAACCCAAGCTGGCGATACCCTGATAAACCTGCTGTATTCCGCGAGCTTGATGTTAGAATGTAGAAATTCTAACAGTATAAATAGTAGACGCAATATTTAGATTTATGCAAATTGTTATATGGGGCCTCATCTCAATCGTAGGATTTTATATCCTGTATGTGCTGTTTTTTTATGTATTACAGCGCCGCTTGCTGTTTCCAGTCCATGAATTGCCGGCTCATAATGCCGAACTTATCACTCAAGCTGGTGGTGAGCTTGTGCGGCTATCTTTTTCTCAGGGTGAATTTGAATTGGCTTATCTTGCACCGTTAAAGGATGTTTATGGTGAGCGTTCTCCAGTTGTCATGCTGGCTCATGGTAATGGCAACATCATTGATGACTGGGCGCCAAGACTGGATTATATTCGTGGGCAAGGCTTTAGTGTGGTTTTAGCTGAGTACCCTGGTTATGGTCGCTCCGACGGTAGGCCAAGCTATAGAACCATCAAAGAATGCATGTTGAACGCTTATGATTGGATTGAGCAGCAACCTCAGTTTGATCATGAGCATATTTCATTACTAGGGCGTTCGATGGGTGGCGGTGCTGTATTGAGCATTTTGTCTGACAAAACCCCACATGCGGTTATTTTGATGTCGACTTATTCCAGCGTGATGGACTTAGCCAAGAAACGCTGGGTACCACGCTTCTTGGTGCGCGACCCGTTCGATAATGTCTCAGCTCTGAAAAACTATAAGGGTCGTGCTTATTTAGTGCATGGTGAGGCGGATAGAACCGTTCCTATTGATGCATTAACCAAGTTATTAGCGGCCAAACAGGATGCAGAGCATCAGATATACTCGACCGGACATGCCGATACGCCTGACGATTGGGATGAGTTCTGGGTTAAAGTGTCAGACATTATAAAACCAGAAAAGGCGGCCTGACCAAAGGCTCAATATACAGGGTGTCGATTAGTTGACACATCGTGTAAAATGGCAATGTTCTCAAAATTAGTGGTATACAAACCGAATGAACCAGCAAGATAGCCTACAGGCCAAGCTCCCAACTCCTTGGGGAGATTTTGTGATCCATGCGCTTGAAACCGATGATGGTAAAGAGCATATTGCCATGACTTTTGGCGAGTGGGACAAAGAACAGGCCGTATTGGCAAGAATTCACTCTGAGTGTTTAACCGGTGACGCACTGTTTAGTTTGCGTTGCGACTGTGGCTTTCAACTTCGTGCAGCGTTAGAAAAAATTGCTGAAGAAGGTAGTGGTGTGTTGCTGTATTTGCGCCAAGAAGGCCGAGGTATCGGTTTGACCAATAAAATTCGTGCTTACTCCTTGCAAGATCAAGGTATGGATACGGTGCAGGCTAATGAGCACCTAGGGTTTGGGGCGGACGAACGTGATTTTAAAGTTGCGTCTGATGCGCTGGATATTTTAGGCGTGTCGAAAATTCGACTGATGACCAATAATCCGCGAAAAGTGAGCTCAATGAAAGACGCTGGTATTGACGTGGTTGAACGTGTGCCCTTGAAATTTGGGCAAAACCCCCACAATGCTATGTATCTATCAACCAAACAATCGAAGCTAGGGCACCTGTTCTAAACACACGATTCGCCCAGCTTTAATCAAATAAGGATACTTATGACTTTAGAGATTTATCTTTCCAGCGATAGTGCGCCCGAGCAATGGGGTGAAGGTGCTTTGCTGAGCTTTAAAGATGACCGCGCAACCATTCATGCTGACAATGCAGAGCTTATTCAAGTTGCAGCGCGTCGTTTAATGACACAAGGTTTGTCATTCTTCACTTTAAAAGGCGACTGGCAGCTTGAGCAGCAGTGGGCATTCTTTCAGGGAGCTTACGAGCCTAAACTGGATGTTCAGATTGATTTTGCAGAGCTGAGTGAAAGCGATAGTCAAGAGTTAGATGCTCGTATACAAGTCAGTCGCTGGATGCGTTCAATGGTCAACGAAACGCCAGAAGTATTGGCGCCAGAAGTTTTGGCACAAGAAGCTGCTCAATTTATTCAAGGTTTAGCGCCAGACCATGTCACTTATGACATTATTTCCGGCGAAGACTTGGAAAAACAGGGGCATATTGGCACTTGGGAAGTGGGACGTGGTTCAACTCGTCCGCCAGCATTGTTAAAACTTAAGTTTGATCCTAAGGGCGATAAGAGCGCTCCCGTCGCCGCGTTAGTGGGTAAGGGGATTACTTTTGATAGCGGTGGTTACAGCATCAAGCCAAGTGCTGGCATGCTGCACATGAAAGCCGATATGGGCGGCGCAGCCACGGTAACGGGCGGTTTAGCGTTAGCCATTTTGCGTGGTTTAGACAAGCCGGTCGATCTGTACCTGTGTTGCGCAGAAAACTTAATCAGCGGGCATGCCTACAAGCTGGGTGATATTTTGACGTACCCGAATGGCGTCACGGTAGAAATTCAGAATACTGATGCCGAAGGCCGTGTAGTGATGGCTGATGGTTTATTGCTGGCTGGACAGTCTGGCGCTAAAACGATTATTGATGCGGCGACTTTGACTGGCGCAGCCGTGACTGCCGTAGGCGGTGACTACAATGCTGTGTTTGCGCTTGATAAAGATGCGAGCGACGAATTTTTAGCGATTTCTAAAACAGAGAACGAGCGCCACTGGCCGTTGCCGTTAGAGCCATTCCATGCCCACCGTTGCCCATCGCACTTTGCTGATACGGCTAACAGCCGAGCGGTAAAAGGTGGTGGTCCAGGCGGAGCGAGTAATGCCGCAGGCTTCCTATCCCGCTTTGTACCAAATAATGGGCAAGGTTGGGTGCATATTGATTTAGCCTCTGCTTATAACGACAGCCCAACGCCTAAGTGGTCCGCGGGTGGTACCGGTCTAGGCTTTAGAAGTATCGCTGCAAAACTGTTGAAAAGCTAATCGGACATAAGGTGGGCTTTGGCCCACCTAGTCTTTAATTCCAAAAAACTGTTCCTTGATACTCGGCTCGTAGACCGACCATTCTTCAAGCACTTCATAATAAACACCTTTGTCATTCTGTATCGATTCCATGAGGCAGAAGCGTTCAACCTTAAATTCTAGATTGAGAACTTGTTGAATATCCCCGAGTGGCTGACATTCACGGTATAGGGTGATGTGAGGACGAAAGCTGTGTTTGTCTTTTGCAAAATAAAGCCCTTCATTGGCTAGGCAACGACTTAGATGTGACTTGAGAGCGCTAAGTCGTTGTTTTCCTTTCTGTACTTCGACACAACCAATCTCATTCTTAGGGTAATAAGCATAATGTTCAATAGAGCCTAAAAAGGGTTTAATCCCAGGAATTTCAACACAATCAATCAGATCGTGAATAAGCTGGTGTTCGACAGAACCCAAGAACTGTAAGGTGATGTGGAAATTGTGGGGCTTTACGGGACGTCCCACAAATACTGGGTTAGATTGCTGTAAAACCTCAAGCTGGTTTTTAAGCTCTTGAGAGAGCTCTATAGCAAAAAACAGTCTCGCCTTTTTTTTAACAGAATTTGTAATAGATGACATATAATCTTTGATGGTTTATTTGCTAAGATGGCGCTAATGAAACGAACTTTACTGATAGTATGTCAAAAAAACCAAAAAAGAAAACCAGTAAACCCATAAGCAAAAATTCCAAAGCGAAACAGGCTCGACGAAAAAAGTGGCGCTCACTGTTTTGGAAGCTTTCCCTTATTTTTGTCGTATTGCTGGCAGGCTTTACACTTTATCTAGACTCCGTCATTCAAAGCAAGTTTAAAGAAAACCGTTGGCAACTGCCTGCTAGAGTGTACGCACAATCGTTAGAGCTGGCTAATGGCAAGCCCATGACGCGAACGCGTTTGCGACAGGAGCTAGAGCTTCTGGGTTATCGCAAAGTGGTCAAAGCCACACGCCAAGGTGATTATGAGAATTATCAAGGTTCTTTCTTTATCCATATTCGTGAATTCCAGTTTTGGGACGGCCAACAAGAATCGTTACCGGTTTCCTTTACTATCCAGTCAGGCCGTATTGCTGGTCTAAAGAATCGTGAAACTGGTGAAACGTTACAGATGGCGCGTTTGGACCCCTTGTTAATTGGTCAGTTCCATCCGAACCGATTGGAAGACCGAATTTTAGTACATCTTGATGACGTCCCTGAGCATTTCAAGCAAGCTTTATTAACTGTGGAAGATCGTGCTTTTTATGAGCATAGCGGTGTGTCACCAAAAGCCATTATGCGTGCTTTGTGGCACAACATCACCAGTGAGGGACGTTCTCAAGGTGGTAGCACCATTACCCAGCAGTTGGTTAAAAACTACTTCTTAACCAACGACAGAACCTTATGGCGAAAATTTAAAGAAGCCATCATGTCAGTGATACTCGAAGTTCGTTATGAAAAAGACGATATCTTGCAGGCCTATTATAATGAAGTATATTTTGGACAAGATGGTGGCCGTGCCATCCATGGTGTTGGCTTAGCCAGTCAGTACTTTTTTGATAAACGTGTTCGTGACTTAACTCCTGCGCAATCAGCAATGTTAGTGGGTATGCTTAAGAGCCCTAGTGGTTACAATCCTCGCCGGAAAAAAGAAGCCGCTTTGAAGCGTCGGAACCAGGTGTTGCGGTTAATGTATGAGCAAAAGCACCTCACTGAACAAGAGTACGAGCAACAGCGTGAAACCACATTATCGGTGGTTAACAAGCCTGAATTGAAATTATCACGAGTGCCTGCATTTATGGATCTCGTGCGCCGCCGCTTGCAGGACTCTTATTCAGAAGACGAGTTAAAGTCAGAAGGACTTCGTATTTTCACCACACTTGATCCAGTGATGCAACGTTACACGGAAGAAAAGGTCGCAAAGACTTTATCCCGTATTGAAAAGTCCAAAGGCATTGAAGACGATTCATTACAAACAGCCGTGATCATTACTTCGAGTCAGACCGGTAATATTTTGGCTTTAGTCGGTGATCGTTATTCGGACAAAGCAGGGTTTAATCGCGCGATTGATGCGAAGCGACAGATTGGTTCAGTAATTAAACCTTATGTTGTTCTAGCGGCATTAGAGAAAAGTGATAAGTATGATTTGGCAACGATTATCAGTGATGAGCCGCTATCGTTGAAACAGCAAGATGGTACTTTATGGCAGCCAAGAAACTATGACCGCGAGTATCACGGGCAAGTGCCTTTGTTCGTTGCTTTGATGAAGTCATACAACATTGCTATGGCGCGTTTAGGACAGCAGGTAGGGATTGATACGGTGGCGGACTTTATTGAGCAGGCTGGTGTCGACGGTGAGGTAAGAGCCTTAGATGCGTTACCTTTAGGAGTTTTGGAACTAACGCCAGTTGAGCTAGCCGGTTTATATCAGTCTTTAGCGAGTGGCGGACTAAAGATTAAACCAGCCGCGATTACTGCTGTAACGGATAATCAAGGGGTGCTATTAGAGCGCTATCCTATTCAGTCTGAGCGTATTGCGTCAGAGCTAAATACCTATTTAGTGAAGGCGGGGATGCAGCTAGTGGTTGAAAAAGGAACCGCGCGTTATTTACATAACCAAAACCCTTTCACTAAATTCGCAGGAAAAACAGGCACCACGAATGACTTGAAAGATTCGTGGTTTGCAGGCTTCTCAGGCGAACACTTGGCGGTCGTTTGGGTCGGTCGTGATGACAGTAAGGAAGCAAACATTACAGGGTCATCAGCAGCGCTTCCAGTATTTACGGATATTTTTAACGGTATACCAACAGAAACCTTAAGGTTGGGTTACGAAGAGAATATTGAGTGGAAGCTTATTGATGCTAAAAGTGGATTATTAGCCAATGACTACTGTGAGGAATCGGTCGAAATTCCGTTTATTCGTGGGACAGCTCCGAGAGAGTATGCGCCCTGTGAACCAGAGGAAGAGGAGTCATTCTTTGGCCTTTAAGTTACATCCAGTATTAGCCGCGGATTGCATCCAGCTTGGGCAGTTTGAGCTGTGCCGAGTGTTGTTGATGAACGATGCCAATTACCCGTGGCTGATTTTGGTGCCACAAGTTGATGGTGTGCGTGAAGTTTTTGAGCTGTCCGATTCACAACAGTTGCAATTAATGGATGAGTCTCATTATGTACTGAAAGCCCTGAATGATACTTTTAAAGCCGATAAGATGAATCAAGCTGCGCTTGGTAATATGGTGCCGCAATTACATATTCATCACGTTGTGCGCTATAAAAATGATGCGGCTTGGCCAGCCCCTGTTTGGGGGAAAGTTGCGTCAGTAGCGTATGGGAAAGAAGATTTAGAGGAGATGGTTGCTAAGGTTAATAAAGTACTTAGCAACCACCAACATTATCGCGCTTACAATAATTAATTAGGGCGCGAAAACTGGAACTGCTCGTTCTCAAGCCATTCGATTTGCGTGTTTGATGGCAATTCGTGAAATGCTTTCCCTAGAGACTCAGCCAGCGAGACCAGGTTAGGGATATGAATAATTGAAGCATCATCATTAGGTTGATGATAATGTGGTTGACCACGCCAAACGGAGATGGCGTGCATCGGTATTCCCGTAACCTTAGCTTTTTCTTTGTTTTGAAACGCTTTCTTTATATCCTCGTTTGAGGCATCTAGCATTGCAAAGGGGGCGTTGTCAGAGCGGAAAAACAGACCCATACGAGGATCTAAAACAGGATCAAGTTGCCAACCCTGCTTTTCCAATTCGGCTTTCAGTGTTGGGTAAAGTGTGGAGTATTTTTCCCCTGTCATCCAAGCACTGTTTAACTTATCTTTTAGTGGTACGCCAACTAACTCGAACATGAAGCCGCTTTCGATTTTGTTCAATGGTAGCCAAGGGTTTTGCGCAAAATACTTTGAACCCTGCAAGCCCATTTCTTCGGCATCCCAAGCTGCGATAATAACGTTGAAAGGTAACTGCTTATATTGCTTTAACGTTTTCGCGAAAATTAATGAGGCCACAACGCCACTAGCATCATCATCAGCGCCATTAAAAATTTGATCGCCTTCGAGTTTAGGATTTACGCCTACATGGTCGTAATGTGCGCCTACGATGAAATAACGATCTGATTTACAGTTACAAGGAATATAACCAATCACATTGGCCGCTTGTAGTGGTTCCCCATCTCGGTTGTGAGCAGTAAACTTCTGTAAATAAGAGTCTTGCTCTGGGATTTTTTGTAACCCGATTTCTTTAAAGCGCTCAATAAGCCAAGACTGAACTTCCGTATTTTCTGTGCTGCCTGTTAAGCGCCCTTGGCGTTCATCACTAGCAAGGTAGTTCATCCACTGGTCAGCCAGTTCATTATTATCTTTGGCATGATCGTTGGCGTTATCATTATCTTGTGCAGCTAAGGTATGGCTAGCCAGAGATACTGTAAAAGCCAAGGCTAATAAGTGTGTGATCTTCAATGTAGAAACTCCTTAGAGATTGGTTCTAATTTATCTTGCACTAACTGAGCAGCAAGCTGCCAATCAATGTCGTCGATATTATCATTACCTGAGGATAGTTGCGTTAGTATGTCAGCTTGAACCTTTCCTCGGCGATAAGCGTCAGCGTAAGGGATGTGATGGAACATGACCATGGAATAACGAGGAATAAACTGAGTCGGGTAATGCTGCTCTAGTTTGAAGGCGATCGCTTTTTTTAGTTGGAACTGTGGATCGCGAACGGAATCGCGCATTTCAACATAGTTTTCTAGTGCCATGTCTGCAATAGCATCAGCATTGTCTCGTCTGGCCGAGGTAAACTCAGAAATAACTTTGCTCCAATCATCAGAGTGTTTGTTTAACAAGCGATAGAGTTCGGAGCAATCCTCAAAGCCACAATTCATGCCTTGGCCATGAAAAGGGACAATGGCGTGTGACGCATCACCAAACAGTAAGATATTGCCATGAGCCCAGTTTTTTGCGCGTACGGTGCCGAGAATGCCTGTGGGGTTGGTAAAGTAATCGTCTGCTAGGTTAGGGATTAACTCCAACACGTCGCTGAATTGTTCTTTAAAAAAGCGCTCAACGGCTTTTTTGTCACTAAACGCTTCAAAGCTGATTGGCCCTTTATTGGGCATGAATAAGGTTACTGTGAAAGAGCCATCTAGATTGGGCAGTGCAATCAACATGTAGCCGCCACGAGGCCAAATGTGCAGCGCTTCTTTGTCAATTTGGAACTGGTTGACGTCACCCGCGGGGATCGTTAGTTCCTTGTAAGAATGCTCAAGCAGATCGGAACTAAAGCCAGTCAAGCCTAAGCTTTCTAAGGAACGACGAGTCTTAGAACCAGCGCCATCAGTACCGAGCAAAATATCGTACTGATGAGTCATAACATCATCGTTTTGCTCATTCTTTAAGTTAATGGTTTGATTCTCAGGATCGATATCAACCAATTTCGTTTCAAAATGAAAAGTGACATTGTTAGTCGCTTCCGCTTCGTCGCGCAGTAAGCTGACTAAGCCCGCGCGTGAAACTGAGTAAATCACTTCTTCAGGTTTTTGCCCATAAGGTTGAAGAGTGAGTTTTCCGGTAACATCATGCAGCATTCTGCCTTTCATTGGTATAAGAAGCTGGTTAACTTTATCCATCACCCCAACTTGTTGAAGCGCTCGAATACCGCGATTGGCTAGAGCTAAATTAATAGAGCGTCCGGCAGGGATACTTGCTTGTCGGATATCCGGAAGCTTGTCATAAACATCGACTTTATACCCACGTTGTCCTAGATAAATACTCATTAAAGAACCGACTAAACCGGCTCCGATCATGGTGATGTGTTGACTCATGAAACAGCTCCTTCAATCGACTTCTTGAGGATACTCACAAAGCGATAGCAATCCTCAAACGAATTGTACTGTGGCGCTGGAGCAACACGAATAACGTTTGGATGACGGAAGTCGCAGGTAACCCCTGCTTTTTCAATGGCATCAAATATCTGCTTACCATCAGCGCCATCCAGATTAACCGTTAGGGACAACTGCGCACCTGACGCCTTAGTGTCTTCTGGTGTCAAGATGTTAATGGTTTGCGGAAGTTCTTGCTCAAGTAACTGGCGTAAATAGCTGGTTAGTTTGAGCGATTTATGACGTAACTGATGAATGCCGCCAGCTTTTTTTATGGTATCAAGCGAGCCACGTATCGCTGCTAAAGACAAGATTGGTGGGTTTGATAACTGCCATGCTTCAGCGCTTTCCATTGGAACAAAATGATTCTCCATCTTAAAGCGAGAGTCTTTGTCATGGCCCCACCAACCTGCAAACCGAGGCAGATCTTTGTTGCTATGATGGCGTTCATGAACAAAGCAACCAGCGACTGAGCCTGGCCCTGAATTCAAATATTTATAGGTGCACCAAGCAGCGAAATCGACGCCCCAGTCATGAAGCTGCATTGGAATGTTACCTGCGGCATGAGCTAGGTCAAAACCAACGTTACAACCTTGGGCGTGGCCGGCTTCAGTGATACTTTTCATGTCGAGGACTTGCCCGGTGTAGTACTGAACGCCAGGCAGCATAATCAGGGCTGTGCTTTCGCCATGCTCTTTAATGGCAGCCAAAATATCATCGTCGCGCAAAGTTTCTTCACCGTCGCGAGGCTTTAATAAAACCATGCTTTGCTCGGGATCAAATCCATGATATTTAATTTGTGATTCAACCGCATAATGATCGGAAGGAAAGGCGTGATCTTCAATAATGATTTTATGACGTTGAGTGGTTGGACGGTAAAAACTGACCATCATAAAATGAAGGTTAGCGGTTAGTGTATTCATGCTAACGACTTCTTTAATCTTTGCGCCCACCAAATCGGCAAAACCTTCACTCAAAAACTCATGATAGGGCATCCAAGGATAATCACCTGAAAAGTGACCCTTAACACCGAGCTTTTGCCATTGTGATAACTCATCATTCACGTATTCGGCGGCCAACCTTGGTTGTAACCCTAAAGAGTTTCCGCAAAGATAAATTTCTTCATCGCCATTGTCTTGTTTGGGGATGTGAAACTCGTCGCGAATATGCTTTAAAGGATCTTGTGAATCGAGTTGTTGTGCGTGTTCTAAGGAAAATAAATTACTCATGTGTAGTCCAACTTATTCGTCACTTTCTAAATCAGAAACGTCAGTTAAAGGGTAAAGAACTGGTCGGCTAGGAGCTGCGTCCAGTTGAAAATGTGGTACTTGTAGGTTTAACCAATACAATCCATCGGTGATGTCATCATTGATAAAGATCATTTCTGTAATGGTGCGATGTACAAGAGTGGTGTCCGTTAATTCATGGCTACCCACAGGCACATTCCAGAACAAGTGGTGATTATGCAAATGACCTTCGTCGTACATCTTGTCGATAGAAGGAAAGTCCACCAACAAGTGGTGGATGTTTGATTGGCTCAACCACTCGATAGCCTCCGTAGTGAAGAAAGGTGGTTGCGCATCATGGCCATAGACTTGTGATGTTTTGCTATCGTTATTAGGTAAGGTTCTGATAGCGACAGCACCCATTAAATCTAAGTCTTCATTGGAAACTTGTTGTTGCAAAGCTTGCTTGGTAATGACCTGATCGGTATCAGCCAGACCAGGATAGTAGCTTTCTTGAGTCTCGCTGGCTTTGATTGGCGTTACTGACAGCACATAACAACTGGTTAGCGAGCTGGATAATGAATCGCCTACAGGAACCCCTTGATTAACAATGTGCTGAACCGTTTCAGTGTGTGTGCCGTTACAGTGTGGGACCATTGAAATAGATTGGACATTACAACTGCCACCACGACGGGTATCACCAACAAAACCTCCAGCCTCCAAGACGTTGGACTGAGCTTTATCCGCACCAAAATGATTCGGCTGATGTTGATCAAAGGTTAACGGGATTGCAATAGAGCAAGCCTGCGATAACTCCAGTTGATACTCAATACCGTCAAACTCAACAAAAGGATTCATGGCAGGAAGTCCTGTTTATTCAGCTTTAGCCATTCGAGAGCGGTTCCATGTAATAAGCGATCTTCGACGCTGGCATCGTAATCCATCGAGGCGATTAACTTTCCAGGCTCTAATTCACCGAGAGGGAATGGGTAGTCAGTACCAAGGGCGAGCTTTTCAGGCCCCATCAAGTTCACCACGTAATCCAACATTCCTTTATCATGAACCAGTGTATCTAAGTAAATTTGCTTTAAATATTTGCGAGGATTGTGGGGGTTATCCACGGTCATTAAGTCCGGTCTAACATTGTAGGCGTGCTCAATACGACCAATCGTGGCAGGGAAGCTGCCTCCACCATGAGCAAAGGCGACCCTCAGGTTTGGATGTCGCTCTAGGACGCCACCAAATATCATTGAGTTAATCGCTAACGACGTTTCTGCAGGCATGCCGACTAACCATGGCATCCAATACTTTTGCATCTTCTCTTTGCCGACCATGTCCCATGGGTGCACAAATATTGCGGCGTCTAATTCTTCAGCCGCAGCAAAGAACTCAGCGAGTTCTGGCGCATTAAGGTTCCAATCGTTAATGTGAGAACCAATTTGGACGCCAGCTAATCCAATTTCTTTTACGCAGCGCTCTAGCTCTTGAATAGCTAAGTCCGGCGCTTGCATTGGCAGGGTTCCCAAGCCAATAAAGCGTTTTGGATATTGCTTAACGACACTAGCGATATGGTCGTTTAAATAACGTGAAAGGTCGTGAGTATCAGCAGGTTTTGCCCAGTAATTGAACATGACGGGTACTGTTGATAGAACCTGAACATGAACGCCATGAACATCACACTCTTTCATGCGTACTTCTGGTGACCAGCAGTTCTCTTCAATTTCACGGAAGAATTTCCCATCAACCATCATGCGCGCACAACCACACTTATGGTGGTCGAGTTGTACAAAGCCACCGTAACCGTAACGCTCTTTTAAGTCTGGCCAGTTTTCAGGAAGTATGTGTGTATGTATATCAATTTTCAGTTGGTTCATAAATTACAGATCCAATTTGTTTTCTTTAGGCATTACTTCACCACAGTGGCTACAAGTGCGATGCTCTTCGCTTTCTAAGAAGCGTTCAAAAACCGGCAAAAAGTCTTTCTCAACATTCGTTAGTTGGAAGTACTCTTCGTAAAGTTTATGGTCACACTTTTCACAGAACCACATGAGTCCATCTTTTTCGTGGTCAAGCCTTTTGCGCTCCACCACAAGACCAATAGAGTTTTCAAAACGAACTGGAGAGTGAGGGACTTTGGGTGGCAATAAGAAAATTTCACCAGCCTTTATTGGGTAGTCCACACGTTTACCCTCTTGAATCGTTCGTAACTCCATTTCACCTTCTAGCTGGTAGAAAAATTCAGGACCTTCATCATAGTGAAAGTCGCGACGACCATTAGGCCCACCGACCACCATCACGATAAAATCATCTTGTTCAAAAACTTGTTTGTTGCAGACCGGGGGTTTTAATAAGTGTCGATGCTCATCAATCCACTTCTGAAAGTTGAAGGGCGGAACTGGCTTACTGAGTGACTCGCTCATGGGTAACTCCTTTCCTTATTCATCAATGGTTGCGATACATTTAAGCTCAATCGCAATTGGTGTTGGCAATGAGCTTATTTCAATGGTGGTGCGACAAGGCTGATTATCAGCGAAGTATTCCGCGTAGATTTTGTTGTAAGTTTTAAAGTCATCTTTCATGTTGGTTAAGAAAACTTGTACATCAACTAATTGATCCCAACTTGAGCCTGACTCTTCCAAAATCCATCGAATATTATCGAACACACTACGGCACTGGGTTTCAATGCAATAATCGGTAATGTTGCCATCTTGATCGAGTGTCACCCCAGGAATCTCTTTACTGCCTTTTTGGCGAGGGCCAACACCAGATAAGAATAATAAATTACCCACGCGTCGAGCATGAGGGTATAAACCGACGGGTTCAGGAGCCTTACTGGATACGAACTTTTCTGACATAAAATCCTCAAGTCTTTAATTGTATAGACCAGTCACACAACGAATAGAGGTCAAGGAGCTGATCAAATAATGGGTTGCTGTTATAGCAATGTATAAAAAATACTCGGTATTTCAGGCGTGTGCAAACGCCTAACATAAGAAAGGGAGAGCTTTACTTATCGAGGATCCACTTACATCCGCCCTGATGAGCGAAGATAAACCCTGATGTTTTTTGGTGTGGAAAGTAATGCATGAGGCTATTTATACCAAAAAAAAGGTATAACAAGCAAGAGAGGTAACTCCCTTGCTTGGCGTATTAATCGCGGAAGTTATTAAACTGGAAGGGCTGCCCTAGCTCTGCTTGACGTACAATACCCATAGCTGCTTGTAGGTCATCACGTTTCTTTCCAGTAACGCGAACCTGTTCGCCTTGTATTGAGGCTTGTACTTTAAGCTTTGATTCCTTAATGAGTTTTGTGATCTTTTTAGCGGTCTCTTTGTCGATGCCCTGCTTAAAAGTAACGGTTTTATAAAAGGTCTTTCCTGAGTGTGTTGCGTCATCAGAAATATCGAGAGCATTAACGTCAATATTACGCTTGGTACAACTACGATAGAAGATATCGATCATCTGATCGACTTGGAAGTCAGCTTCAGCCGTAACTTTTACGCTGTCGCCAGTTTGTTCAAAGCTAGCGTCTACGCCACGAAAATCGAAACGTGTGGTTAGTTCGCGATTTGCATTGTCTACGGTATTCGTGATTTCATGCTTATCGACTTCAGAAACTATATCAAAAGATGGCATGGTATTTTTCCTGTCAATATTTTTGTAATGTTAATGGGCCTAATGGTAACTGGATTAATATTTAATGCATACATTTTTTGGTTCAGTAAAGAAGCGCAGTGCTTCTAAACCACCTTCACGCCCAACACCGGAACTTTTAACGCCACCAAACGGCGTTCTAAGATCTCGCAGTAACCAGCAGTTGATCCAGACGATACCTGCTTCTATCTGCTTAGCAACTCGATGCGCTCGCTTCAAGTCACTGGTCCAGACACTCGAAGCAAGTCCGTACTGAGTACCATTGGCCAGTGAGACGGCTTCTTGGTCATTATCAAACGGCATGATGGTACAGACTGGACCGAAGATCTCTTCTTGGTTGGTTCGGCAGTTATTATCCAGCCCTTCTATGACAGTGGGCTCTACAAAGAAGCCATTCTGGCAACGACCTTGGAGCTTGGTCTGTTTTCCACCCGTTAAGATGCGTCCACCTTCTTCTTGAGCGAGCTCGATATAAGAGAGGACTTTATCCATATGTGGCTTTGACACCAGCGCTCCAAATTGTGTCGTGTCTTTAAGCGGGTCCCCGAGCTTTAATGTTTTGACTCTTTTGACAAACGCCTCTTTAAACTTCTGGTAAATCGGACGTTCGATATAAATTCTTGAGCCACATAAACAGATTTGCCCTTGGTTAGAGAAAGCTGAACGAACCACGTTATCAACCGTGTCTTCAAAATCACAATCAGCGAAGACCAAGGTTGGATTTTTCCCACCAAGTTCAAGAGACAACTTTTTAAACATAGCAGCAGTGACCTTGCTGATATGAGCACCCGTTGCAGTGCCACCGGTAAAGCTAATCGCCTTAATCTTGGGGTGAGTTGTGAGCGGGTTACCTATTGAAGGCCCAGTACCGTGTAAGATATTCAATACACCCGCAGGTAAGCCTGCTTCGATACATATCTTTGAAAAAAGATAAGCGGTCATCGGTGTTATTTCAGAAGGTTTCGCGATAACGGTATTGCCGGCTGCTAAAGCGGGAGCAATTTTCCATGTGAACAAATAAAGGGGGAGGTTCCAAGGGGAAATACAGCCCACAACACCAATGGGATCACGAAGCGTATAGTTAATTGCTTCGTTGCTCATGGCGTGGCTTTCGCTTGAAAATTGCGTGATGGCTTGTGCAAAGAAACGAATATTAGCGGCTGAACGGTAAATATCCACATTTTTAGCCAGTGTGAATGGTTTGCCGTTATCCACGGCTTCAGCTTTTGCCAGTTGATTTGAATGGTAGTCGATAGTGTTAGCAAGTTTAGTCAAGATCGCAGCACGTTCCTCTAGCGATAAAGCCGCCCACTCAGGCTGTGCTTTTTCGGCGGCTTCTACCGCTCGCTCAAGATCTTCTTCTGTCGACTCTGGGAGTTGGCTATAGACCTGACCTGTTGCTGGCTCAACATTATCAATATACTTCCCTTGTATAGGCTCGACTAATTCACCGCCAACATAGTTTCTTATGATTTGCATTGAAGCGTCCTCGTCAGCTTATAAACAGCTTGTACGGCCGCCATCGACAGGTAAGTTAACTCCTGTGATATAACCAGCTGCAGGCGATGCTAGGAAGCCCACGGCATTCGCAAATTCTTGAGCAGTTCCAAAGCGTTTCATTGGAATGATCGATTTTTCTTCCTGCTCCATTTCTTCGATCGATACGCCTTTTTTCTTGGCTTTGTTCTGAATAATAGCTTCCAATCTGACGGTGTTGGTCGCGCCTGGTAGGACATTATTAACGGTAATATTAAACTGTCCTAGTTCGTTAGCCAGTGTTTTTGCCCAGTTTGCTACGGCGCCGCGAACCGTGTTTGATACTCCTAAACCATCCAGCGGTTGCTTTACAGAAGTTGAAATGACATTCACGATACGTCCAAACTTAGCTTCTTTCATGCTCGGTAAGGCCAGCTTCATCAATTCGTGGTTACAGACAAGGTGCTGATTAAATGCAGCAAGGAAGTCAGCAGTGTTAGCCGCGTTTGCTGGACCAGGAGCTGGACCACCGGTGTTATTGACTAGAATATGGATAGCTGCTTCTGGCTCCTGCAAATAATCGTAAACGACCTGTTTGACGTTGTCTGGATTAGTGAAGTCAGCGACTAAAATATGATGATCTTGGCCTTGCGAGTGATCAAGTTCATTTTGAACAGCTTCAAGCTTTTCTTGGTTTCTAGCGAGCAGTACTACGTTAGCGCCTTGTTCTGATAATTGTTTGGCGATAGCTTTACCCATGCCTTGGCTAGAGCCGCAAACTAAAGCTGTTTTTCCGATTAGCGATAAGTTCATAGTAATATCTTTACATTGCTTAAAAAGAATATTTAAGCATATTTAAGCAGGGACTGAAATGGGCTATCGCGTCTTATAGATAGGTGACTTTATTACGGCCATCACGTTTTGATTGATAAAGTGCCTTGTCGGCCTTTATATACAGATCTCGCAGTGTTTCATTTTTGCCAGCGCAAGCGACACCAAAACTGCAAGTTAAGTTATCAACTGGTGTAAATGTGTGGGCTTCAATCAAAGCACGAAGCTTTTCAGAAAACTCCCGAGCATGGCCGGGTTCGGTAGCAGGACACAGTATGGCAAATTCTTCGCCACCCCAGCGAGCGAGCGTATCAGTCTTGCGAATGTTGTTGCTAAGAAGGGCGGATAACTCAATAAGGACTTCATCGCCGGCGAGGTGGCCATGGTTGTCATTAATAGACTTGAAGTGGTCGACGTCCAGCAAGATAAATGCCAAGTGCGAGTAGTTATCTTTGAATGTGCTGTGGCGTTGCTCAAGATACTCTCTATTGTGAAGCCCTGTTAGACGATCAGTCTGAGCGCGCCTCACCAACGCACTGTGTTTTCGAGATTCAACCCTGCGATGTAACGCTAACAAGATTAAACTGGCTAAAAGCGCTATTAAAATAGCGCTATAAGTTAATACTTGATAAATACGTAATTGCTTCGTCATACGGGTTGAAGAAAGGTGACTGAGTATGTCCACGGCAGAATACACGGAGTAGATATCGCCGGAAAAACCTCCGCTGGGGTCACGGTAACCTTTTACAAACTGCACAACTTCAGGGACTGAAATAGCTTTTAAATAGTTCAATTTATCCAGCATAGCAACCACTAAATATGTCGCTTTTAGTGAGCTTCTTTCAGAGTGGCCTTCTTCGCTATAAACCTTGTCACTTGTTCTAAAGGTTTCATTTAAACTAACAATCAGTTCATCGAGGTGCATCATGGTTTCAATTGATTCCCTGTTCTGCTGATTGATGGGTAAGTAATGAATACTGACCCATGCGCGATAGGCATCATAACTGCTGATTGCCGGGTGCCCAGGGAAGGGTGCAAAGGTCTTGGTGTCTTCGG
Organism: Kangiella geojedonensis; assembly: GCF_000981765.1. Classification (GTDB taxonomy): domain Bacteria; phylum Pseudomonadota; class Gammaproteobacteria; order Enterobacterales; family Kangiellaceae; genus Kangiella; species Kangiella geojedonensis. The sequence continues at coordinate 2,186,905 of NZ_CP010975.1, read as the reverse complement.
ACCAAGAGTTTTGTATGAATTGGTTAATTCTCTGTTGTCGCTCATCGCTTACAACTTGTGAGTTAAGCTTGCCCATATGATGGAGGGCGCGTACTGCAAACGATGTTGCTTTCACTGTTGACTGTTGTCCGAACTCAGGATAGCCCGGATCCCAGAAGCCGCCATCATTGTTTTGATAAGCAAGTATCAGCTGAGCCACAGCTTCAGTGTCGATGGTCCCCAGAGCATCAAGTTGCTCTAAGATAATGACGGAGTCCATGGTGGCGCGAATATTTACTTCGCTATTAGGAAGCGCTGAAAAACCTTTTAGATTTCCGATGGCATTACTCGGGGGCTGGTAATTATTGAGTACAAAATTAATAATGCCAGAGCGGTTAATCTGCTCAGAGGCTCCTAGCTTGACCAAAGTCTCAACAGCGTAGCGCGATAGCCTTACGCTCTCTTTATTGAGAATAGAGGGCTCATCAAAGAGATCAGGGTTATTCACAAAGTAGCCATCAGGGTGTTGGTGCCGAGTGAGCCATTTGATGGTATCGGCGGCGTAAATCGGCGTTTCGCCAGTAGCTGGAATAATGCTGTAGTTTTTGTCTAGGTCGCGATATTTTTGGTAGAAAAAGCCAGAAAGGACAACGCTGATTATCGCTATCCACAAAAGGATCGAACGCTTCGATTTCAAAAATGGGCCTAGGCTCATTAGTACGGCTAATTCCTTATCGGTTAAAGGTTAAGGATTGTACAGTGCCTTAGGCCCAATATATCAAAAAAATTGTGAAATTACCTGCTTAGCGCGCGCTCAAAAGCTTCCAGCGTTTTCTTCAACTCTTGATCACCGTGGGAGGCTGAAACAAAGCCTGCTTCAAAAGCCGACGGTGAAAGATAGACTCCCTCATCCAACATCGCATGATAGAAACGTTTGAAGCGTTCCATGTCGCCTTGCGTTACTTGTTTAAAACTGGTCACTGTTTCGGCATCGTTAAAGAAAAATCCGAACATGGAACCAACATGATTGGTGGTGAATGGAATGCCTTTTTGTGATGCAATCTCGCGCATACCGTTAACCAAAGCTTCTGTGTAGGCAAACAGTGGCTCGTAGAAACCGGGCTTAGATAATTCCTTCAAAGCTGCTAATCCAGCGGCCATTGCTACTGGGTTACCTGATAAGGTGCCAGCCTGATAGACAGGGCCAACAGGGGCCATATAATCCATGATGGCTTTTTTACCACCAAATGCACCGACCGGCATGCCGCCACCAATAACTTTGCCCAGCGTCGTGAGGTCTGGCTGAACCTTGTAATAGCCTTGCGCACCATCAACGCCCATGCGGAATCCTGACATGACTTCGTCGAAAATTAATACCGCACCGTATTGGTCGCAAAGATCGCGCAAGCCTTGAAGAAAGCCGTCAACGGGCGGGATACAGTTCATATTACCAGCGACCGGCTCGACGATAATACAAGCGACCTGGTCTTTATTGGCTTGGAGCAATGCTTCAACGCTGTCCAGATCATTAAAGTCTGCGGTTAGCGTGTGTTTAGCGAAATCGGCAGGAACGCCTGGCGAAGTCGGTTCACCTAAGGTCAAAGCCCCCGATCCCGCTTTGACTAATAAGCAGTCGGCGTGGCCGTGGTAACAACCTTCGAATTTAATGATTTTGTCTTTGCCGGTATAGCCGCGTGCTAAACGAATCGCGCTCATGGTTGCTTCAGTGCCGGAATTAACCATACGCACCATGTCAATTGACGGAATCAGCTCGCAGATTTTTTCAGCCATTTCAGTTTCGACTTCGGTTGGTGCGCCATAGCTCAAGCCACGCTTGGCTGCATCAATCACTGCGTCTAAAACGGCTGGGTGGTTGTGGCCCAAAATCATGGGGCCCCAAGAAGCAACATAGTCAAGGTACTGCTTATCTGAGGCCGAGGTAAAATAGGCACCATCGGCAGACTTAATAAAAACAGGAGTGCCGCCAACGCCATTAAAGGCTCGAACAGGAGAGTTAACGCCACCAGGAATATGCTGCTGGGCACGAGTATAAAGTTCTTCGGAAATGGTCATAATCTTCACGCTATTCTATTTGCTGAATGGGTAACCGAGTCTTGGAGTTTGAGGGCCTAAGAGTGACGTGGCGAATACCAGTTCATCGGTTTTTCAAATTGGGTGAGCTTATCTTCTACGCCGAGGACTAAGGCGAATAACGCCATACGAACTTTAACGCCGTAGTGAGTTTGGCGGAAGATAGCAAGATTTGGATTATCGTTCATGTCATCGCTAAGCTCGTTAGCTTCAGGACGCGAATCGCGTGGTAGCGGATGCATGATGATCGTGTTCTTATCGCAGTGTTGCTTGTATAAGCTTTGGTTGAGACAGTATTTGCCGCGATATAAATTGGCTTCTTCCTGGGTGGTGAAGCGTTCTTCTTGGACGCGGGTTAGGTATATAACATCTTGGCCTTTTAGACCATAGTGGAAATCTTCTGAAATACTGTAGTTAAGCCCCGCATTATCACAAGCGGTTAATACTTTATCCGGCATGGCTAAAGCCTGTGGCGAGATAAAAGTAAATTGGATATTCGGGAACAGGCTCAGGAGTCGTGTTAAAGAATGAACTGTGCGCCCATTCTTAAGGTCACCTATCATCGCGATCTTGATAGTGCCTTTGTCTTTACCAAGGGCTTCCAACTCGTTATAGATGGTGTATAAATCAAGAAGGGCTTGCGTCGGGTGTTCATTAGGCCCATCGCCACCGTTGATGACGGGGACATTACTACCACGGGCAAATTCTGCTACTGAGCCTATTTCAGGGTGGCGCATAGCAACGACATCTGCGTAGTTTGCGGTAACGCGAGCGGTATCGTAAAGGGATTCACCTTTGGACAATGACGAGGTCGTCATACCGACAGTTTCGCGGACGTGACCGCCTAGAAGATTGAAGGCCGTGCCAAAACTGATTCGAGTTCGGGTGCTTGGTTCGAAGAAAAGGTTAGCCAGAATAGCACCATCAAGAATATTGCAGCACTTTACGCGAGTGGCGTAAGGTGTCATTTCATCAGCAACTTGGATAATTCGCTCGACCGCTTCTTTGTCCAGCTGATCAATCGAAAGTATGTGCTGCCCTTGAAATACCATTCGTTTACCCAAATTCTTAGTGACAAGTTACTTGGGACGCAATTCTAACACGAACTGCGCCAGATGTAGCTAAAATTACCGGTTTGAAAGTGGAAATTCAGCCAGAAATGCTTAAAATGGGCACGAAATTTATAAAACAGCCAAGTTTAGAGGTTATTTGTGGAATATAAAAAGTATCGTTGTTTAGTCTGTGACTTTATTTATGACGAAGAGTTAGGCTGGGAAGAAGACGGTATTGCCCCAGGCACGCGCTGGGAAGATGTTCCTGAGGACTGGTACTGTCCAGATTGCGGTGTGGGCAAAGAAGACTTCGAGCTGATGACTGACGAGTTTAAGAAAAGCCTATAAACCACGGTTTTTATACAAAAAAAAAGAACCTCCTTCAAGGAGGTTTTTTTGTGTCAAAACTGTAAGAATTATCAACAGTGGCAGGGCTTTGCGGATAAG